>JANPIS010000307.1:0-24537 GCA_031425095.1 Chthoniobacteraceae bacterium
GCTGCACATCTGGAACTGGAGTGGTGACACGCTCTACGCTGGCGGCGGTAACGGCGGGGCGGAACTCGATCAAGTGTTCTTCGGCACCGACAACACCGCGCTCACCTCCTTGCAACTCAGTCAGATCACGTTCTTCAGTGACAATGGTTTGACCAACTTCGGCTCCGCGGTCTTCGGAGCCAACGGCCAGATCGTGCCAGTGCCAGAACCAACCGGCATCGCGATCGGCATGGCACTCTTCGGCCTCGCCGGATGGCGTGAGCGCCGCCGGGCCAATGCCCGCCGCCGCGAAGAGCGCGCATCCAATCGTCACTAGACGGTAACTTGCGAAAAGCTGACCAAAATAGTATCAACATCCTCGCTAGTCTCGCCCTCGAAATTGTAAGTCACCCTCACACACCATGAAGAAATCCACTCGTCTATTCCTCTTGGCGCTTTCCGCTGCAATCGGCATCGGTGCGTTCCAGAGCGCCATTCAAGCTGCTGGTAGCACCGCGCTGGTCACGATCTGTTACCGTGGCAACACGATTCAAGTGCCATCCTACCTTCAGGGACGCTATCTCGCCATCGGTGGGACCTACACCGGCCCTTGCCTGGTGAGCAGTCCGTAGGTCAATCCGCCACCGCCTCCCGGCCGTGAATTCGGGCGCGTCCGGTTGTCGTCCGTAAAAACCCCCTGTGCTCGTGTATCCCCCAGACATAGAGCCGTACCCAAATCCGTACGGATACTCTGCCGATAATCGCCAACTCCGAGCTGAGCTCCTTTTTGGACATCGCTGGAACCCCCTAGGCGCATCCAGCAATGACCGGCGATCCAAGCAAGCCGTCTCGGTCAACTATCCAAAGCCGCGCGATTCCTCCGAGTTCGTGGGCTGTGCTGTCCGATCTGGGAAATGGCTGTGGTGGAAGTTCTTCGGATCAGCGCAGCCAGTTCACCCCTTTCGTGAGGCTGACTACTGCTCACTCATGAATAAACCTTTACCGGCGGCGCCCGCCAAGCGACGTCCATACCGGTTGGGCGGCAGATCACAGCTCTTGGCGATCCCTGCACTGGCCATCCTGTGCTTGGGCTTTTTACCGGTAGAAGCCGTTGCGGCGATTCACGGGACGTTCCTTCCGACGGCGGTGAACTTAAGTCCGACGGTGAGCAGTCCGGATGGGGTGGCGGTGGCGGATATCGATGGGGACGGCTGGAGTGATATCGTGGCCAGCGGACTGAATGTGGGTGGGGCCATCGACAAGGTGCTGTGGTATCGGAATAACGGAGATGGGACCTTTGCCAGCGTGCAGTACTTGGTGACCAGCAACGTCACGACGAATTTTTTCACGAATGTGGCCGTGGGGGATCTGAATTTGGATGGGCGTCCCGACGTGGTCTATTCTCTCGGGTCGGAGATTCGGTGGACGCCGAACCTTGGGGGGAGCAATCCTGTGGCGCAATTTGGCTATGTCACTGGAAACGAGACGGCCAATCAGTCTGTGGTCACGGGAGGCGTGGCCACCAGCACCCGCGTGGCGATCGCGGACATGAATGGGGATGGGCGACCAGATGTGTTGTATTTGTCGGCGAATCCGAATGCTGCGGTGGGCTGGGTGCCGAATCTGGTCGGAGGATTTGGGAGCAAAGTGGTGGTCTCGACGGCCGGGGGCGACCCGACCTCGGTGCAGGGCGTGGACCTGGATCAGGATGGGCTGAGAGACCTGTTGGTGACCAGTTCTCCGGACAACACGGTGGCGTGGTTCAGGAATCTCGGGGGAGGGAGCTTTGGGAGCCGGCAGATCATCAGCAACGCGGTCAGCTTCGCGCGGTCGGCGGCGATGGGGGACATCAATGGGGATGGGTTGGTGGATGTGGTCGCGGGGGGGACGCCGAATGCGACCACCACGGTGCGGTGGTTTGCGCAGAATGCGATTGGAGTGAGTCCGCGATTTTCCTCGGTGGCAAACGATGTCACGCAGTTGGCCAGTGGGTGTTCCTCGGTGCTGTTGCGGGACGTGGACTCGGACGGACGGCTGGATGTTGTCGCGGTGGGACCGACGGCGGGCACCGTCTTCTGGTGCGAGAATCTTGGCGCTGGGAACTTTGGGGCGCTGACGACCAACCAGCGGGTGCTGGGGAGCGCGAGCCTGGGGCGGGAACTGGCCGCGGGCGACCTCGACCAGAACGGCACGGTGGACTTCGTGGCCAATGCGATTGGGAGCTCGCGGGTGATCGTTTACCGAAATCTGGGCGGCCAGACGGCCCTGGCGACGGCGGACACCGCGCCGGGGACGCTGATGGAAGGGCGGCGGGACGATGTGTTGCGAATCGCCGTGAGCCACAAAGGGATCGCTGGGGACAGCGCCGCGCAGCTCGATGTGCTGAAGCTGCGCCTGGAGACGGGCGCCGGAGTGGCGCTGACGACGTCGCAAGCCAATGCGCTGCTGGACAAAGTGGCGGTGCATCTGGACGCCGATGGCAGCGGGGTTTTCGATCCGGCGTTCGACCCGGCGGTCGCGACGGTGACGGATCTCATCCTCACCAATGGCGTGCTGAGCTTCCCCTTCACCAGCAGCAACCCGGCTGACATCCAGATCGCCCAAGGCGCGACCCGCACTTACTTCGTCGTCGCAAAGATCGCCGAAGGCGGGGCGGCCCAGAATCCAAACTCAGTACGATTCCGGCATGTGAGCCACGGCGCCGGACGGAGTGTGATCCGCGACGTGGTCGGCGGTGCAACGCTGAGCGTTGAGGCGTCCAGTATCGTCAATGCACCGTCCGGGCTCGTGTCCACGGAAGCGGCGCACACTTACACCGATTACTCGTATCTCTACTTCGACAGCGCCACGGCACCCGGCACGGGCGCCTCCGACGATTTCGATTCCGACACGCTCTCCAACCTGGCGGAGTTTGGCTTCGGGCTTGATCCGGCAAGTGCCGGTTTGACCAGCCTGTCCGTCAGCGGCGGCGTGATCCTGCAGCGGGGCCTGCCGGTGGCGGTCGCCACGAACACGCCGACGTCCGTGACCTATCAGGCGATGTTTGGGCGGCGAAAGGACGCGCTGGCAGGCCTGTCCTATACGGTGCAGTTCAGTGCGACCCTCGCGTCGTGGGTCTCGAGCACGGCGACGCCCACGGTGGTCGCGGATGACGGGATCATCGAAGTCGTGGCGGTGCCGTATCCGCTTTTCGTCAGTGGCAGAAAAGCGCGCTTCTTCCGCGTCCAGGTAAGTTCCCCATGACCGAGGCGTAACTGATGCAGCGCTGTCTCTCCCCAAGGACATCGTGGCGACGGGCGCGTTGCATCGCGCTCGCTGTGGTATTTCTCTCGGCTTTCGCGACGACTCATGCTGCGATCATCTATAGCGGGCTGAAGGACATCGTGATTCCGACGGGATTCGACGGCATCTATCTCGACATCCAGACCGGCGCGACGAGCACCGGAGAGTTTGGCGGATGGGATTTCAATCCGTTCTTTGGCGGCTACGGCGTCGCGAACAGCCCGGACTTTCAGCCGGCGCGCGCCAGCACTAGCAACGAGTCCGCCATCGTGCGCTACAATGCCGGAACGCTGATCGGCACGACCGCCGAAAGCGGTCTGCTCTACTCCACGGATTACGGTGGCTCCGACTCGCATCTCGGTGCGGGCTCGACTCAGTTTGGGATCGGGCAGGAAGGTTACCTCGCGTTTCGACTGATCACCAACGGGGGTCTGAGCAACCTTTATGGATGGGTTCGGGTGATCTTCAGCGCGAACGTCTCGGCGGAGGGGAGGATCGTTGATTGGGCCTACGAAGATAGCGGCAGCGCGATGACGGCTGGCCGGGTGCGTCAAAGTGCACCTTCGGCGGGCGTGCAACTGACCACATTCTCGCCCGCGGTCGGTGAGAGTTTCACCCACGGCTCGCTCGTCGGCAATCCCGGGAGTGGAAACATCGGGAGCATTCTGAAGACGGGAGCAGGCACCACGATCCTGACGGCGAATCACAGTTTTACTGGCGAAACGACGGTCAGTGGTGGTGTGCTCGAGGTGGGGAATGGTGGGAAGTTGAGCGGCACGTCGAAGGTGACCGTGAACTTAGGGGGCACGTTGCTTTTCTCTGGGGCCGGGAGCGTGAATGGCCGGGTGAATGGAGGCGCGACGGTGACCCTCGCGGGCGGGAAACTCTCGACTCTGGGCCTCACCAGCACGCTCGATCAGCAGTTCGGCGCACTCACGCTCAGCCAGACCTCGACGGTTGATTTCAGCTTGCTCGCCGCCGGGCAGACGCTGCGCTTTGCGGCGAGTTCCGGATCGACCTGGGCTCCGGGGCAAACGCTGCGCATCGTGAACTACACGGGCGGTGTCGATCGGATCTTCTTCGGAGCGAACAGCGGCGGACTGACCGTGAGCCAGTTGAATGCGATTCAATTCTACAGCGACAATGGAGTGACGTTGCTGAATTCGACGGCGCCGGCATTCATCGGTGCGCTGGGCGAAATCGCACCGGTGCCCGAACCGACGGCTTTGCTCACGGTACTAGCGCTGTGTGGTTGGTCGGTCTGGCGGGAGGGACGAGGGCGGAGAAGGCGGGTCCCAACGAAGCGGTAGCGCGCAAATCGGGCGTCGTCCGTCTCCGAGAAAAGGAACGTGCGCACCTGCGGTCACCGCGGATTCGTGTGCCTGTGGACGAAATCCATTGACGCACGGGTTCCGAGCAGATAAAAATTAAACCTAGTCGATTCGTCGCGCTGATCGCCTCTCCCCCGCCTCCGGAATCCGGCGCGAGCCAACCCCCCAACGATAATGGACACCTCCTCCATGCGCCTGACCAAATTGCCAGCGGCTTGCCGCCGGGTCTGTCTCGTGGCCGCGTTCCTGGCGATGATGACCGCAGATCCAGCCAATAGCGTGGCGGCGATTCACGGCACGTTCCTCCCGACGGCGGTGAACCTGAGTCCGACGGTCAGCAGTCCGGACGGGGTAGCGGTGGCGGATATCGATGGCGACGGCTGGAACGACGTGGTGGCCAGCGGGCTGAACGTGGGTGGGGCCATCGACAAGGTGCTGTGGTATCGGAACAACGGGGATGGAAGCTTTGCGAGCGTGCAACACACGGTGACCAGCAACGTGACCACGAACTTTTTCACGAACGTGGCCGTGGGAGATCTGAATTTGGATGGGCGCCCGGATGTGGTGTACTGGTTGGGATCGGAGATTCGGTGGTCACCGAACCTCGGGGGGAGCAATCCTACGGCGCAGTTTGGCTACCAGTCTGCGAGCGAGACGGCCAATCAGTTCGTGGTGACCGGAGGCGTGTCCACCACTACGCGGGTGGCGCTGGCGGACATAAATGGGGATGCGCGGCTCGATGTGTTGTATTTATCGGCGAACCCGAGTCCTGCGGTGGGCTGGGTGCCGAATCTGGTCGGAGGATTTGGGAGCAAAGTGGTGGTCTCCACCGCCGGGGGCGATCCGACTTCGGTGCAGGGCGTGGACCTGGATCAGGATGGGTTGAGGGACCTGCTGGTGACCAGTTCGCCGGACAACACGGTGGCGTGGTTTAAGAACCTCGGGGGCGGGAGCTTTGGGAGCCGTCAAATCATCAGCAACGCGGTGAACTTTGCGCGGTCGGCCGCCGCGGGGGACATCAATGGGGATGGCCTGGTGGACGTGGTGGCGGGGGGAACGCCGGATGCGACCACGACGGTGCGGTGGTTTGCGCAGAATGCGATCGGGGTGAGTCCGCGATTTTCCCCGGTCGCGAATGACGTCACGCAGGTAACCAGGGGCTGTTCGTCGGTTTTGTTGCGGGACGTGGACTCGGACGGGAAGCCGGACATTGTGGCGTTGGGGCCGACGTCGGTATCGGTGTCGTCGGGGACGGTCTTCTGGTGTGAAAATCTTGGAGCAGGGAACTTCGGGGCGCTGACGACCAACCAGCGAGTGCTGGGAAGCGCGAATCTCGGGCGGGAGGTGGCCGCGGGAGACCTCGACCAGAATGGCACGGTGGACTTCGTGGCCAATTCGTTTCAGAGCGCGGGGTTGATCGTATACCGGAACTTGGGCGGTCAGACGGCCCTGGCGACGGCGGACACCGCGCCGGGGACGCTGATGGAAGGGCGGCGGGACGATGTGTTGCGAATCGCCGTGAGCCACAAAGGGATCGCTGGGGACAGCGCCGCGCAGCTCGACGTGCTGAAGCTGCGCCTGGAGAACGGCAGCGGAGTGGCGCTGACCACTCCGCAAGCCAACGCGCTGCTGGACAAAGTGGCGGTGCATCTGGACGCCGATGGCAGCGGAGTCTTCGATCCGGCGTTCGACCCGGCGGTTGCGACGGTGACGGAACTCGTCCTCACCAATGGCGTGCTGAACTTCCCCTTCGCCGGCAGCAACCTCGCCGACATCCAGATCGCCCAAGGCGCGACCCGCACTTACTTTATCGTCGTGAAGATGGCGGCGGCGGCAACGGCACAGTCTCCGTCTTCGGTCCGCGGCGTGCATTTCAGCTCCGGGCTCGTTCGCAGCGCTTTCAAGGACGCCGCGTCAGGCGCGCCGCTCAGCAGCGAAGTCGCGGGAACCGCGAATGTCACGTCGAGCCTCGTCAGTGCGAGCGCGCAGAACTACACCTACACGGACTGGAGCTACATCAGCTACGATGCGGCCGGGGTGCCGGGCACCGGCGCGCTCGAGACGCCGCGCTTCGACGGAATCTCGAATCTGATCAAGTTCGGGCTCGCGATCGATGGCCAGGCGACCAATGCGCCCGCGGGCCTGCCCGTGATGGTCCGCCAGTCGGGCAACTCGATCTTTCGCCATCTCAAGCCAGCGATCACCAACGGGCTCACCTACGCTTACGACATTTCGCGCACCCTGGGCGCGTGGCAGCCCGCGGTGGAAAATGTGGACTATGTGCGGCAGGACACCGCGCTCCCGGCGGGGCTGATCCAGCGGGATCTCACCGTCCTTGGCCCGTGGCAGAAAACTTTCCTGCGCGTTCGGCTCGTGCTGGCGAACTGAAGGCATCGCGCCGGGAGTCGCACTTGGGAATGGAACTGGCCTCGAAGGCCGTTCACATTCCCCGACCGCCCCCGCCGCACTCGTGAACGAAATCCCGCCGCCCGCTCCCATGGAAGAGCCGCCCAGTTACGAACTGGAGGTGCACCAGCGCGGCTGGCGGAAGCTCTTCCCCTGGCTGCGCACGGTGCCGGGGATTGTGACGATCGTCGCGCTCGTCCTCCTGGCGATTTGCGTCTGGCAGGCCCGGACCATCTATCGAGCGGCGAAGGAATGGCGGGTGGACCGTTTGCTCGCGCAGTCCGCACAGGCCGAGCGGGCCGGTGATGAAGCCGCGGAAACGCGACACCTCAGGAAGGCCTTCACCTTGCTCCCATCCTACGCGCCCAACTGGCGGGCGCTGGCGCATTACCACGAGCGGAGGGGTGAAGGCGCGGCGCTGATTGCTTACGAGCAGTTGCTCGCCACCAAAGAGGCGACGCTCGCCGATGCGATCGGGGCGTGTCGGCAGGCGGCGCTGAGGGGGAATCCGGACACGGGGCAGAGGATTCTCGCGCTGGTGGAGGAGATCGAAGGAACGCGCGACCTGTCGCCGGTCATCGCCTTGCGCGCGCGGCTGCTCGCCATCGGCAACAAGTGGGACGAGGCGATCGTACTCGCGCAGAAGGCCGCTGAAAGCTCCGGCGGCGAGGCGCCCGAGAAACTGATCTTTGCGACGGTGCTGCTGCAGGCTGCGGATCGTGCGGCCCTGGCCGAGCGCCTGCCGCTCGCGGGCCGCGCTGTGAAGGTGCTCTCCGAACTTGCGACGCGCCCGGATGACACCGCGGTGGAAGCGCTCAGCTCGCTCATCTCGCTCGCACGCCAGCCGGCGGCGGCGCAGTTGCTCGGCGGGTACGACATTCAGGCCTGGATCGATGCCGCGGAGCGTCACCCCAAAGCCAGCGCCCGGCTGCGCGTCCTCGCGTGGAATCTGCAGGTCGTCAACAAGGCCGAAGACGCGGACAAATTCTTCGCGGCGTTCGTCGCAAAATGGCGCGATTCCCCACTGCCGCAGCGCCTCGAGGCCGCGCGGTGGTTGAATCAAAACGGCCGCGCCCGTCTGACTGTCGATATTTCAGGTCCGCAGAAAGATGTCTCGGAAGACTGGTTCCTCGTGCACCTCGATGCGCTGGCCGCCGTCGGAGATTGGAAGGGCGTGCTGGAGAATCTGGAGGCGAAGACCGGCCAGGCCGCGGCCATGTCTGGCGCTTTACGTGCGCTCTACCGTTTCCGCGCGCAGAGCGAATTGCATCTGCCCGTCAACAGCGAGGAAACGTGGCGTGACATCCAGATCCAGCTCCAAGGCGAGCCTGTGCAGACGCAGGTGTATGTCGGTCAATACGCGGAGAAGACCGGCGCGCTCAAACAGGCGGTGGCGATTTATCGACGGGTGCTCGATGAAGCGGCCGCTCCCGCGAACTTCGAGCGCACCGTGCCCAAGGACGCGAAGCTGGTCTGCTACACCGGTCTGCTCCGCAACATTCCCGCCACGGCGCCGGTGGCGGAGGTGCTGCCATTGCTGGAGGCGCTCGTCGCCGATTTTCCCGAACTCGAGGAAGCGCGCAATGACGTCACCTACTTGCGCCTCCTCAAAGGCAAGCCGACCGATGCCATGCGCCAGGACGCTGCGAAAAATCTCCAGAAATCGCCCGCGATGCTCGCCTACCGCACGACAGCGGCGCTGCTCGAACTCAGGGCGGGGAACGCGACTGCCGCAGAGAAGTTGTATGATGGCTGGAAGATCGATTGGGACGGCGCCGCGGACCGTTTTAAGGCCGTGCGGGCTGCGGTGCTGGCAGCGGTCGGCCAGGAGGAGCAGGCGAAGGCGATGCGGACGACGGTACAAGAGAGCAATCTGCGGCCGGAAGAGCTGGCGCTGCTCGGGCCGCGCTGACGGCGCGTCTCTACGCAGGATTCGCCATTGACACCCTAGGCCGAATCCCTACCTTCCGCCTCCCTGCTCGCCTCGTGCATCCTGCCGTGGCGGGCTTTTTCAACCTCAAAGACCAACCGCAGGAGAGCCCGGCCCAGAATCCGGGTTCGCTAGAACTGCCACCGATCATGCAAAAGAAAGCCAGCAAACGTTACCGTGCGGCCGCCGAAAAGGTCGCCGCCCACAAAGCCTACGCACTCCCGGAGGCGATCGCCGTGCTCAAGTCGATGCCGGCCCCGAAGTTCGACCAGACCGTGACGCTCTCGATTCGTCTGGGCGTGGATCCGAAGCAGAGCGACCAGATGGTCCGCGGCACCTGCCCGCTGCCAAATGGTTCGGGCAAATCTGTTCGCGTTCTCGTTTTTGCCGAAGGCGTCTCCGCTCAAGCTGCCCGCGATGCGGGGGCGGAATACGTCGGCTACAAGGACATGGTCGAGAAGTGCCAGCAGGGTTTTCAGGACTTCGACGTCGCCATCTCCACTCCCGGCTGCATGGCCGAGGTGCGCAAGCTCGGCAAGGTCCTCGGACCCCGCGGCCTCATGCCGAACCCGAAGACCGGCACCGTCACCGACGACACCGCGAAAGCGGTGAAGGAAGTAAAAGCCGGGCGCGTCGAGTTCAAGCTCGATAAGAACGGCAACGTCGCGGTCCCCGTCGGCAAGTTCTCCTTCGAGACACAGGCGCTCGTCGAGAATGGTTCGGCCGTCCTCGATGCCGTGGTCAAGGCCCGCCCCGCGACGGCGAAGGGCGCCTTCGTCGAGAACGTCACGCTCAGCGCCACGATGACTCCCGGCGTGAAGGTCGATGCCTCGAGCTTCATCAAGAACTAATCCGACCCGCCATTTCCACCTCCCTTTTTCACTCTCATGCATCCCGATAAAGCGACCATCGTCGAAGATTTGCAGTCGAAGCTGAACGCCTCGCCGTTCCTTTTCGTCGCGGATTACACCGGTCTGAAAGTCGATCAATTTGCCGAGCTCCGTAATCGCCTCTGGAACGCGGGCGCTCGCTGCCACGTCGTCAAAAACACCTTCCTCCGTCGCGCGGCGAAAAGCGCCGGGCTTCCTGAACTCGCCGACCTCAAGGGCCAGACGGCTATCGTCGTCGGAGAAAAGGACGTCGCCGCGGCCGCCAAGGTCCTTAAGAACTTCACTGCGGAATTCAAGAAGCCGGAAGTAAAGACCGGCGTCGTCGATCGTCTCGTCGTCTCCAAAGAGCAGATCGCGGCCATCGCCGATTTGCCCTCCCGCGAAGTCCTGCTCGCGACCTTGCTCGGCGTCCTCAATGCTCCGGCGTCGAAGCTCGTCCGGGTGCTCAACGAACCCGCCTCCTCGCTGGCCCGCCTGCTCAAGGCGAAGGCCGAAAAAGACGGCGCCGGTGCGCCAGTGGCAGAAGCGGCTCCCGCCGAAGCTGCGGCTCCGGAATCCACTGCGCCGGCCGCTTAACCCAAACCCTTTCTCCCGGCGCGAGCCGGGGAAAACCCGTGGGCGGCGCAATTGCCGTCCGCACCTTAAACCAAAAACAAATGGTTCCTCGTCGGGCCGGCGGCTGCCGGTCTGAAACCTCCCGGAGCTCCGGGTGCCGACGATACCGCAAAGAAAAGGAAGAGGGATGAAAGATGAAGGATGAAGCAGCGGCGCGAGTGCGCCTGACTTCTTCCGCCTTCTGAATTCCGCCTTCCGCCTTCCGCAATATGGCAGATACATCCGCACTCGTAGAACAACTCAGCGGCCTCACCGTCCTGGAAGTCGCTGACCTCGTGAAACAACTCGAAGACAAGTGGGGCGTCAGCGCCGCTGCTCCGGTCGCCGTCGCCGCCGCTGGTGGTGGTGGAGCCGCCGCCGCCGCACCGGTCGAAGAGAAGACCGCGTTCGACGTCATCCTCAAGGAAGCTGGCGCGAACAAGATCGGCGTCATCAAGGAAGTCCGCGCTTGCGTCCCCGGTCTCGGCCTCGCCGAAGCCAAGGCGCTCGTCGAAGGAGCTCCGAAGACCCTGAAGGAAGGCGCCACCAAGGAAGAAGCCGAAGAAATCAAAAAGAAGATGGAAGCGGCCGGCGCCAAGGTCGAGATCAAGTAAGATCACGAATCGCGAGCTTGCTCGCACTTTCCCAATCGCCGCCCGCGCCTCCGTGCCGGGCGGCGATTTTGTTTTTCGGCAGGAGCGTCAGCGGCCGAGGCGAATCGCACGGCGGGCGATGATCTCCAGCAGGGGTGCGGGATCGAGCACGGACGGTTCGGCGCCGGGGTGAAAGTAGATCTCGCTCGTGCCGTCGGGCAGGCTCTCGACCAGATGGGCGAAGGTCGCAGTCGTCATCCGTCCGGTGTCGCGCAGGCCGAAGACGTGATCGGCGAAGGCGATCCCGCGCTTGCGCAGCGGTGGGATGGCGCGCCTGCTGAGCCGCTGGAAGACCCACGGGAGAAGCGCGAGGGCTCCGGGTTCACGGACGAGGCGGACGAAGTTGAAGCCGTGCTCCGCGGAGATGGGGAGGGTGTGGCGGAAGATCGTCGGGTGGAGATGGAGGTGGCAGTGGCCATCCCAGTAGGTGGCCGGCAGTCCGAACTCGCGGAAACGTGCGAACTGCGCGCGAATCTCCGCGCTGAGCGCCGGTCGCGTGCGGCGGTCGAAGAAGTAGCGCAGCCCGGCGCGGGCCGGATCGTCGTCGCAAAGGGTGAGGTGCAGGCCAACGCACAGGGCTGGATTGCGGCGGGCGATGGCCACGGCGTCCGCAGCGTGTGCTTCCCGCACCATGAGGCTCGCATGGGTCACGAGGCCCGCGCGATGCAGGCGCTCGATCTCCATGTTCACAGCCCGGCTGCTGCCGAAGTCATCGGCGGTGACGTTCAGGTGCTTCAACGGAAACTCCGAGTTGGGGTGAGCAGTGGATTGGGATTCAACGCGCGGGTGACGCCGAGTAATGATCGATCTCCGACGAATGTCCAAATGACGAAATGCCTGCCTGCGGATGACGAGCCTTGAAGCGATCTGCGCGACTGCCGCGCTGCTGAGCCTCGCGCACCTCGGTTGGGCGCATCGGTGCTTTGGCAAGTGGGCTCGCGAACGACCGCACTTGGCGCCACCGGAAGCCACACCGCCGATCACCTTCCTGCGCCCGCTGAAGCCCTGCGTCGCATCGCTCCGGACAAAGCTGGAGGCCATGGCCGCTGCGCTGCGGCCGGCGGATCAGCTCATCTTCGGCGCGGATCGGGACTCCGCAGAAGCAGCGATCTGCGAAGAGGTGCGCGCGGCTTTTCCAGATCGCGATATCGTCGTCGTGCCATGTGTCGAGGGCGCGGCGTGGAATCCGAAAATCTCGAAGCTCGTGCAAATGGAGCCGCACGTGCGAAACGGACATCTCGTGCTCGCCGATAGCGAGGCGACGCTTGATCGCGCGTTCGTCGCGGAGCTGCGCGGGGAGTGGGCGGCGTCCGGTGCGGATGTCCTCACGGTGGGCTACGGCATCCGCGGCGTAAAGGCGTGGCCGGAGCGGCTCGACGCAGCGGCGCTGCTCGTGACCTTGTGGCCTGGCCTCGCCGTGATGGACGCGGCGGGCGCGATCCGATTCACCCTCGGTGCATGCACGGCCCTGCGGCGTGCGGACCTGGTGGCAGTCGGCGGGTGGATGGCGCTAGGCGGCGAGTTGGCGGAGGACAATCGTCTCGGGGTGATGCTGGCTGGCGCGGGGCGATCTATCCGGCTGAGTTCGCTGGTCGTGAGCCTCGGCAGCGACCGGCTGAGCTGGCGCGATTGGTGGCGACATCAACTCCGCGTGGCCGTCACGTACCGGGCCGGTAATCCGTGGGGTTTTGCCGGCTCGATTTTCACCCACGGCGAAGCGTGGTCGCTGGCCTTGCTCGGCTGCGGTGAGGGACTCGGCGCCGCGCTCTTTTTCGCCGTGTGGCTGGCGCGCACGGCGGTGACCTCCCGCATGGCGCGCCGGCTTGGATTCGATGTTCCCGCGCTCGCGCTGGCGGTGCTCGGCGCGAGCCTCGCGGCGACGGTGGGCTGGGCGCTGAGCTGGGGTCTCCGGACGGTGTGGTGGAGCGGGCGGCGCTGGCGGGTGGATTTCCGGGGGCGTCTGGCGGGAATTTGATTGCCCGAGGGAGGGCTCCCAGTCCAAATCACCGGCGTGCTGCGGCGGCGGGCGGTGAAAGTCATCCGAAGCCCGCGAGCTAATTTCTTTATTCGCCTTTTTGAACATCTGGGCTCCCCCGCTACTCTCTGTCGTCCCCGCATTTCCCCTCGTATGAAACACCCCTCGATCGAGCCTCTCGAATCCCGAATCGCCCCTGCCGGTCTGATCATCAACTCCGTGGCGAAACCGGAGGGCAACAGCGGCGAAACGGCGTTCGAGTTTACGGTCACCTTGTCGGAAGCTCCGACCTCGAATGTGACCGTGAACTTTGCGACCGCCGACGGGACCGCGACGCAGGGCTCGGACTACACGCAGGAGACCGGCACGCTCACCTTTACGCCCGGCGGAGGGTTGACGCGGACGATCACCGTGAAGGTCACGGGGGATGTGGCCAGCGAAGCCGACGAGACCTTCAGCGTCATCCTGAGCAATGCGAGCGCGGGCACCTCGATCGACACGGCGACGGGCACCGGCACGATCCAGAATGACGCGTTGCTGACGATCACCAAGCAGGCGGATCTTTACGAAGGCAACTCCGGCACGCAGACGTTCCTTTTCACCGCGACGCTGACCGACGGTCCGATCGCGACGGATGTGACTGCGAACTACCTCGCGGCCGGCATCCTCGGCGACGATTCCGCGATTGTCGGCTCCGACTTCCTCGCCAGCGCCGGTACTCTCACCTTCAACCCTGGCGGGGCCACGACGCAGACGATCCCGGTGACGATCGTCGGCGACACCAATGCGGAGAATGACGAACTCTTCGAGCTACGCGTGAGCAACGTCGTCGGTGCGACGCTGGCGACCACGAATCTCCAGGCGAGAATTTTGGACGACGCCCTGACGATCCGGCAGATCACGCCGACCGTCGTGGAAGGGAGCAGCGGACAGCAGCTCGTGACGTATGAGATCGAGCTGAGTGACTACAACGGCGCCTTTCCCGTGCAGGTCGGATACACCACGGTCGGAGGCGCCGGAGTGACTGGTGCGTCGCCCGGGGCGGACTTTTCGGCCACTTCCGGGACGCTCACCTTCACGGCGGCCGGCACGCAGACCGTCTCGGTGCCCGTGTACGGCGATTCCGTCGCGGAGCAGAATGAGACCTTTGTCCTCCGGGGGACCATCGCGAGTGAGAGCTACGAGCGGGACTTCACGACGACGATCGTGAACGACGACATCTCCTTCAGCATTGCGGACAATGCCGAGACGGCCTCGGCCACGCAGGGTCTGGCCGAAGGCGGGGCAGGCACGCAGGCCATGAACTTCAAGGTGACACTCACCGGTGCGATCTCCTCTCCCGTCACGCTCCACTACCGGACCGTGGACGGCACCGGAAATCGCGGTGCGATCTCGGTGGGCAATCCCGCTTTGCAGGACTTCGTCGGGCTCACGGACTCGACCGTCACCTTCAATCCCGGCGACGTGGAGAAGACGATCTCCGTTCAGATCAATGGCGACGGTCTGGCCGAGTTGAGTGAGAGCTTCAGCGTGGAACTCTTCCAGGTGGATGCGGCGCCAGGCGTGGTGCACAGCTTCGGCGACGCGACCGCCTCGGGCACGATCAAGAACGACGATGTGACGGTGAATCTCAGCAGCCTCGGCAGCGTCGCGGAAGGGCAGTCGGGAACGACGAACCACGGCTTCCGGGTGACGATCACCCAGGCTTTGCCGGAGGCGGTGACCTTCACCTACTCGACTACGGACGGTGCGGTGAGTCCGCTCACGCTGCCGAGCGGAGCGACGGCTGCGAGTGCCGCGAGCGGCGACTACCTGGCCGTGACCGGTGGCACGGTCACGATCCCTGCGGGACAGACTTCGGCGGACTTTTTCATCACCGTGCGCGGCGACACGCTGAAAGAATCTGACGAAATCTTCACCGTCGCTTTGCCAACCAACGTCCCCGACACGTTGATCGGCACGCGATCCGTCCTCGGCAGAATCACGAACGACGATCCATTCCTTTCCATAGGCGACGTCACGATCACGGAAGGCACGGGCGGCTCGGCCACGGCGACGTTTGTCGTGTCCCTTAGCCAAGCTCCGGCCTCGGGCGAGCGAGTGGATGTGAAGTGGGCCACCGTCGCCGGCACCGCCGTAAGCACCGGCACCGCGGATTTCACCGCGTTTACAGATCAGACGCTGAGCTTCGCGGCTGGTCAGTCGCAGAAGACGATCACGGTCAATGTCATCGGTGACAATCGCTTTGAAGGTGTGTCGGAACAGTTCAGCGTCACGCTGTCCGATGCGAAGCTGGTTACGACTGGCAGCTCACCGACGGAGACGCCGTTTACCATCGCGCGGGCCACCGGCACGGCGACGATCCTCGACGACGACACGCCGACGATCTCGATCGGACCTGCCGTGCGCGTGCTGGAGAATGCCGTCCCGGGCGCAGTCTTCACGGTCCTCCTCTCGAATCCTTCGGATGTCCCGGTGGCCGTGGATTACCGCACCCAGGACGGCACCGCCGTGGCCGGGAGCGACTACACCGCGGTGGGTCCGGCCCCGCTGACCTTCGATCCAGGCGAGGTCTCGCGGGACGTCCCCGTCTTCGTGACCGGCGACACCGTGAACGAACTCGACGAGACCTTCCAGCTCCAGATCTCGAATGCGCGGGTGGTCGGCGGTTCGCCGCTGACGATCAGCAAGGCGAGCGAAACGGCCACGATCTTGAATGATGACCGCACCGTGACGATCGGCAGTGCGTCGCTCACGGAAGCCGCGGCGCTGATGAATTTCTCGGTCACGCTCTCCGCGGCGAGCCCGAATCCAGTGACGGTCTTCTACACCACTCGCGAAGCGGGAGTCGCCCCGGCTCGCGCGACGTCGGGCAGCGACTTCACGCCGCGCACCGGCTCGCTCGTCATCCCGGCCAACTCGACCAGCGGCACGATCGCGATCCCGATCCTCGCGGATACGACCGACGAGGTGGATCAGACCTTCGAGGTGGTGATCACGAGCGTGACGAATGCCGCGGTCTCCGGCTCCGGGGTCGGCACCGGCACGATCCTCGACAACGACGCCGCGCCCACCCTGCAGATCGTCCCGACCCTCAGCGTGAATGAAGGCAACGTGGATTCCTCCGCCAACTTCACCGTCATCCTCTCGAATGCCTCGGAGAAAACGGTGACCGCGACCTTTTCAACCTCCGCCGGCACCGCGCAGGCCGGGAGCGATTTCACCACCACCTCCGGCACCGTGACCCTCGCGCCGGGCGTGCTCTCGAACACCTTTGCCGTGCCGATCAAGGGCGACGTCATCGCCGAGCCGAACGAGATTTTCACCGCCACGATCAGTGCGCCGACGAATGCCGTGCTCGGCGCGCAAGTCACCTCGACCGCCACGATCGTGAACGATGACGTCGCGCCGACGCTCAGCATTGCCGATGTCTCCGCGCGGGAAAACGCGGGCACCTTCACCTTCAATGTCACGCTGTCCCGGGCTTACTCGGAGGTGGTGACGGTGCAATTCACCACCGTCGATGGCACCGCGCTCGCGGGCACCGACTACACGCTCAGGACCGGGACGCTGACCTTCGCCCCGAATGACACGACCGAGGCGTTCACCGTGCAGATCACGAACAACGACACGGGTGTGGAAGCGGACGAGCGCTTCCTCGTGCGGCTGAGCAATCCGACGAATGCGACGCTTGCGGACGGGGAAGCAGTCGGGCTGATCCAGAACGATGACACCTCTTTCAGCGTCGGCGATGTGACGATCGTGGAAGAAGGCGCCGGGAACATCGCCCGCACAGCGTTGGTGACCGTCACCCGGACCGGGCTCGGCGATTCGAGCGTGCAGTTCCGCACGGTCGATGGCACCGCGCTCTCCACCGGTGGCCGCGACTTTACGTCCACGACCGGCACGCTGGTCTTCACCACCGGCAATACGCAGGTCATCTCGATTCCGATCACGTCGGACACCGCTTACGAGAACAGCGAGGCCTTCAACGTGGAGCTGTTCTCGCCCGTGAATGCCATCATCACTGACGCCACCGGCGCGGTGACGATCAACGACAACGACGCCGCGCCGACGCTGCGTTCCTCGAATGTTTCATTCACCGAAGGCACCACCGGGAATACGCTCAACTTCGTTGTGGAGCTCTCCGCGGCGAATGAACGCGAAGATGTCACGGTGCAGTTTGAGACGATCGCCGGGACGGCAGATGCACAGGACTTCACCGCCCCGGGAACCGGTCTCGGCGAACTGCGTTTCGCGAAAGGGGAAACGTCGAAGACCGTCCCGGTCACGATCACGAATGACTCCCGGGACGAGAACGATCAGACCTTCACCCTGCGACTGAAAAACGCGAGCGCCGCCTTCACGGCCGTTGGTTCGACGCTCGATCTCACGGGCACAATCGTGGACAACGACGCGACGCCGACGCTGAGCATCACGAACTCCCTCACGATCTCCGAGAGCGAGAACGGCGCGCCGGGCAAAGTCTTCACGGTGGCCCTCTCGGGGGAATCGGAGTTGCCGGTCACGGTGCGCTGGAGCACCGCGAATTCGACGACAGGCCCGCTCGCCACGGCGGGTGCGGATTACACGAGCGTCTCGAATGCGCTGCTCACCTTCACCCCCGGGGAGACCTCGAAAACCTTTGCCGTCGCGATCGTGGACGACGCCCTCGATGAGGAGAACGAGCGCTTCGACGTCGTCCTCTCTGCTCCCACGAACGCGACCCTCGCCACGGCCCGCAACACCGGGGTGATCACCGACAACGACGCGGCCCCCGTGCTCCTGATCGGCGACACCAGCCTCGTCGAAGGCGCGGCTCCGGCGATGCTCTTCACCGTGAGCCTGTCCGCGCCGAGCGGCCGCGTGCTGACCGTGAACTACGCCACGGCCCCCGGCACGGCGACCTCGAGCGGCGTTTTCTCTGACTTCATCGCGCAGAGCGGCACGCTCACCTTCGATCCGGGACAGACGAGCAAGACGATCGCGGTGCCGATCATCGACGACGCCTTCCTCGAAAACGTCGCCGTGGTCGTGGACGAGGACACGCCTTTCACGCTCGAGGACGAGAAATTCACCGTGAACTTGAGCGCACCGGTGAATGCCACGATCGGCGACACGTCCGCGCAGGGCGTGATCCTGAACGGTGGCGACACGGCGCTCGGTCTCGTCGTCTCTGACGCAGCGGTGGTCGAAGGGGCGGCGGGCGCGACGAGCCAGGTCAACTTCGTCGTACAACTCTCCGCGCCGGCTCCGTCCGCTGTGACCTTTTTGGGGAGCACGCGCTCCGGCACGGCGTCCGCGACGGACTTTGCGGCGATCGCAAATGCCTTCTCCATCGCGGGACCGGACGGAAACGCGCCCGGTGCGACGTCCGTAACCATTCAGGTGAATGTCCCGGGTGATGCGATCTTCGAAGCGACGGAGAGTTTTTTCCTCGATCTCACGGGCTTCGGCGGCGCTGCGGTCGGGGCGAACCGCGACTCCGATGGCCGCGTCACGGCGCGCGGCACGATCTACAACGACGACATTCAGTTCCTCAACGGCGGGCGCACCGTGCAGTGGGTCGATGTGGATGGCGATCTCGTCACGCTCACGAGTTCGCGCGGTTCCTTTACGGGACTCGACACCGCGATCTTTACCGATGGCACCGCGCAGAAGCTGTGGTTGCAGCCGACTGGTTCCGTTGGCGGACGCCAGTTGGTCCTGTTGAGCTTGCTGAATCTGGGTGGCTTCTCGGGAGCGTCCGTCTCCATCACCGCCGACCAGCAGCCGGGCTTCTCCGGGGTCACCGACGGGCTGGTGAATGTCGGTGAAATTCGCGCCGCCCAGCGGACCGGCGGCGAACTCGATTGGGCGGGCGTCGATCTCCTCGATGTGACGGTCGAGGGCGATCTGACGAAGATCATCGCCGGCGACAACGTCTCGACCACGGCGATCCGGAAGCTCGATGTGCAGTCGCTCGGAGTGCTCCGGAATGCCGCGAGCGCGACCGATTTCCTGAGCGAAGTCCTCGGGCCAATCGGCACCGTCCGTGTCCACGGCGACATCGGCGGGCAACTGAAACTGATCGGCCAGGAGTTTGGCCGGATCGGAACGCTGACCGTGGATGGAGCCTTGCGCGGGGGATCCGCTGCGGGGACGGGCTCGGTGATTGTCTCGGGACGCGTCGCCGTGAGCACGATCGGCGAGATCATCGGTGGCGCCGGCGATACCTCGGGGGCCCTCGTAGGAAACCAGCTGAACAACGGAACGCTCGGCAACGTCACCGTGCTCGGGGCCGTAAAAGGCGGCAGTGGTGTGAATTCCGGCATCATCCTCGGGTCGAGCATCGGGCACGTGAAGCTGCAGTCCCTGGAAGGCGGTGCCGCGACCACGGGCACCAGTTCGGGTTCGGTCCAGGCGGCGGACACCTTTATCTCCAGTCTCACCATCTCCGGCTCGCTCGTCGGCGGTGGCGCTGCGCAATCCGGGCGCGTGGCGGCTGCGACCAGCATCGGCCCGGTGAAGATCGGCGCCATCGTCGGTGGCGGCGGGAGTGAATCCGGCTCCGTCTTTGCGCTCAATGGCAGTCTCGCGAGCGTGACCGTGGACGGCTCCGTGACCGGCGGTGCGGGCTCGGTGTCGGCGCGCGTGGCTGCGGCCAATTCCATCGGCCCGGTGAAGATCGCCGGCAGCCTCCAGGGCGGCAGCGGTGCGGGGTCGGGATCCTTGCTGACCCTGGGCGCTCTCGGCACGACGACCATCGCCGATGACGTGGTCGGCGGCACTGGCGCGGAGTCCGGCTCGATCCAGGCGAATAGCATTTCCTTCCTCTCCATCGGAGGGGATCTGCAAGGTGGCTCGCAGGCGCAGGCCGGCACAGTGATCGTCGGTCAGAATCGCACGCAGAATAATCAGACCACCTTCTTCGGCGGCTTTCTCCGCACCTTGAAGATCGGTGGAGATGTCATCGGCGCAGCCGGATCCGAATCTGGGATGGTGCTTGCTGGCAGTGTCACCAGCGCGACGGTCGGAGGTGCGATCGTGGGCGGAGCCGGTGCGATCAGCGGAGCTCTGCGTTTCCTCGGGACGGCGTCGCAGGTCGTCGTGGGGGAAAACGACAGCGGCCAATCCGTCGTCGGTGGTGCCGGCGAACAATCCGGCCGCATGCGTATCGAAAATAGCGTCGGCCAGTTGACCCTCGCGGGCGACATCGTCGGCGGTGCAGGCAATTTCTCCGGCGCGGTCATTGTCGGCGGCGATCTCGTCAAGGCGACGATTCGCGGCAGCATCATCGGCGGCACCGCGCCCGCCACCGGGGACGTGTTGCAGAGCTCCGGATTCCTGAATGTCGGTCTGCTGCGGTCGGCCGTGATCTCCGGAGACCTCAAAGCGGGCACGGACCTCGGCGCCGGCATCGTCAATAGCGGCACCATCCGCACCGGTCGCATCGAGAGCCTCGTCATCGAGGGCAGCGTGCTCGGCAACGCGAATGTCCCGGCGGTCATCTCCGGGGCGGCAACGATCGATGCCAGCAACATCGCGATCAAGAGCCTGCTCGTCCGAGGCGACATCAGCTTCGCCGAAATCCTCGGCGGCTATGACGGTAGCGTCGCCCAAGGCATCCGTGGCGGACTCGTCAGCGCCGATGCGCAGATCACGAGCGTGCAGATCCTCGGAGATACGCGGGCGCTGAACCTCATCGCCGGCGCGGCCCCGGGAGCTGACGGGCGCTTCGGCGACGCGACGGACGTGCTGGGGAGCGGCGCGGGCGTGCGGGATAGCAGCCGCGTCGTCTCGAGCATTGCGAGCGTGATCCTCCGGGGCAGCGTCCTCGCGAACTCCGCCTCCTACGGCATCGTCGCGCAGCACATCGTCTCCGTGAAAACGGGCGCGACCGCCGTGTCGCTCACCGGCCTCGCGCCGGGCGCCGGCAACGATCTCGCGACCGCCATTCCGAATGCGAGCGACCTGATCGCGACGAATTTCCGCGCCGTGGAGCTGGGCGTCTGATCGGCGCCATCCCGGGTCGTGCCCACTATTGATTGCGATCAAATTCCGCCTTGCCAATGTTCCGCTCCTGCGCAGACTCCCGGCGGCTTCGCGGGTATAGCTTAGTGGTAAAGCGCCAGCCTTCCAAGCTGGCCAGGAGGGTTCGATTCCCTCTACCCGCTCCAATTTCGCTGCGACGCCAGAGCCCGAGGGAAGGGGAGCACGCGTGAAAGTTCGGCTCCAAGTCCTCACGCAGACGGGTTTCGCATTGCCTCGAACCGGTGCTTCCGGTAACTCCGGTCCCTGCCGTCCGGATGCCTCGGACGCGTCCTGAGTCGGCGCTTATCTCTTCCATCCCTTCATGACTCGCCCCCGGCTTTGGATCGCTCTAGTGCTCGCGGGCGCGACACTCGGCGGCCCGGCGCGAGGGCAGGAAAGCAGCGGAAGTGGCTCCGGCAGCGGCACGGGCTCGAGTGGCGGATCCAGAGCCCCCGGCAGCAGCGGGAGTGGGAATGCCCCGGCGAGCGCGGACGAGGGCGCGACTTCCGCGTTCGGCGCTCCTTCGGGCGGCACGCCTGCGCCCGCGGAGGCACCCACTCCGCCGCCGTCGCAGACGATTCCCGGCACAGAGCCCGCGCCGAGAGCCGGTGCCGGAGCGTCCCCTGGCGGAGAGGCGCCACCTTCGGAGCCGGCGACCACCTTCACGCTGCCGGGTAATTTCGGACGGCCATCCGAGTCGTTCACCGTCGGGCAAGGTCGGCTGGCGCGTCCGCGCTTCCGTTTCACCGGGGCGTTCGCGGTCGGTTTCGACGACAACATTTTCGGGACACCGACCAAGCAGCAGGAATTCCCTGCGCGAACGGTGGTCGTGCGGCCGGAGCAGATCGTGCAGGTGCGCGATCCCAGCCGGGATCAGGTCGTCTTCAATGGGCCGATTCGCACGGTGATCCCTGGCTTTCGCGAGGAGAGGCTGCCTGAACTCACGCAGGAAATCCCCGGTGGCAGAACCGAGCCGCGGCAGTCGAGCATCGTCGCGCGGACCAATGTCGGGATGGAGATCCAGTTCGCGTCGCGCCGCACGCTCTTCACGCTCGATTCGCGACTCGGCGCAGAATATACGGCCGCGCGCGACCGGGAACCCACGCAATACTTCGGCAGCCTGGGGCTGCGCTTCGTCCACAAGCTCGCGCCACGGCTCCAGTGGAATGCGAGCATCGACGGAACGTACACTCAGCAGCCGGACTTTTCGCGGTCGAACACGCCGACGAATGTCACGGCAGGCAGCTACCTCAACCTGATCGCCCGCACCGGTCTGGAGTATCGCTGGACCCCGCGCCTCACGACGGCCGCGAGCGTCGCCTACCAAACACTCACTTACAGCGACAGTTCCGAGCAAGGCGGCGACTTCAGCGGGTTCACCTACAGCCTCGAAGGGCGTTACCTGATCTCACCGCGCCTGACGGTGCTGGGCGAAGCGCGCTTCGCGAGCACGTCCTACGCGAATGACTTTGCCCGCGACTCGACCACGGCGTTCTACCTCGCCGGTGCGAACTGGATCATCACGAATCGTCTGAACTCTTCCGCCCGCGCTGGCTTTGCCATCCGCGGCTCGGAGTCGGGCGGGAACTCCGTGTCTCCCTATCTCGAACTGAATATCGGCTACCGGCTCTCCCGCGGTTCGCTGCTGCAATGGAACACCCAATATGGGTTCGAGGAGCCGGGAGACTCGAATAGTGAGGTCGTCACTTTTCGTAATGGACTCAGCTACATCCAGTATTTCACCCCCCGCCTGCGGGCCGTGGCGGGTGGCAATCTGCTCTACTCGACGACCACCAACAAACTCACCGATGACTCCATTACGCAGGTCGCTTTCGACCTGAATCTTGGCCTCGAGTACAACATTAACCGGCGCTGGACCTTCACCAGCACCTACAGTTTTACCACCGTATTCTCGGATAACGAATTCGCGGATTACTACCGAAACCGACTCTTTCTCGGATTCCAATTCGCGTTTTGAACAGTCCCGCCTGCGCCGGCTCTAAAAGCCCCTCTGCGCGGTTGCGATTTACCCCTCGTCGCGATACGCTCCCTGCCGCCGCCCTCCAGCCAAATCCCGTGATATGAACGAAACCTCCGAGGTAAAACTGCACTTTTTGGACTACTGGCGCGTGATCAAGATGCGCCTCGGGCTGATCATGCTCGCGTTCTTTCTGGTGATGGTCACGGCGGGCGTGACGACCTACTTCCTGCCGCGCGAGTATTACTCGAAAGTCTCGATGGAGGTGAAGCCGGACGACTCCGGCCCGGTGCGCGTTTTCAACGGTGGCGGTCGGGTGACTTACGACCCGCAGTTCGTCGCGACGCAGTTTCAGATCCTGCAAAAGACGGAGATCCTCTATCAGGTCATCGATCGGCTGAACCTCGATCTCGAGCTCTCGCCGCCGGGCATGAAGCTCCCGCGGCAAGCCATCTACGGGAAGCTGCGTCGCATGATGAGCCTGCAGGAAGCGCGCAATACCGGCCTCATCTAGATCGGCATCTACCACACCGATCCGCAGCTCGCGGCGAACATCGCGAACATGATCGCCGTCGTTTATCAGGAGGCCCGGCAGTCGGACACGGCCAAGAACGTCAACAGCGGCCTCACCCAGCTCGAGGAAGAGGTAGAGAAGCAGCGCAAAGTCGTCGCCGAATACTCCCGTATCGCGGCGCGCATCCGTTCCGAGAAAGGCATCAACGATCTCGATCCCGACAACTTCAACTCCCAGCCGACGAAATCGGACCGACGGATGGTCTCGAACGAAACCAGCGTGAACGAACAACGAAAGATCGTCGCTGGCCTCCGCGTCAATCTTCAGCAGATCGAAGGACTCAAGCCCGAAGAACTCATGGAGGCTCTGCGCACGCTCGGCATCGAGGAGCCGATCGTCTCCCGCGCCCTCGCGGACTTGCAGACCGCGACGGTCACGGAAGCGCGGCTGCTCAATTCGGGCCTTGGAGAAAACCATCCGAAAATCGCGGCCCTCCGTGAGGAGAAAAGGGTCCACCAGAAGACGCTGAGCGATCAGTTGGAGAGCACCCGGCGCACCCAGGCGGTGCGCTTGCAGACCGCGGAGTCCGTGCTCGAAAGCCTCGAAAAGGATCTGAAGGTCTCAGAGGCAGAACAGCTCAAGGAGCGCAACGACATGAATGAGTACATCGTCGCCAAGAGTGACAATATTCAGGCGCGCCGAATCCTCGATACCGCGGAACTCACGCTCAAGACGAAGCGCATCGAGACCGGCATCAACCCCGCGGTGGCGAAGATCTGGGAAAAGGCCGAGCCGTCCTTCAGTGCCGCACGCCCGAACGTCCCGACCTACATGGCGCTCGCCGCGGTCGTCGGCGCGGTCGTCGGCATCGGTCTGGCATTCTTCATCGAGTATCTCGATACCAGCGTGAAGACCCTCGACGACGTCGAGCGTTACCTGAAGATCCCGGTGCTGGCCGTCATTCCGAAGGACATCTCCATCCTGATGAAGAC
>JANPIS010000308.1:0-11785 GCA_031425095.1 Chthoniobacteraceae bacterium
TCTGCTGCGCCTGAACACCGTCTCCGCTTTCGACCCCGCGCTACTCGCCGACGTCGCCCCGCTCGAGCAACTCGACAACGCGCAGCTTCGAGAGAAAGGACGCCTCGCTTTCCCGATGATCCGCGAGGCCGGCGCGAAGGGCTTCCGGCGCATCTCCTGGGACGACGCCATCGGCCGGATCGCAGGGAAAATCCGCGCCTGCGGTCCAGACCGCACAGCGTTCTTCATCACCGCACGCGGCGTGACGAACGAGGTATACTACGTAGCGCAGAAAGCTGCGCGCTTCATCGGCACGAATAACGTCGATAACGCGGCGCGCATCTGCCACTCGCCCTCGACCGCCGCAATGAAGCGGACCGTCGGCGTCGCCGCGAGCACTTGCAGCTACAAGGATTGGTATGGCACCGACCTGCTGATCTTCTTCGGCTCGAACCCCGCGAACGACCAGCCCGTGACGACGAAGTATCTCCACGAGGCGAAGCTCGAAGGCACGAAGGTCGTGATGGTGAACCCTTATCTCGAGCCCGGGATGAAACGCTACTGGGTGCCTTCGACGGCGAGCAGCGCGATCTTTGGGACAAACATCGCGGACTACTGGTTTCCCGTCGCGCAGGGCGGCGACATCGCGATGCTATACGGCGTGCTCAAGCTGATGCTGGAGAACGAGTGGTATGACAAAACGTTCGTCGCCGACCACGTGCAGGGTTGCGAGGAGTTGCGCGCCAAGGTCGCGTCGGTCGGGTGGGCTGAGATCGAGCAGGGCTCCGGGATGACGCGCGCCGCGATCGGTGAATTCGCCGAGCTCATCCGGGACGCGAAGACCGGCGTCCTCGTCTGGAGCATGGGGATCACGCAGCACGCCTTTGGCGCGGATGCCGTCCAGATGATCCTGAATCTCGGTCTGCTCAAAGGCTGGGTGGGCCGCGACAAGTGCGGGCTTATGCCGATCCGCGGCCACTCTTCCGTGCAGGGTGGCGCGGAGATGGGGTGCTACGCGACAGCCTTTCCCGGCGGCAAGACGATCAACGCCGAAAACGCCGCCGAGCTCGCAAAAGCATACGGCTTTCCCATCTCCGACCGCCCCGGGCTCAGCACCACCGAGATGATCGAAGCCTCGGCGCGTGGGGAGCTTGATGTGCTCTACAGCGTCGGCGGAAACTTCCTGCGCAATCTGCCCGAACCCGAACGCGTCCGGAGTGCGTTGGCCAATGTCTCGCTCCGCGTGCATCAGGACATCATCCTCACCGACCAGATGTTCATCCCGGCGAAGGAAGCGGTGATCCTGCTGCCCGCGAAAACTCGCTACGAGCAGGACGATGGCGGCATCGAAACGACCACCGAGCGCCGCGTCGCTTTCTCGCCGGAAATCCCGCGCCAGGTCGGAGCCGCGCGCGCGGAGTGGAAGATCCTGCGCGATCTCGCCGCAGCGGTGAAACCGGAGCAGGCCTCACTGCTCGGCTGCGAAGACGGCTGGAAAGTGCGCGATGAGATCGCGCGCGTCGTGCCGATCTACGAAGGCAGCCAGCACCTGCGCGAGACCGGCGATGCGATTCAATACGGCGGCCCGCATCTCTGCGCGGGCGGCGTCTTCCCGCTCCCAGATGGCAAAGGTCACTTGCATGCCGTGGACCTGCCCGACCGCACGCGTCCTCCCGGGAAATTCAGGATCAGCACGCGGCGCGGCAAACAGTTCAACTCACTCATTTACGCCGAGATCGACCCGCTCACCGGCGCCGCTCGCGACGCCGTCTTCATGAATGCCGACGACGCCGCCTCATTGCATCTGGTCAATGGCGATTCCATCCGTCTGAAGAGCGACGTCGGCACGATGGATGGCCACGTGTTCCTCGCGCCGATCACCCGCGGCGACCTGCAAGTCCACTGGCCGGAGAGCAACGTGCTCATTCGCAGCGGCGTCGTGGATGCCGGAGGCGGCGTGCCGGAATACTACGCGTGGGTCGGGGTGGAGCGGCGTGCCAAGGCGTAGGGGCGCCGTCGCCCCAGGCTCTCATCGGGACGAGGGCGTCCCTACTCCTTAGGCAGTGGGAAGACCCACTTGTGGTAGAGGAAAAATTTCAGCCCGCTGAGGAAGAACTGTGTCGCGACGATGTCGAGATCGAGCGGGATGCGGCCAAGGCTGAAGGCCAACTGCGCATTGAAACTCTTGAGCAACGTGAGCGTCGCGGACGAGAGCGCCCACATGCAGACCACCGCGGTGAGGTAGCGGCGGAAGGCGTCGCGCTTGCGGGAGTCGGTGCGGAAATTGATGAAATAATTCCAGAGGAAAAAGAACGACGTGCTGACGCCGATACTGCACGCGGCGATGCCCCAGATCGGGAAGTCGGTGTTCGCCTTCAGCCACTTGAAGGGCGTCGCGATGAGCAGGTAATTCACCGACGCTCCGGCCAGAAACCAAAAGAAGCGCGCGCGTACTTTCTGGCGGCGCTGCGGTGGTTCGAGGTCGGCGAGGTCTTTCATCCGCGTGTGCTTACGAGGAAGGCGTGCAGGCAACAAACAGAATTGCCGGTTGCGGATTTCGCGAGGCTCGTGGAAGAAACTTCCGCCCATGCCTGACCTCCCCAATCGTCCCATCCGCCGTGTCGCCGTCACGGCCATGGGCGTGGTCAGCCCGCTCGGCGTGGGCTGCCTGGAGAATGTGGCCGCGCTGCGCGCGGGGCGCGATGGCGTGACGCCGGTGACGAGCTTCGACGTGAGCAAGTGCCGCTCGAAGACCGCGGGGAAAGTGCGCGATTTTCAGATCTCGGATGTCCGAGCTCGGACGTGGGAGCGATTGCATCCTGCGAGCCGCATGATCATCGCGGCCGCACGCGAGCTGCAGGAGAGCGATCGCGGGTTTGCACCGCAGATGGTCGTCATCGGAACGACGAGCGGGGGGATGAGCTACGGCGAAGAGTTCTACCGCAAGCTCGTCGCCAAAGAGCGCGTCGCGGAGCGCGCCGTCTGGATCGCGAACTACCTGCCGCACAAAGCCGTGCTCGATGCGCAGGAGGCGTGCGGATTCCGCTGCCCGATGCAGATCATCGCGAATGCCTGCGCCTCCGGCTCGAACGCCATCGGCCACGCATTTCAGCTCGTGCGCGCGGGGACATTTGAACGCGTACTCTGCGGCGGATACGACGCGCTTTCGGAGCTGGTCTATGTCGGCTTCGATTCACTCCAGGCCGCGACGCCGGAGAAGATCCGCCCCTTCGACCGGAATCGCACCGGCCTCGTGCTCGGCGAAGGCGCCGCGCTGCTCGCGCTCGAGGAGATGGACGCCGCGCGAGCCCGTGGCGCGACGATCCTCGCGGAGATCACGGGCTACGGCATTTCCACGGACAATCATCACCTCACGCAACCGCACCCAAGTGGCATCGGCCCACGCCTCGCCATGGAACGCGCGCTCGCCGACGCGCAGCGCACGCCGGGCGAGGTGGACTACATCAACGCCCACGGCACCGCGACGACCTTCAACGACGCCACGGAGGGCACGGCCATCGCGCAGGTTTTCGGCGATCGCGTGCCGGTCAGTTCCACCAAGTCGATGATGGGACACTCGCTCGGTGCGGCAGGTGCGATCGAGGCGGTCTTCTCGATCCTCGCGCTCCGCGGCGGATTCCTGCCGCCGAATATCAATTACGTGGAGGCCGAGCCTGCCTGGGCACTGGACGTCGTCGCGAATACCGCACGCACTGCCGAGCTGCGCTGCGTGCTTTCAAACTCTTTCGGCTTTGGCGGGACCAACGCCAGCATCGTGATCGAGGGTGGTGCGGATGTTCAGTCGCCGATGGCCTCCGCAAGCCCGCAGGTCTTCGTCGCTTCTCAGAAGCTCGCCCACCTCGCAGGCTACGCGTGGGTCACTCCGCACGGCACG
Source organism: Chthoniobacteraceae bacterium (assembly GCA_031425095.1). GTDB lineage: Bacteria > Verrucomicrobiota > Verrucomicrobiia > Chthoniobacterales > Chthoniobacteraceae > JANNXQ01. The sequence continues at coordinate 3,875 of JANPIS010000308.1, forward strand.
GACTTGGGAGACGTCTGGTCGCGCATGCACCGCGGCGAACGCGCGGAATCGCAGCTCCTGACCAATCCCGAAACTGGCCGCGAGCACTCGCACCTCCCGATACCCCTCAAGTCGCTGGAATTCATCGGCCGCCAGCCGCGGTTGCGACGCTCGAGTGCAATCAGCTACTTCGCCGTGGCCGCGGGCCTGGCCGCCATCGAGCACGCGGGTTTGAAAATCACGCCGGAGTTCGCCGCGAGCACGGCGCTCATCTTCGCGATCGGCGACGGCGGCGTGATCTACACGCGGCGCTTCTACGAGCAGATCGTGAAGCAGGGCGCCAACACCGCGAGTCCCCTGCTCTTCCCAGAGACCGTCCACAACGCACCGGCCAGCCACCTCGCTGCCCAACTCGGCATCGACGGCCCGAGCTACACCCTCGTCGGCGATGCCACCGTCGGCCTCGCCGCGCTGAAGATGGCCGAACAGCTCCTCGACCTCGGCGCCGTTGAGCACTGCGTGGTCGTCGGCTGCCAGGAGCTCGACTGGATCCTCTGCGAAGCCTACCGCGACTGGCGCCTCGCGGCCTCGCCCGGCGATCCCACGCGCGGCGCGACCCTCGCCGAAGGCGCCGCCGCCCTCGTGCTTAGTCGCACCGGCACTCGCGGGCGGATCGCCATCCACGACGGCATCCCCTTCTTCCGGCGCACCGAAGCCGCTGCCGCACTCGCTCGCGTGCTCGCCGATCTCAGCACGCACGGCCCCTTCGACACCGTCGTCTCTTGTCGCAACGGCACCTTCATCGATCGCGCCGAAGCCGCCGCGCTCACCCGGCACTGTCCCACCGCTCCCGTGCTCGCACCGAAGCGAACCCTCGGCGAATCCCTCGGTGCCAGCGCACTGATGCAGATTGTGACCGCGGCGCTCTCGGTCGAGGCCGGCAACGCACGGCGCGCACTCGTCCCAGTGATTGGCTGGAATCAGCAAGCCAGTGGCGCGGTCCTCGTAGCGTAGGGCGTGCGATCGCGGAACTCCGGGTACCATACGCGTCCCGCGTGTTGGTTTCGGCGTCCCGCCGAAACGAACTTCCTCGGCGCCCAAGCCACACCGAGGACTCCGCCCCACGGAACTCACCGGCGTGTACTTGTGGCGCGGAGCTCTTGTTCCAGTCAATCGCACCAGGAAGTTCGTCGTCGCGAGACGCGACGACCAACACGCGGGACGCGTATGGTACCGGGAACGCGCGCCTACGGCGCGGTCCGTGGTCGCGCGAGCAGCCCGTATTTTGGCGCGAAGATGAGTGCCGCGAGAAAGAGCAGCGATTGCACGAGGACCATGCAGGCGGCGGTGGAGGCGTTCAGGAAGAAACTCGCATACACCCCCGCCAGGCTGGAGAAGACCGCGCTCCCAGATGCGATCCAAAGCATTCGCGAAAAGCGATCGCTGAGCAGATGCGCGATGCACCCAGGGGTCACGAGCATGGCGATGACGAGGATGATGCCGACGGCTTTCAGAGCTGCGACAATCGTGGCCGCGAGCAGCGAGAGGAGCAGGTAGTACAAGAAGCGCGTAGGCAGTCCGATAGCGCGCGCGTGGTTTTGATCGAAGCAAAAGAGCAGCAGATCGCGCCGCATCGTGAGCACGACGATCAGCGTCACGCCAGCGACCGCGCACGTCTCGATGAGATCACGCGGTTCGATGCCGAGGATGTTGCCGAAGAGGATGTGATCGAGGTGCAGCTCGGTCTTGATCTTCGTGAAGATCACGAGCCCGAACGCAAACAACCCGGTGAAAACGACGCCGAGCACGGTGTCCTCTTTCACGCGCGAGTTCGCTTTGATCCAGCCGGTGGCGACGGCGCAGAGCAGCCCCGAGGTGAAAGCCCCCAACGCCAGCGGCGCGCCGACGGCGTAGGCGATGACGATCCCCGGCAACACCGCGTGGGAGATCGCATCGCCCATGAGCGACCAGCCTTTCAGGACGAGGAAACAGGAGAGCACCGCGCAGACCGCACCCACGGCGGCACCGGCTAGCATGGCATCGCGGATGAAGGGAAACTGAAAAGGCTCGAGAAGCGTTTCCATCAAGCAGTGGCGTGCCGGCGGGCGCGGGCGGAGAGCAGTCCGTGTTTCGGCGCGAAGATGAGCGCGAGGAGAAAGAGGATCGTTTGCAGCGTGACGATGCAGCCGCCGGTCGAGCCGTCGAAGAAGTAGCTCGCATACGCACCGACGAGCGAAGTGCCGACGCCCATGCCCACGGCGAGCCCGAGCATTTTCGGAAAGCGATCTGTGAGCAGGTATGCCGTCGCCCCGGGCGTGACCAGCATCGCCACGACGAGCACTGCGCCGACGGTCTGCAGCGCGGCCACGGCTGTGGCGGAGAGCAGCGTGAGCAGCAGAATGTGAAGCCAGGCCACATTCATGCCGAGCGCCCGCGCCTGCTGCGGGTCAAAGCAGAACAGGAGGAGATCACGCCACTTCATGCCAAGCACCACGAGGGTCACCGCGGAGATGATCACGACCTGCCGGATGTCGGAATCCGAGATGCCGAGGATGTTGCCGAAGATGATCGTGCGAAGATCGACCTGGCTGGGATTGAGCGAAATGAGGAGCAACCCCAGCGCGAAGAACGCGGTGAACACGACGCCAATGACCGCGTCCTCCCGGAGGCGCGTCTTCTTTTTCACGAAGCCCATCCCCAGTGCCGCGAGCAGTCCGGTGAAAAACGCGCCGGCGGCAAACGGCCAGCCGATCATATAAGCCACGGCCACGCCGGGCACGACCGCGTGCGACAGCGCGTCGCCCATGAGCGACCAACCCTTGAGGGTGACGAAGCACGAAAGGAACGCGCATACCCCGCCGATGAGCCCGCTGACGAGGATGGCCTTGACCATGTACTCGTATTGAAACGGGACGAGAAGCGCTTCCATGCGGGAACTCAGAATGCCTTTATGCGTTTCATTCGTCGCCCGGCTCCTCCGCCCGCTGCTTCACGATTTCTTCCCGTCCCTGGCGATGGCTGTATTCAAGATGTCCGCCTTTGCCGAAGACCAGCGGGCGCTCGTCGTCGGTGAGCACCGTGACGGTGCGGCCGTCGTGACGCTGCACGGTGGATTCATCGAAGCGGAAATGCCGCAACACCCCACCGAATGCGCTCAGGAGATTTTGTTCGGTGAAGACTTCCGCCGTCGGGCCAAAGGCGAGGACCGTGCGGTTCACGAGCACGACCTGATCGCAGTACTCCGGCACCGAACCAAGATTGTGCGTCGAGACAAGCATGAGGTGTCCATCGCGACGGAGATCGCGGAGAAGTTCGATGATCGCCGTTTCGGTGCCGACATCCACGCCGGTGAAAGGTTCATCGAGCAGGATCACGCGCCCGCGTTGGGCCAACGCTCGGGCGAGAAAGACGCGCTTCTTTTGCCCACCGCTCAATTCGCCGATCTGGCGCTCGCGAAAGTCGCTCATGCCCACGCGCGCGAGACTCTCCTCGACGACGCGGCGATCCTCGGCGCGCGGGATACGGAGGAAGTTCATGTAGCCGTAGCGCCCCATCATCACCACGTCCCACACGCTCACCGGGAAGGTCCAGTCCACCTCCTCGCTCTGCGGCACGTAGGCGACGAGATTGCGCTTCTGCGCGGCGGCGATGTCCGCACCGGAGAGCAGCACTTCACCACGGCTCGGTCGGACGAAGCCCATGATCGCCTTAAAGAGCGTGGACTTGCCGCTGCCATTGATTCCCACGAGTGCGCAGACGGTGCCTCCGGTAAGTTGGAAACTCGCGTCGCGCAGGGCGACGTTTCCGTTCGGATACGTCACCGTGACGTTGCGTACTTCCAGTTGGAGTGGTGCTTCACTCATTCGCCGAGGAGACCCTTTACGATGGTCTCGACGTCGTGCTCGAGCAACCGCAGGTAGCTCGGCACCGGACCCTGCGCGTCGCTGAGCGAATCCACATAGAGAACGCCCCCATACCGCGCGCCGGTCTCCTTCGCGACCTGTCGCATCGGCTTGTCGCTCACCGTGCTTTCGCTGAAGACGACCGGAACCTTATTTGCGCGCACACCATCGATGACCTTGCGCACCTGCTGCGGAGTGCCCTGCTGATCGGCGTTCACGGCCCAGAGGAACAGCTCCTTCAATCCAAGGCTGCGCGCGAGATACGGGAATGCGCCCTCGCTCGTCACGAGCCAGCGACGCTCCTCGGGCACCCGCACGAGCGCGGTGCGCGCTTCGGCTTCGACCGCCTGGAACTTCGCGATGTAAGCGGTCGCATTCGCGCTGTAGATCGCCTCGTTCGCCGGATCGATCTTCACCAACGCCTTGCGAATGTTCTCCACGTAGATCGTGGCGTTCTGCAGCGACATCCAGGCGTGAGGATTCGGCTTTCCGGTATAGGGACCTTCCTCGATGCCGACGGGTGCGATGCCTTCGGTCAGCACCACGCTCGGAACGTTGCGCAAATTGCGAAAGAATTTCTCGAACCACCGCTCGAGGTTGAGCCCGTTCCATAGGATGAGGTCCGCCTTCTGCGCCTTCACGATGTCTCCGGGCGTGGGCTCGTAGCCGTGAATCTCCGCGCCGGGCTTGGTGATGGATTCCACGGTCGCTGCATCGCCGGCGACGTTCTGCGCCATTTCGGCGATGATCGTGAAGGTGGTGACGACACGCTTCTTCGCCGCCCAGGTCGGCGCAGCGGAAAGCAGGAGAAGTGCGGAGAAAGCGACGAGGCGGATTCGTTTCATGGAAGACGGCGGCATTTAGAATCGAACGGTCACTCCAACAAATGGCTGGAAATCGGGAGCGGATTCAGTCACCCCAAAGTTGCAGCCCAGATCAAGTTGCACGTCGTCGCTGGCGGCGAAGGTGAAGCCGAGGTCCACCTGCCCCTGCCAGTCGAAGCCCGGCGCAGTTCCGACGACGGCGACGAATTCCAGGTAGGCGCCGATCCGCTCGGTAAGGTCGCAACCAACGGTCACAGAGTTCAGCCATTCGATGTCGTGCCCCCCGTCGCCATCGCTCACGAAATCGACTTCGGTCATCAGCCCCAGTCCCCACGCGCTTGGGAGCGAGACCGCGAACGGAACGATCAACCCGCCCTCGGTTTCGCCATTGCGGTGGTCGGACCCGCCCAGCGGCAGCTTCACAAATGGCATCAGCGCGAGCGCCGTCGGGCCGCCATCGTTCCCCCAGAGATTGATCTTGAGTCGCGCGGTGATGTCGCCAAAGCCCGTGGCACGTTCCGTCACTCCGGCGGAGTCGCGAGTCCGCGCCGCGATGTAGTTATCGAGCAGGATCTGGAGATCCGTGTTGTTGAGCAGGCCGATCTTCAGGTTCACCGGCGCCACATTCCAGATCTCGGTCCGCGTGCCATCGGGGCTGTCCCGGTCGCAGCGGAAGTTTACGAGGTCCATTTCGATCTGCACGTGTCCGGCATCCACGGTGGAGGCGCTCTCCGTTTGATCCGGCCGGTCGGTGCTCAGCGCGCGCATCTGCGTGCGCGGCGTCGGATCGAAAAGGTGATAGCGCGATTTATCGGCAGGGGGTTCGACCGGCCCGGCGAAGGCCGTGGCCGCAATTGCCGCGAGGAGGCAACCGAAAGCGTTGGAAGTTGAAAGCGTGGCCACTACGGAAAGATGCAAGCGTGAACAATGCCATCCCGCAACAACAAACTTAGCCATGGCTAAGTTTTTCTTGCCGGGCTCAAGTCGCCACTTGACCGCGCCATGCCGCTCAGCGTATGGGGTCGGCAAGTGCCTGCCAAAGCTGCCCAACGCCACACTTCCGCCGCGGTCGAGGATTACCTCGAGCGCATTCTCGAGCTGATCGATACCAAGGGCTATGCGCGGGTCGTGGACATCGCGGGCCGCTTGGAGATCTCGCAGGCCAGCGTGACAAACATGGTCCAGCGCCTCGATGCCGAAGGCCTGCTGAAGTACGAGAAATATCGCGGCCTCGTGCTCACGTCCTCCGGCGAGGCCCTGGCCCGCAGCATCACCCGGCGCCATCAGCTCCTCAGCGATTTTCTCAAACTCCTTGGCCTCGATGATGCGACCATCTATCACGACGTCGAAGGCATGGAACACCACATCAGCCCCGCAACCCTGCGCGCCATTGAGGCATTGACCCAGCACCTGCAGCGCCAGCCCGTGCTGCTCACGAAGGTGCGGAAAGAGGCGCGTGAAGATTGAGCCGCTTCAGCGCACGCGAATGGCTGACTGACTGCGCCCAAGCCTGAATTTCCTCTCATGAACGAAACGCCCGTTGATCACGCTTCCATGTCCCGCCGGTTTCTCTGCTCCATCTTGTTACTCGTCGCCTTTAGCTTCCTCTCCGGCTGTGCGACGGCCGACCCACAAGGGAATGCCGCAGCGCGGACGACGATGCTCGCCGCGATCAAGAGCGAGCCGGCCGGGAGTTACTACATCGGTCGCCGCTACTACAAAGTGGACTACAAGTTCTGGGGCTTCGTCCGCAAACCGGGGCAGCCCTGGAGTGCCGCCAAGTTGGTGATGATGAATGAGCAGCAGAAACTTGCGCCGGATCGTGAGCAGGGAAAAATCGGCACGGACAATGACCACGAGTACAAGCTGTTTGGCGATTTCTCCGGACAGACTGTGTATGAGCCTGCGAGCAATGGTTTCTATCCCGAGTTTGTCCTGAAGGGTTACGAGCTCCGCTCGACCAACCCGGCGAAGATCTATCGTGAAGCGGGCGCGACCGATCCGAAGCGGCGAATCATCGCCAAGCCGTACTAGCGGCCACCGCGATTTCGGTGCGGCGGCTCCGCGATCCGGCTACTTCAGCGCCGCCCAGACGCGGTGCACATCGTCGTGGTCGTCGAGGGTCTGGAGAAATTCGCCGACTTCCTGCCGCTGAGTTTCGCTGAGTTCCGGGCACTGCTTGGGCACGTACCCGAGTTCGCTGGTCACCACGGTCCAGCCGTTTTTCACCAGCCACTGAGAGACCGCGTGCAGCTCCGTGCGCCCGGTCATGAAGCGCGCACCGGCGACACCCGCCGGGATGTCATCGTTCTGATCGTGCGAGAGCGGTTCGACTTCATTCGCACCCGCTTCGATCGCGGCGCTCTCGAGATCGATGGCCGCATCCGGATGGTGGGCTTCGACGAGCCCGACGTGCTCAAAGAGGAACTTGTTGCTGCCCGGATTTCCGAGCTGCCCTTTTTTGAAAAGCACCCGGATCTCCGGCGCCGTGCGATTGTTGTTGTCCGTGAGCACCTCGACGATCAGCGCCACCTTGTGCGGCGCGTAGCCTTCGAAGACGACGTGCTCCATGGTCATCTTCTCCTCGCCGACACCCGCTCCCTTCTTGATCGCCCGCTCGATGACGTCGCGCGAGACGCTCTCCCGGCGCGCTTTCTCGACCGCGGCGAAGAGCCGCGGGTTGCCATCGAGTTCCGCCCCGCCGAGCTTCGCAGCGACGGCGATTTCTTTCACCAGTTTAGAGGTGACACCGGATTTCTTCTTTGCGTTGACCTCGCGTTTCGCGAGGAGCCATTGGCGGCCCATGAGTTTTTAGAGGTGGAGGGTTGAAGGTCTGACGGAGGCGGAACCTTGGCGCATCGCCGGTAGGAAACTCAACTCTTCAATCCGGCCTCCCGTCGCCGTCCCCGAGAATTAGGGAGCCCTGTGACCGGTCAACCCGCCCGTGGAGCTTTTTCGATCCCGTTCTCGCATTCAGGGGAGTAGAAGTACAGCGCCTCCCGATGAACCCCGAACCGCCCCGTGCCGAAGCCCTTTTTCTAGTGGCCGCTGACATCGCGATCCCGCAGGAACGCTCGGCCTTTCTCGATCGCGAGTGTCGGGCTGATCCCGCCTTGCGTGCCCGCGTCGAAGCCCTGCTCGCCTCGCACGACGAGGCTGGTGACTTTCTCCAGCCCATCGCGCCCTCACCCGAGGTGGAGGCACAC
>JANPIS010000309.1:0-6613 GCA_031425095.1 Chthoniobacteraceae bacterium
AAGACCGGGATCATCACCGCGCCGCCGCGATCGAATGCCGCCTGAATCGCCTGCGCGAACCGCAGCTCCTCCCCGGCCCTCGTGAAGCCTTCCGGAGTCGCCCGGTCGCCCCGCGTCGTCTCCATGATCAGCACATCCACCGGCTCCTCCGGCAGGCGTGCGGCTTGCATGATGGTCTGGTCGTCGAACTGCACATCGCCGGCGTAAAGCACGCTCCGGCCTTCCGCCCGGATCAGCGTCCCCACGGAACCGAGAATGTGGCCCGCATCGAAAAACTCGAGCGACAGGTCCGCCGGTTCATCCGGGCGCAGCCGCTCCCCGGTGAGATCGAAACGCGTGTGCAGCGGCGCCGTGCGCCAGCGTTTCGCGCACACATCCACCTCCCGATGCGTGAAGTGCGGTCGCGGCATCTGCCCGTCGTCGCACTTGAACTGCATCACGTTCGCCGAATTATGCAGCATCTGGTCGCTGAGTTGGCGGGTCGCTTCCGTCATGAACACGGGAGCCCGCACATGCTGGCGCATCAGCACCGGCAGCGCGCCGAGATGATCCTGATGCGCATGCGACATGACGATCGCGTCCACGCTGTCGGGAGGCAGGAGTTCGAGCAGCGGCAGCCCCTCGGGGCCGTCGCGCCGGGGGTGCATTCCGGAATCGAGGATCAGGCACTTGCCGCCCGCTTGGAGCCGGTAGCAATTCGCGCCGATCTCGGCAGCGCGGGTGAGATTGGTGAAGAGCAGGAGAGTCGGGAGTTGAGGTTAAGATGAAGCGTCCCCTGCGTTGCCGCTGAAGAGTGCGTCCCGCGCGATGTACCCTGTGGTCACACCCGCAGGAAGCTCTGCCAGAATGCGGGAATGTCGCGGACTCGCAACATCCAACCCGTCAGTCTCAATATCTTTTCGTTCAAAGGATCACCGGCCGCTTCGGTTTGCCGGCGGAATCCGGGGTCACAATCCGGTAGAGCACCATGAAGACCACCGCGCCCAGCACCGGCACGATCGGGATCCAGAGCAGCCATTGATTGAATACCGCGAGGGCGATCAACACGAAGACCACGAGCACGCCCGCGCCGACACCGATCGCCTGCAGACGGCTCATGCGCGGCACGCGAAACGCGACGAGCGCCACCGCCGCAAGGACCAGCGTCGCACCCCACCACTGGACGCGGCGGATGAAGGTTTGATTCTGGATCGTCGCGATCGCGGCAGAGAATAGCTCGCCCGGCGAACCCTTGCGCATCGCGGCCAGCGGCAGTGTGCGCGAATTCTTCTCGGTGCGGGAGAGAAGCACGACGCCGCCGGCCATCTGCCCGACGGGCACATTCGGCTTCTGCCCGGCTTCGATCTGCTCGGCGGCGAGGAGGAGGCTGTCGAAACCGAACACCGTCCGAGCCGTCCCAAAGTCCACGCGCATGCGTCCGGCGGAGTCGATCGGCACCCTCAGCTTCTCCCCGAGTTGCACGTGCGAGCCGAGTTCCACGGTGATCTCGTCCGGCGTGAGTTTCTGCCAGAGCATCACCGCCTGGAGCACGAAGGAGGGGATCATCTGCCCACGGTAGCGCAGGACCAGCGGGACGGAGTTGTAGCGCGGTCGGGCGCTCGGGAGGTTCACAAAGCCGATCGTCGGCGAGAGCCGGTACTCTTCCGGTGGTTGTTGTTCGATCGCCGTGAATTCCGGCACATCGCGCACATCGCCGAGTACGTTTTTCACGAGCGGCACTTCTTGCAGCGGCGGGATCACCGTCGGGTCTTCGGGATACCCCAATACCGCGCCGAGCAGCACTTTCGGCGTCCGGAGCATCGAGTCGCGGAGAATTTTCTCGTACTGCGGAAGCTTCGGCTGCTGGTCGGCAGGGAGGACGACGCGGTTCCAGTCGAGCACTTCATCGATTGCGACGACCTCCGGTTTGAACGGGAGCACGGCCTGAAAGAAGAGCGAGAAATCCAACGGCGTCCACGGCCACGGGTGATCCTCGAGGCTCGCATCGTCGATCTCCACGAGCGTGAGCGGCGCGGTCGGCGCGCGGTGATGGCTATGCCGCGCGAGGAAGTCCGCAAAGTCCTGATCCCAAGAAGCGAGTGGTTCCTGTTGCGCTTCCCAGAGCAGGGCGAGACCCGCGAGGAGCGTCAGGAGGAGCAATTGAGCGCCCGTGCGAAACATGTGGCGGGCGAGATAGCGGGAATCTCGGCAGGACTCCAAACTTTTTCGCGCCTGCCGTGGGTCACACCTTGGCCGCCGCAGCTGATCGAGCGCCCCGAGCGAGCCGTCCAAGACCCACATTCCGCCGCCTTTGTGAAAAAAAGCCGCCAGAGAGCTACGACAAGGAAAGTCAAACTACCGTTGCTGCCTTCCGGCCCTGGCGGGGTTCGCTTGCTTTCAATCCATAGTCCCTGACGGGGCCGGGACTATGAATCGCACTCCGCGCATGACAAATTTTTTTGTCATGCAAATTTCATTTAACCGCTTGCATTGAAAATCAATTGGGGCAAAAACCCCGCCTCAAGTGAGCGGTCGTCCTCCCACGATACGCGCCCCCTTTATTTATCCCGCCCAATTCATCTATGGCTAAAGTGTTCCTCGGACTTGCGATTGCTCTCATGATTGCCACTGCGGTGGTCAGTTTCCTCGCCAAGGGTAATATCGACACCGTTCAGGGAAATCTCCGGGACGCGAAGAGTGCGATCACCGTTGCGAACTCGAATCTGAAGCGCGCGGAAGGCGAGATGAAGACGGCGCAGGAGGAAGCGCAGGCGGCGAAAGCGGCGCTCGATGCCGAGAAAGTGCAGAGTGAGAAACTCAAGGCCGACGCCGAAGCCGCGGCGGTCAAAGTCACCCAGGCGCAGGCCGAACTCGACGCGAAGATCGCAGAGCTGAAAGCGGCGAACGACAAGATCGCGGGAATGCCGACCGCGCCGGTTGTCGATCCGCAAGCGGCTGCGGAGGCGCAGAAACTTCGGGAAGATTTGCAGAAAGCGCAGACGGAACTCGCGGAGTCGAAACAGGTGCAGGACACGCTGAACGCGCGGGTCCGTGACGCGGAAGAGAAGTTCAAGGCGCAGGTGAGCGAAGTGGAGCGCTACCGCAAAGGCTTTGCGAAGAACTCACTTTCCGGCCGCGTCATGGCGGTCAATCCAGGCTGGAATTTCGTCGTGCTCAGCGTGGGCGATCGCCAGGGCGCCGCGGTCGGCGCAAACATGCTCGTGCTGCGCGGCGGTGAGCCGATCGGCAAGGCGAAGATCAGCTCGGTTGAGCCATCCACGTCGATCGCGGACATCGTCCCCGGTTCGGTGGCGGTGGGCTATACCGTGCAGCCCGGGGATACCGTCGTTTACGAAGGCCAGCGGAAGTAAGCGGGTGCTTTCTCAGACCGCATGAAGCGCATTTTCGCGGCTCTTTTCCTCCTCGCTCTGGGCATCTTTCTTCCCGGTTGCGCGAGTACCGAGCCCGAGGACCCCAACCGCGTGAGCACGATTCCGTGGAATCGGCCAGAAAAGTGGGAAGGGCAGGGCCCTCTCGGCGGCTTCGCTCCGAATCAATAGTGATTGCGGATCGGGTGCGCGTCGCGCTCCTTGTCTGGTGAAGCCTCGCATCCTCGTCATCCGCGGCGGAGCGATCGGCGACTTCATCCTGACGCTCCCCGCCATCAAGCTCGTCCGCGAAGCGTTTCCGCACGCGCACCTCGAGATCCTCGGCTATCGGCACATCGTCGCACTCGCCGAAGGCCGATACTACGCGGATGGAGCGCGCTCGATCGAATACGGCGCGATGGCCGCGTTCTTCGTCCCGGGTGCCGAACTCGCGCCGGATCTGATCGAATACTTCGCGAGCTTCCAGCAGGTCATCAGCTACCTGTACGATCCGAGCGGATTTTTCGAAATGAACCTCCGGCGCGCGGGCGTGAAGAATTTCTTGCCCGCTTTCTCGCGGATCGACGACTCATCCCACGCCGCGCAGCAGTTGGCGCGACCGCTCGAAAGTCTGGCTCTGTATCTCGACAGCCACGCGGCCACCGTCCACCCGAGCGAGGAGGACCGAGTGGCCGCGCGTGCCTTCACCGCGCAGGAGGAGATGCTGATCGCGATCCATCCGGGCAGCGGAAGCACCCGCAAAAACTGGCCCGTCGCACAGTGGATTGCCGTCGGAGGCGAAGTGCTCGCGCAGCATCCCACTGGCCGGCTCGTGCTCATCGGCGGGGAAGCCGACGGTCCTCAGCTCCGCGAAATGGCGACCGCCTTGCGCGCTGCGCAGCCGCTGCTTGCCCGCGATCTGCCACTGCCCGTGCTTGCCGCCGTTCTCGAGCGATGCCGGATCTATCTCGGCCATGACAGCGGAATCTCGCACCTCGCCGCCGCCGTCGGCACCCCGTGCGTGTTGCTCTTTGGCCCGACCGACCCTGCCATCTGGGCGCCTGCGAATGCGCGCGTCGCCGTCATCGCCGCACCGAATGGCGATCTGGAACGGATCAAGCCGGCTGCGTTGCTCTCGACACTCGCGCCGGTTCTGAGCGCGACGGCGTGAAGGGAGCAGGAATTTTCCCGCGGTCAGAACCCCAACTTCTGCAACTCGGCGTCGAGCGCGGCCTGGAACTGCGGCACGTCGTCCGGCGGTGGCCGATAACCTTCCGTGGCCGTCACCATCCCGAGGCGACCGTATTGATCGAGTTGCCACTTTGCGCCGCCGCCATCGGAGAAAGTGACGCTGCCGCTCACGACCGAACCCGGAAGCGTGATTTCGTCCACCTTCACGGCGACTCCGCCTGTCTTCACCGGCGGCGCATCGGGCGACACGAGCGAACTCGGCGCGGCAGTCTCGGCGGGAGCGGAAGCCGGGATGGCCGCCGGCTGCGGCGGAGGTGCAGGGAGCACGGTTTCAGCCGGGGTGACTTTCAGGTCATCCACGAGGAATCGCGCCTCCATGTAGGTGAGACGGATATCGAATTCGTCGGCGAGCTTCTGCTGCACGTCGGAGAGTTTCAGGCCTTCAGCGATCCAGGCGGTGACTTTCTGTTTTTGTTCGTCGGTAAGTTGCACGGTGTGCGTGAAGTTTGGGGATGGACTGGGGCGCTGGCAAGTGTCGTGAGCCGCTAGTTGATCAGCCAAGGCGCGAGCTTCGCCTCGGCCTCGCGCGTGAGGGTGACGCGGAATTCATCGCCCGCCAGCAGGCGCACGCGTCCGCCGCTTTCGTCTACGAAGCACAGCTCGACGCGGCGTGGTCCGGGACTGCGCCGCAGGATGTCGCGCACGGCGACCAGATCCGCTTCGGTGATTCGTGCCCGGGCAAAGGTGAGGACGAGCGGACGATCGTTGGCGGCGGGTTTCTTGATGATCTTCACTTCATGTGCCGAAACGCGCGCGCCGTCTTCCCGCAAGTCGAGCCGACCCGTGATCGAGACCACATGGCCCTGGACGAGCAACGCCTGCGCACGGTTGAAGGCCTCGCTCCAGATCATGATCTCGAGCTGGCCGGTGAGATCTTCGAGCACCACGACCGCGAACGGCTTCGAATCCTTCTTCGTGAACTTCTTCTCCACGGAGACCAGTGCGCCACCGATCGTCACCGTCGTCTTCGGCTCCTGCTCGGGCAGGCTCGCGATCGGGACGTATTTGGTTTTCGCGAGCTCCGTCCGGTATTCGTCGAGCGGGTGACCGGTCACGTAGAAGCCGAGCAGTTCCTTCTCGTAGGCGAGTTGCTCGGTATGGGTCCACGGAGTCACCTTCGGCGCGCCGGAGATCGCGGTTTTCTTTGGCGCACTTTCAAAGACGTCGAAGAGCGAGACTTGCCCGTTGGCTTTGTCGCGATGCGCGCTCACGGCGGCAGCCATCGCTGCGTCGATCTCGGAAAAGAGCTGCGCGCGTTCGATGCCGATAAAGTCAAACGCACCGCACTTCACGAGACACTCGACGGCCTTCTTGTTGATCTTCTTCGAATCCACCCGTGCGGAAAAATCCTGCACCGAAGTGAATGGACCGCCGCGATCTCGCTCCTCGATCGCGGCGACCATGGCCCCTTCACCGACATTCTTGATCGCCGCAAGTCCATAGCGGATCGCGCCCGTGACGATCGGTGCGGCTGCGGCGTCCGCAGCGGCTGGCTCCGGCGATGGGGTTTCAGTTTTGATCTCCGCCGGCTCAAACTTCAGCCCGCTCAGATTGATGTCCGGCGCGAGAATCTTCATGCCCATCCGCTCGCACTCGCTCACGAAGATGCTGATCTTGTCCGTGTTCGAGATTTCGTTGCTCATCACCGCGGCCATGAACTCGACCGGATAGTTCGCCTTCAAAAACGCCGTCTGGTAGCTGATCCACGCATAGGCGGCGGAGTGCGATCGGTTGAAGCCGTAGCCCGCGAATTTATCGAGCAAGTCGAAGATCTCGTTCGCCGTGTCGGGCTTGATGTTGTGCAGCTTGCCGGCGCCCTCGACGAACTTCTCGCGCTCCTTCGCCATCTTCTCCTTGTCCTTCTTGCCCATCGCGCGCCGGAGCAGATCGGCGCCGCCGAGGGTGTAGCCAGCAAGGACCTGCGCGGCCCGCATGACCTGCTCCTGATAGACGAAGATGCCGTATGTTTCGCCGCAGACCTCCGCGAGCAGCGGGTGCAGATACTTGATCTTCTG
>JANPIS010000310.1:0-16674 GCA_031425095.1 Chthoniobacteraceae bacterium
GCTTGCACCTGAAATCGAATAACCGCTCAGGTCGAACAGCTTAGTGCGGTTTAGTCCGCTTAGAACTGATACGGAGTTTGTCCCACCCGTGCTCTTTCCGGCGATGAGATCCGTGAAGCCGTCGCCGTTCACGTCGGCCGAAGCGAGGCGGACTCCCTGGGGCGCTCCGGTGCGGATCTCCGCGAGCTTCACCAAAGTGCGGTCGAAGATGCCGATCCGGTCCGCACCTTCTGCCGTAGCGACGAAGATTTCGTCGATGCCGTCGCCATTCACGTCGCCCGCTGCGACGTTGACGCCTCTGGTGTAGGACGCCTCAAACGCCTGAAAGCTGAGCGCCGGCAGGGACGTGCCCGTGAGCCCATCGAAGACCCGGACGCCCGACCCGACCCCAGCTCCGACGATCACTTCGTCGCGTCCGTCCCCGTTGAGGTCGCCGGCGGCGATGCGCACTCCGCCGTTCACTTTCGCGAATGCGGTGAACTTGGTGATCAGCGATCCGTCCACGCCATTGAAGACGCGCACCTGGCCGGCACTTCCTGAGCCGGTCGCGACGATAAGATCCGCCCGACCGTCACCGTTCACGTCGCCGGAAGCGACATTCACGGCGCCCACGTAGCCGGCCCCGAAAGGTTTGAAATTTCCGAGCACGCCGGGCAGCGCCGGATGGGCAGCATTGGCCCCGTCGAAGACGCGGACCTGCGCGCCGCCGACATTGTTCAGACCCGAGCCAGCGATGATGTCTTCGACGCCGTCGCCATTCACATCGCCAGTCGCCACGCGCACGCCGTATTTGTTGCGGGAGCCAAATGCGTTGAAGCTCTCTTGGAGCGCTCCGGTTGCGGGATTGAAAACCTGAACGAGTGAGCCAGTGCTCGCGCCGGTGACGACCAAGCCGCGCGGCTGCGGTGGGGTGTCCGTCGGGGCAAATATCGAGATACTGGTCGAGACCGGTCCCACGCCGGTCACCTCGCCGATGATGCCGGCGCTGCCGTCGGAGTCATAGCTTCGAGCTTTGGTGCGAAGCACGAGCCAACTGCTCGAGCTATCCGGGACGATCGCTTCATTGACGGTCGCCGAGGTGAAGTCGAAATCCACCGTCCCGGCGTTGTAGGACGTGAGCACGGGCGACTGGGTGCCGCCGTTGCGACCGTTCAGCGGATCGGTGGAAACGATCGCGCCGGTGCGGGAATCGTAGCCCGAGGCGATGAGGTAGGGATTGAAGAGTCCGAGCGTGATATTGCTGATCGCCGCTCTGGGATCTCCGCTGGTCAAATTGACCTGATAGTAGAAGTCCAACCCACCGACCGGGAGGTTCACCGTGTCCGTCGTCGCGGTGCGCCGCACGACGAGACTGTCGATCGTGCCTTTGAATCCCGGCGTCAGAAACTCAGTGCTGGCGGAGTTTATGATGAAGCCAGGATGTTCGCTGGCGAAGATGTCCGGTGCGGTCGGAAGGGCAGTCAGTGCGGGAGGCGGGGCGAGAAGGGCGAGGTGGGATTCTGCTGACGAAGGATCGCCGAGCGGGTTCGTCTGAATGAAATGCGTAGACGGGGTGCCGACGAGCGCGGCGGCGGACCCGACTCCGGCCGGTGCAATCCGAGCCTCCAGACGCTCGATGCGAGACGCCTCTTTCGCGCGAGTGGTCGTTGGCACAGTGAAGGAATTCATGGTCCGAGGAAAAAGCGCCGCGAGAGGACGGAGAAATGCCAGAAGGAAGGCTGAGGCGTCAAGCTTGTGGCATGGAGAGCATCTGGCCGTTATTGTATTTCCGCGTCGCAGACAACGCGTGAGATCTTACTGACAACGTGTTGCCAAACTGCCGCTCTACGCGGACAACGACACTTGTGAAAGTCCCCCTCCTTTCCCTGCTCGCCATTTTTTCTCTTCCTGCTGCTCTACTCGGTGAGACGGTCAAAGATCGCGAGGGGGCCGTCCGGAAAGATCGCGCCACGATGGAGACCGACGCGCGCTGGATCTACAATGACGTTGAGCGCGGCTTTGCCGAGGCGCGGCGCACGGGGAAGCCGCTCCTCGTCGTCCTCCGGTGCGTGCCGTGCCTCGCGTGCTCCGGAATCGATGCTCAGGTGCTGCTTCAGGAGACTGCGCTCACACCGTTGCTGGACCAATATGTATGCTTGCGCGTGATCAATGCGAACACCCTCGACCTCGCCCGATTTCAGTTCGACTACGACCTTTCCTTTTCCACGCTCTTCTTCAATGGCGACGGCACGATCTACGGTCGCTACGGGTCGTGGCAGCATCAGCGCGATGCGCAAGACGATACGACGAGCAGCTTTCGGCACGCCCTCGAAGGTGCGCTTGCCATTCATCGCGGCTATCCGGCGAACAAAGCCTCGCTCGCCGGCAAGCAGGGCTGTCCGACACCCTTCAGGACACCCGTCGAGATTCCGATCCTCGCCGAGAAGTATCCGCGCGAGCTGAACTGGGAAGGGAAGGTCGTTCAGAGCTGCGTGCATTGCCACCAGATCGGCGATGCCTTCCGCACTTGGCATCGCGAGAAAGGCGAGCCGATCCCACTCCCCCTGATCTATCCGCAGCCCGCACCTGAGACCATCGGTCTGGTGCTCGTGGCGGATTCCACCGCGCGCGTCGCGTCCGTCGCGGAGCGGTCCGCCGCGGCATCCGCTGGCCTCCAGGCCGGGGACGAAATGGTGAGCGTTGCAGGTCAACCGCTGATCTCCAGCGCAGACCTGAGTTGGGCGCTCCATCGCGCGCCGGATGCGGGTTCCCTCGAGGCGGTGGTGAAACGCGGCGGAGTGAGCCACACGTTGAACCTCGAGTTAGCTGAGGGATGGCGGCGGAAGAGCGATATCTCGCGCCGGGTCGGCACCTGGCCCATGCGCGGAATGGCCGCTGGGGGCCTGGTCCTCGATGATCTCAGTGACGCCGACCGGGCCGCGCGCGGTCTTCGCTCCGAGCAGTTGGCGCTCTTTGTGAAAGGGCTCGGCCAATTTGGGAAACACGCTGCGGCGAAAAACGCGGGCTTCCAGAAAGAGGACGTCTTGGTCGAGATCGCCGGTCTCACGGATCGCATGACGGAAGGCGCGTTGCTTGGCCATTTGCTGCAAACCTACAAAGCGGGCGAGCGCGTGAAGGCGACCGTGCTGCGCCCCCGCGAGCGCGTGGAACTCACGCTGCCGATGCAATAGCCGCGATTGTTTCCGCGGGACAGATCGCCCCGGGAGGGAGGCGAAAAGCGGGCGCCGCGGCCGCTCTCGGCAACGCCGAAAGACCCGTTGACACCCCCACTTCGTCCGCTACCATGCCGCTCCTTTTTCCACAGACCCACGGCTTATGAAACGCACCTATCAACCTTCCAAGCGGACGCGCAAACAGCAGTTCGGTTTCCGCGCACGCATGAAAACGAAGAACGGTCGGGCGATTCTCTCGCGCCGTCGGCAGCGTGGCCGGAAGCGGTTGCTCCCCAAGGGCGTGGAGATTCACTTCAAGCGGCACACGCAGGCCTGACGCCATTTAGCATTTAGGATTTAGGATTTGGCGCGCTGCTCGACCGAGGGCGCGGCCAGCAAATGCTAAATGCCGAATGCTAAATGCAAAATGTCATCGGTCCGGCTCCGGTTCCCAAAGACAGCGCGGCTCAGTCGCGCTTCGGATTTTGCGCGGATGCGACGGGAAGGGGAAGCCTATCACGGCAAACTGATCATCCTGAGCGTGCTCAAGCTGGAGACGACGGAAGCGCCACGTTTTGGCCTCGTGACGTCGCGCCGCGTGGGTGGAGCGGTGCTGCGCAATCGCGTGCGCCGGCGGCTGCGCGAGATCCTGCGGCAGGCGCAGCGGGAAATCGTGCGCGGCGTGTGGCTTGTCCTGATCGCACGTCCATCAGCGGCGATGGCGGAATTTGCGGCCCTGCGCGAAGACTGGACACGACTGGCGCGGCGGAGCTCGATCCTTGCCGAGTCATGCTCCTGATTCGCGTTCTGCACCGCGGCTACAAGTGGTTCGTCTCGCCTTTGCTGGCCTGGATCGGCGGGCCGGGATCCGGCTGCCGCTTTGAACCGAGCTGTTCGGATTACATGCTCGGGGCGATCGAGACCCACGGCGTCTGCTGCGGTGGCTGGCTTGGCGTAAAACGGCTCGGGCGCTGCCATCCGTGGGGCGGCACTGGCGTCGATCCGGTGCCCCCGCGTGCCGCCCAATCTCCCTCCGGCGCATCATCAGCCCCTCTCCCGCGCGAACGCGCCACCCTGCTCTCTCACTAAGGAACCTATGGATCGCAAAGCCATCGTCGCCATCGCGCTGTCACTCGTGACGCTCTTCGCGTGGACTTTCTACAGCCAGAAGCAAACGGAACGCGCCACGGCCTGGCGCAATCAGCAGCGGGCGGCGGCCGAAGCCACGAAGGCAGCTACCGAGCCTGCTGAAACTCCGGCGGCGGCTGCCGCGACCACGGCGCAGTCGGTCGTTCCTGTCGCGCCGGTTCCGGCTGCGAACGCGCAGATCGAAAATGTGAGCACGCCTTCGGTGGCCTACAAGATGACGAACCTCGGTGGGGGAGTCGCTGCAGCCGAGCTTTTGAAGCACGCCGCGGAAAAAGGACAGCGCATGGTGTTGAATGAGTTCGCGACGGTGCCGATCGGCGCGGTGACCCTGCAGCCGGAAGCCGAACTCCAGGCCGCCTTCACGCAGACCGTCGATGCGGCTGCCGGCGTGGCGACTTACGAGCGCCCGATCGGTGATCTGCTGCTGACGAAGAAATTCCAACTCCCCCGTGCCGGCGATGCCGAAGAGTACGCCTTCAAGCTCGACGTGACCTTCGCCAATCGCGGTGCCACGGCCATGGTAGTGCCAGGATACTTTGTCCACCTCGGCGGTGTGGCGCCCATCCACGAGAGCGATCAGCCGATCTACACGGGCTTCACGTACCACGGCAGCTCGAAGTTTATCAATGCGACATGGTTCGCTGGCGGAGGATTCCTGGGTATCGGTGGCGGAGCGCGTCCGGTCTTTCCGGAAAAGCCGACGAGCTTCTCGGACCTGCGTTGGGCGGGAGTGGCAAACCAGTATTTCAGTACGATCGCCAGTCCAGTAGTGACCGCGACGGATACGGCCGGACAAGCCCGGCAGCGGGGCAACAACGTTTGGGCGAGGCGGTACTTGATCTCGGATCCTGCGTGGGAAAAAGCGGGCCGCACGAAGACTGGAACGGCGGAAAGATTTGGCGTCGAAGGCGCGCTGGGAATGCCGGGGTTCACGATCGAGCCGGGGCAGTCTTTCTCGCAAACATTCCAGATTTACGCGGGACCGCGCGAGTATTCGCGGCTGAAAAAGCTCGGGAGCGATGAAGAAGAGGTCATGGACTTCGGCTGGTTCGGATTCGTCAGCAAAACTCTGCTGAATTCGATGAACTGGCTGCACGCGCGGCTCGGCAGCTACGCCGCGGCGATCGTCGTCCTCACCATCATCATCAAGCTCCTGCTCTGGCCGCTGCAGAACAAAGCGACGCAGTCCATGAAGCGGATGTCCCTGCTCGCGCCGAAGATGACGGAGCTCCGCGAAAGGCATGCGGACGATCCGCAAAAGATGAACGCGGAGATCATGAAGCTGTACAAGGATTATGGCGTGAATCCGGTCGGCGGCTGTCTGCCGATGTTCGTGCAGATCCCGATCTTCTTCGGGTTTTACAACATGCTCGGAAAAGCGGTGGAACTGCGGAACAGCAAGTTCCTCTGGGTGCATGATCTCTCGCAGCCCGACACCATCGCGCACCTTCCAATACTTGGTTGGCCGCTCAATGTGCTGCCCCTGCTCATGGCGGCGACGATGTTCTGGACGATGGCGATCTCACCCAAGTCCGGGGATGCCACGCAGCAGAAGATCTTCATGTTTATGCCGTTGATCTTCGTTTTCTTCTGCTACAACTTCGCCTCTGCGCTGGCGCTCTACTGGACGGTGCAGAACTTGTTTTCAGTCGTGCAACTCTACGCGACCCGCAACCAGGCTCCACCAGTCCTCCAGAAAGCTCCGGTGCCTGCGAAGAAGAAGAAATAAGTCCCTTTCCGTCATGAGCCTGAATCCCCTCGAAACCCTCGACTCGATGCTGGGTCTGCTTGGCTTCGTCTGTGAGGTGAAGGAAATCGAGAAGGACCACGGACCAACGCTGATGATCTACACGGCGGAGAAGGAACGTCTCCTCGGCCGCAACGGCGCGCTTCTCGAAGACACGCAGCTTCTCCTCAACCGCGTGCTTCAAGCTCAGGATAAGAACGCGCCGAAAGTGCAGGTGGACATCGAGCACTGGCGCGAGATGAGGGACGATGCGCTCGTGCATCGTGTGCGGCAGATCGCCGAAGTGGTCCGGCAGACGGGCCGACCGCATCACCTCGAGCCGATGAATGCCTACGAGCGGCGCATCGTGCACAATGCCTTCAAGGACGATCCGGAGATCGCCACGTGGAGCCCGCCGGACGACGCGCGGATCAAGCGGATCACCATCCGTAAGCGCTGACGGCGGCGGCAGCAGCGGGAGAAGTTTTTCGGGCGTTTCGCCCCAAAAATATCATTTGACTCCGTCAAATATCTCCCGTTGACAAAGAGCCGACCACTGCCAAACTCCCGCTCCATTTTTTCCCGCCGTGCTCGTCCCTGCTATGACCAGTTCCCTACTCGAAGAGGCCTTTAAGGTAATCCCAAACCAGCAAACTCTCGTGAACGTTGTGTCGAAGCGCGTGCGGCAGTTGACGCAGGGACACCGCCCGATGGTCGAGACGACATTGCGGATGGGCTTCTCCGATATCGCGCTGAAGGAAATCATCGAGGGCAAACTGAAGTACGAGTCCCCAGTGGCGGTCGAGGCGAACGCGGCATAGTTCCCGAGGCTGACAGCCCGGCGCGGGTTCTTGCGCTCCTGGGTTCTCCCGCCTCCACATCGCGACATGGCTGCGGAAATTTCGGTCAACCGCAAAGCAATGCGGGACTATCACATCCTCGAGCGCCTCGAGGCTGGGATTGAATTGAAGGGCACCGAGGTGAAATCCATCCGGGCCGGGCTGGCAAACGTCAACAATGCCTTCGCGCGGGTCGAGGGCCGGCAGGTTTTCCTCTACGACGTGGATATCCAGCCCTACGCGAGGGCCAGCCACGAACAGCACGAGCCGAAGCGCCGGCGCCGGCTACTGCTGCATCGGAAGGAGATCGATCGCCTGCTTGGGCTCACCCAGATCGAGGGCCGGACGATCGTTGCATTGCGGCTGTACTGGAAGGAAGCGCACGTGAAGATCGAGATCGGGGTTGGCAAGGGTAAGGAGCAGCGTGACCAGCGCGCCGACATCAAGGAGCGGGTGACCAAGCGTGAGATGGACCGCGAAAAGGCGAATTTCAACAAGCGGCGCGGCTAAACGGCGGAGAAGTGAGAGGCCCGTGGCTGGCGGCGATCCCGCGTGCCGCGGCACAGGGGCGCATATCCTGCTGGGAAGCGGGACATCAGCATTGTGCCTACATCCCTCGCAAGAAAGCTCCTACCTGGCGTTGGCGCCGCAGTTGTCATCCTGCTAGCCTTCGGCTGGCTTGCGTTTTCTTCCGTGCAGCAGGCTGCGGAGATGCGGCGCCTGGGGGATGAAGCGGACGCCACTCTGCGTGCGCTCAGTCGGATTGTGACGTCGATCGTCGAGTTCCAGGCGAGCGCGCACAGCCACATTGCCACGGGCGACGACGCGAGCCGCGTTCGCTTCCAATCCGCCTCGGCCGGCATCCATCGGAATCTTGAGATCCTCGCCGAGATGGGCACCGCACGCCCGGATATAGCTGGGCCTCTCGAGCGCCTCCGTGAACTGATCCACGCGGAGTTCTCTGCCGTCGCGGCCATCGCCGAAAGCCGCGCGAGCGGCGGAGCAGCGCAGGGCCTCGAGCGCCTCTCCGAACACACTCGCAAGGCCGGTGTGCAAATCATCCGCCAGGAGATTGACGATCTCGATAATGCGGAGGCCCGACGCCTTTACGATGGCGAGCGCGAAGCCGAGCGGCAGTCTCGGCTCGCGATGATCTACGGTGCAGTCGCGGCCGGGGCGCCGTTGATCGTGATGGTCTTCACCTGTCTCTGGAACCTGCGCCGGCCACTAGTGGCCGAGCGGCGCGTCGAATCCGGACACTTCGAGACTTCGCACCTCACGCGCCGCGTGATCGACGCAGCGGGCGACTGGGTCAGCTTGTTGGAGCTCGATGGGTCTGTTTTGTCAGTGAATTCCGAAGGCTGCCGTGGCCTGGAACTCGACGACGCGCGCAGCTTGATCGGCAAGCCGTGGTTGGGATTGTGGCGTGGCGAAGGCGCTGAACCGGCGAAAACTGCGTTGGCACACGCTCGCGCGGGGAAACTCGGGCGATTTACCGCGTATTGTCCGACCGTCAACGAAGGGCCGCGCTGGTGGAGCGTGCTCGTGAGGCCGGTGCTGAGTGGCACTGGGGCGTGCGAGAAGCTGCTCGCCGTCGCGCGCGACATCACTTCGGGCAAGCAGGCCGAGGAAAAGTTTCTCGCCCTCTTTCAACGCTCCGTCGATGCGCACTGCATCCTCGACGACCGCGGCATTTTCGAGTGCAACAATGCCGCAGTGCGCGGGCTCGGCTTCACCAAGGATACCGAGCTCCTCGGCCTCCGGCTCGAGCAGGTTTCTCCGGACGCGCAGGACGACGGAAAACGCTCTGGCCAAAAGATCGCCGAGGCCATCCAACTTGCTCGCCGGTCGGGCCACTGCCGTTTCGCCTGGAACTTCAAACGGGCGAACGGCCAAACCGTTCCCGCGGAGGTGAGCCTGACGCCGATCGAGCTCGATGGCCGCAAGGCACTCTTCGCCGTGTGGCGCGATCTTTCCGAGCGGCAGCAGGCGGAGACGGCATTGCGTGAAAGCGAGAGCCGCTTCCAGCAGTTTATGGAGCACAGCCCGTTCGCGGCGTTCATCAAGGACGACCAGGGTAAACTCGTGTACGTGAACCGAAAGTTTGAGCAGGGCTTCGGCCGCAAGTCGGCGGAAGTGCTTGGCCGGGTGGCTTTCGATTGGCTGCCGCCGGAAACGGCGCGGAAGCTGTCCGAGAACGATCAAGCGGTGCTCACGAGTGGACAGCCGGGCGAGGTGGTCGAGCCGGTCCCGCTGCCCGATGGCCGGCTGCGCGAGTGGTTGTTGATGAAGTTTCCGATCAAATCCGAGTCTGGTCGCACGTTGCTCGGCGGCGTCGGGATGGATGTCACCGATCGGCGCGGCTCGGAGCGTCAGCTTCAGCAAAGCGAATCCCAGTTCCGCGATCTCTTCGACGACGCGCCCGTGGCCTACCACGAACTCGACCTCAAGAACCGCATCACGCGGGTCAACAAAACCGAGCTGACGTTGCTCGGTTACACCGCCGAGGAAATGGTCGGCCGGCTCGTGTGGGATTTTATCGTGGAGGACAAGCACGCCGAGTCCGACCACGGCGCTGGCGATTCAGCGATCGACGCTTACCAGCGCACCTTCCGGCGCAAGGATGGAAAGACCATCCCGGTGCTGATGCGCCACAAACTGATCAAAGACGGCTCAGGCTTGATTTGCGGAATGCGTTCGACGTTGCAGGACATCAGCGCGCTCAAGCGCAAAGAGGAGCAGCTGCTCGAGGCCGAGGAGAAGTATCGCAGTATCTTCGAGAACGCCGTCGAAGGAATTTTCCAGAGCACGGGTGAAGGAGCCTATATCAACGCCAATCCCGCGCTCGCGCAGATCTTCGGCTACGCGTCGCCCGACGATCTGATGTGTTCGGTTACGAATGTCGGTCGTCAGCTCTATATCGATCCGCAGCGGCGCACAGCTTTCGTCGCGCTCATGAACGAGCGCGGTGCGGTCACCGACTTCGAGTCAGAGATTCGCCGCAAGGATGGGAGCCGCATCTGGATCAGCGAGCGGGCCCGCGCCGTGCGCGATCAGGATGGAAAGCTGCTCTACTACGAGGGCACCGTGCAGGATGTCACCGCGCGCCGTGAAGCCGACGCCGCGATCACCCAGGCCCGCGACGCGGCACTCGAATCCGCGCGGCTCAAGACGGAGTTCCTGGCCAACATGAGCCACGAAATCCGCACTCCGATGAATGGCGTCATCGGCATGACCGGACTGCTCCTTGATACCGATCTCCAGCCGAAGCAGCGCGAGTTTGCCGAGACCATCACCTCGAGTGCCGAGTCCCTCGTGGCGATCATCAATGACATCCTCGACTTCTCGAAGATCGAGGCCGGCATGCTGACCTTCGAGGAGATCGATTTTCAACTCCACCAAGCTGTGGAAGGTGGGGTCGAACTGCTCGCCGAACGCGCCGCCGCCAAGGAACTGGAGCTCGCGTGTCTCATTCACAGCGACGTGCCTGCGGCACTGCGGGGCGATCCTGGTCGCCTGCGCCAGGTGATCACGAATCTCGTCGGGAATGCCGTGAAATTCACCGATCGCGGCGAGGTCCTCGTCCAGGCGCAGAAGGCCGATGAGACCGCCGACTCTGTTTTCGTGCGCTTCACCGTGCGCGATACCGGGGTGGGCATCACCAAGGAGGCGCAGTCCAGACTCTTCCACGCGTTCGTGCAGGCGGACGGTTCCACGACCCGCAAATTTGGTGGCACTGGTCTCGGCCTCGCGATCTGCAAGCAGCTCGTGCGACAGATGGACGGTGAAATCGGTGTGGACAGCGAGCTCGGGAAGGGCGCGACTTTCTGGTTTACCGCGCGCTTTCTCAAGCAGCCGAACGCGCGGCCTGCGGCCATCCCGCAGATCGAAGTGCTGCGCAAGTCCCGCATCCTCGTGGTCGATGACAATGCGACGAATCGCAGTGTCATCCATCACATGCTCAATGCCGCGGGCATTCGAGAGGAACTCGCCGTGAGTGGAGCCGATGCGCTCGTCGCGTTGCGGTCGGCCGCCGCCAAGCATCAACCATTCGGAGCCGTGCTCCTGGACATGCAGATGCCGGACATGGATGGCATGGCCCTCGCCAGGGCGATCAAGCAGGATCGGCGGCTCGCGCAGACGCCGCTGGTGATGATGACGTGCCGCGATCGGCGCGACGATCCGGAGCAGATGCGCGACGTCGGGATCGACGCCTATGTCACGAAGCCGCTCAAGCGCGCCGCTCTCTTCGATTGTCTGCGCAGCGCGCTTTCCGAAGACGACGCCGGCGTCGGCATGGACGCCAGTCTCGTCGCCTTGAAGCGTGCGCCCGCGGCCGCGGCGCCCATGGCCGGCCTCTCGTTGCGGATCCTCGTCGCCGAGGACAACGAAGTGAACCAGAAGGTCGCCCTGCATCAGCTCAAGAAGATTGGCTTCGTGGCCGATGCGGTCCCGAATGGCAATGCCGCCCTCGCCGCGCTCCGGAAGCAAGCCTACGACATCGTCTTCATGGACTGCCAGATGCCGGAGCTCGATGGCTACGAAGCGACGACACAACTTCGGAAAGCCGAGGCCGGCAAGCGCCACACGTGGGTCGTCGCGATGACGGCCAATACCCTCGAGGGCGACCGCGAGAAGTGTATGGCCGCCGGCATGGACGACTACGTCGCAAAGCCGGTGAAGACGAACGATATGCTGGGTGCGCTCAACCGCTACGTCCAGGCCACGGGCACCCAACCCGCGGAGGAGAAAACCCCGCCGCGGCCTGTGCCAGCGGCCCCGCGGCCTGAGCCAGCCGCCATCGATCCAACCACGCTCGCCTCTTTCCGGGAGATGGACGACGGCGAAGGCCGCATCCTCGACCAGTTGATCGCTGCCTTCCTCGACAATACCCCGAAGGTCCTGGCCGAAGGGCAGCGGGCGCTCGCGCAGCAAGCCGCGCTGCAGGTCGCCCGGTGTGCGCATTCCCTGAAGGGCAGTTGCAGCAACTTCGGAGCGGCCGGCATGCGGGACGCCTGTCAGCGCCTCGAAAAACAAGCCAACACAGGAAATCTCTCCGGAGCACCGGAAATGCTTTCTGACATCCAATCCGAGTTTGAGCGCGTGCGTATCGCCCTCGAACGCGAACGCCAGCCGCTTGCCGTATGAAAATCCTGATCGCCGAAGACGAACCTGTATCCAGCCGCATCCTGCAGCTCACGCTGGAGCATTTCGGACATGAAGTCATCGCGACTGCCGACGGTCGCCAGGCGTGGGAGCGATTCGACGCCGATCCGGTCCGCGTCATCGTGAGCGACTGGATGATGCCCGACATCGACGGCATCGAACTCTGCGACCGCGTGCGGAAGCGGCCGAAGACGGACTACACCTATTTCATTCTGCTCACCGCAATTCACACCGGCCGGGAGAATTTGCAAAAGGCGATGGCTGCCGGCGTGGACGATTTTCTGACCAAGCCGCTCGACCGCGAAGCCATCATCATGCGCCTGCGCGTCGCCGAACGCATCCTCGACTTCACCTCGCAGATTCGCGCGCTGAAGGAGCTCCTGCCCATCTGCATGTACTGCAAACGCGTGCGCGACGATCAGGACTACTGGCAGCAGGTGGAGACCTACATTCACACCTGCACCGGCACGAACTTCAGCCACGGCATCTGCCCTGAGTGCCTCGATCAGCAGATGTGCAAGATGACGCGCACAGGTCTCACGACCACGGCGATGTAGGCGGACTGCGCCTCCGTGGCGCTATGGAGCGATGAGCTTCACCACGACTCCGCCGGTGCCGGACGGTCCGGGTTGGGCGCTGCCGCAGAGGTAGAGCTCGCCCTCGGCATCGACGCCGAAGCCTTTGAGCAGGAAGCCGAGTTCGCGATCCGTGTCGCCGATCTGCAGCTCGCGGATCTCGCCGTTCGGAATCTCGGCGTAAAAGAGGCGGCCGGAGAAGGTCTTGCCGTTGCGGTAGTCGCCGAAGACGTATTTTCCCGCGAGCGCCGGGAAGGCGCGACCGTGGTAGATATGGCCGCCGATGATCGAGGTGCCTTCGTCGCGATCGTATTGCAGCACCGGTGGGGTGAGGTCCGGCGGCAAGCCAGTGAGGTCGTCGTCAATGCTACCGGTGGTGTTAAACTTAAAGGTGCCCTCCTTCAGATGCCATCCGTAGTTCTGGCCGCGCTCGACGAGGTGGACGAGCTCGAGCTTGTTCTGCCCGACGTCGCCGACGAGGAGCTTGTCGCCGCTGAAGGCCCAGCGCCATGGATTGCGCAGGCCCAGCGCGAAGATCTCCGGCAGCGCACCGTCTTTCACGAATGGGTTATCTCTCGGAATGCCATACGCGCCGTTCACGGAATCGCGCCCGTTCACATCGATCCGCAGCATTTTTCCGAGAGCCACGCTTTTGTCCTGCGCGTTGCCGGTTTCCGGGTTGTGGCCAGGGCCGATGTCATTCGCCGAGCCGCCATCGCCGAGCGCTATGTAGAGGTAGCCGTCGGGGCCGAACGCGATCATGCCTCCGTTGTGATTGAATTGCGGCTCGGCGATGCGCATCAATTCCGTGCGGGTGGCGGGATCCACGCGCAAGCCATCCGCCGCGACCTTCCACGAAGCGATCACGGCATGATGGTCGGGCGGGATGTCGAGGCCATGCAGAAATGGAAAGGTCGGGTCGCCCGTCGGGGGCTCGCTGACGTAGGCGAAGACGCGGCGATGCCCGGGGCTCTGGGGATCCTTGTAGCCGGGGTCGAAGGCGATGGAGAGCAGGCCGCGCTCGTCAAAGTTCGGCTTCAGCGCGACGAGTCGCTGCTCCACGTCGAGAAAAGGTTCCTCCCGGAGCGTCCCATTTTCGATCACCCGAACCGTCCCGGCCTGATCGACGACGAGGAGTCGATCCGGGCGATCGGGCGCGACGACGAGATGCACCGGCGAAGCGAAACCCGACGCGATCGGCTTCAGCGCGACCTTTACGTCCCCTTTCTCGATCTTCTTCGGAAACGGATCATCCACCTGCACCGCAGAGGCGATGGACGAGACGAGCGAGAGAATGGCGAACGAGGTGCGGAGGGTCATGGCGGGAGAATGTGGGGGGCGTGTGTGGTCCATAGCACCGACGCGAGACGAGCCAAAGTCACTTTTCGTCGGCAGGTGCCTTGCGATCGTGGCGCGGCGCAAGATACTCCCCGAAATGCGAGCACTGAAACTTCTCTGGATCGTGGTTGCCGTGCCGGTCGCGAGCGGACAAGCCGAGGCGGCGCAAGCGTTCCCGAAACACTGGGGCAATCCGCCGGCGATTCAGACGCGTGACTATCGTCCGCTGCCGGGTGGCTATGGGTTTGGCAGCTCCACGATGGCGCGCTGGATTCAGCAGAATCTGGATCGCGACGCGACTGGTGGCGCGAAGACGGCGGGTATCGCCGTCGGAAATGGCGCGACCGCGACGGGAGAGATGCGCGAAGGCCGGTCAGTCATCCTGATCCTCGAGGGCCCGCCAGCCGACGGTGCGAAGCACGACTATGCCGTCTCAGTCCGCTTCATCCACAAATCCGGTGCGCCGGAGCACATCATCAAAGCGGCTCCGATGAAGACAAAGTCGTCGCCGGAAAATGAAACGCGGTGGCAGGCACAGTTCACTCCCGCCAAGCCTGGGGAGTGGATCTACCGCGCGACCTTCACCGAGCAGATGCGCGGTGCCACGAGCAAGGGGGATGGGCCAGTGTTGGTGGATCACCGTCGTTCCGGCAGCTTTCGGATCTCGGCTGCGACGGCAAAGGAGCCGTAACCGTAGTCTTACGCGAAGACGCCCATCGCTGGCTGGCCTTTGTTTCCGACGGTCATCGGGCGGCCACTCGGGGTCATGAATTCCTTCTCGATCGGAAGTCCGGCCGCCCAGGCGATCGTGGCGTGGAAGTGGCCGACTTTCATCGGGTCCGTCGCGGGGCCGTAGCCTTTCGGATCGGTGCTGCCGTGGACGTAGCCGCGCTTTACGCCGCCGCCGGCCAGCACGGTGGAGAAGCCGATTGGATGATGTCCGCGACCGCTGCCGTCGAAGCTTGGCTTGCGGCCAAATTCCGTGGTCACGGCGACGAGCGTCGAGTCGAGCAGGCCGCGGGAATCGAGGTCGCTGATCAGCGCGGCGAACGAGTGGTCGAAGTCCGCGCCCTTGTCCTCCATGCCATCCTCAAGTTGCTTGTGCATGTCCCAGCCGCCGCTTTGCACTTCTACAAAGCGCACGCCATTTTCGACGAGCCGCCGCGCGAGGAGGCAGCCCTGGCCGAATTTGCTGCGACCGTATTTTTCGCGCATCGCGGCGGGCTCGGCATTGAGGTCGAAGGCCTTGAGATCGCTGCTCTTCATGAGCTGCATCGTCGTGTCGTAAAAGTCGTTGTAGGCCTTCACGTTTTCGTCGCCGAGGTCCTTGCTGAAGGTCGCGTCGAGCTGGGCGAGGAGGCCGATGCGCTTTTCCTGAATGTCGGGCGAGACGCGCGTCGTGGAATTGGCGAGCCCTTCTTCGGGATCGAGGATGGGGAGCGGCGAGTAGGCGGCGGGAAAGTAGCCGTTGCCATGATTCGCCGGACGCCCGACGCAGACCGTGGAAGGCAGCGTGGGATGGCTCGTGCCAAGATAGTGCCGTGCCCAGGCGCCGAGCATCGGATGCACGATGGTGCCGCGCTTTTCGAAGCCGGTGCGCATCAGGTATTGCGCGTTGGCGTGGACGCCGACCTTCGCGGTCATGGAGCGGATGACGGTGATCTTGTCCGCGATCTTCGCCGTCTCGGGGAGATACTCGGTGAGTTGGAATCCCGCGCTCGTTGAAAGTGGATTCCCGGGGCCTTTCGTCTCGCCGGTCTTCGGATCGAACGTGTCGATGTGGCTGAGCCCGCCTTGCAGTTCGAGGAAGATGACGCGTTTCGCTTTTCCGAAGCTCGCCGCGCGAGCAGCCGCGGCTTGCTTTTCCGCGGCGAACGCAGACGGCAGTACAGTGAGGCCGAAGGCGATCTGCGCGCAGCGTTGGACGAAGGTGCGGCGATCGTGTGGGTCGCGGAGGGAGTTGGGGTTCATGGTGGGGATGTTTAGCGGACGAAGAGGAACTCGCGGGTATTGGCGAGCGTCCAGGCGAGGTCATTGAGATGCAGGCCGGATTCCAGCGAAGCCGCGGCAGCGTGGCGCTCGTCGGCGTTTGGTTTACGCGCGAGGAAGGTCAGGTAAAGCGCGTCCACTTTGCCGTCGTTGGTCGGCGCGATGTTGGCGGCGACGACGGCGGCGCAGTTGGAATCGCTCACGAGTTGCCCGATGCCTCCGTTCATGAGCATCAGCGCCTGAGGCACGCTGCCATCCACGGTGCTCGTGTCCGTGATGAGCCGATCGCTTTGGCCAAAGACGCGCAGGAAGTGCGTCTCCGAGGCCGGCTGCGGCAGTTCGCTGGCCCGAGCGAGCAGCATCCCGAAACGCTCCTGCGGCTTGCCACCCTCAAATTGCTCGGCGAGTCCTTTCTCCGATGCGCCGCCCTTCTTTTTCCCCTTCTTCGCGCCACCCATGTCGGCGGGACCGCCAGCTTCGCGCAGTTTTTCGATCGCCGCATAGACGCTCTCTTCGGTGAGCGCGCCCGGGACCGACATCAGCTTCATATCGTCGCCGCGGCGCAGCAGACAATTGTCCACCTCGGCCCCGACGCTCGCGACCAGCAGACTGTCCCAGACTTGCTCGGCCGTCATCCGGCGGAGCAGCGGGCCGGGGAAAAGGTACGGACCTTTCTCTAGATCCGGCGTGACGCTCGCGGTGCGCTGGTAGGTCTGCGAGTTGAAAAGCACGCGCTGAAA
>JANPIS010000311.1:0-1546 GCA_031425095.1 Chthoniobacteraceae bacterium
CGGTGTGGTCACGCTGCCGCAGTTTTTCCGGGAGCACGGCTGGCACACGCAAGGGGTGGGGAAAATTTTCCATCCCGGCTGCGACGACACACCGTCGTGGAGCGTCCCGCATTGGCATCCGCAGCAGCAGTTTGAAGGACCTGGAGCAGAGGCGCTCATCGCAAAATATGAATCCTACTACGGCGGGGAGGGCCGCGCCGTGGTGCGTCAGCGCGCGGCCGCGGCGATCCAATCCGGAACGAACGCGGAGAGCCTCAAGCCGAAGAACCTGCTCGGTCCGGCATGGGAGGCCCCGGACCTGCCGGACGAGGAACTGCTCGACGGCCAAACGGCCAGTCGAGCGATCGATGTGCTGCGCGAAGTGAGTGACCGGCCCTTCTTTCTCGCGGTCGGTTTTCTCAAGCCGCACCTGCCCTTCGTCGCGCCAAAGAAATACTGGGAGCTGTATGCGCCGGAAAAAATCCGCTCCACCTCGCCGCTGCCACCGAAGGACGCGCCGGCGTGGGCGCTGCACGAGTGGAGTGAACTGCGCAGCTTCGTGGGCATGCCGAAGACCGGCCCGTTGAGTGACGAGCAGGCCCGCCAGATGATCCACGGCTACCGCGCCGCGACGAGTTACCTGGACGCGCAGGTTGGTCGGGTGCTTGATGAGTTGGACCGGCTCGGATTGCGCGAGAAAACCATCGTCGTGTTTTGGGGCGATCATGGCTGGCAGCTCGGCGAGCACGGCTTGTGGTGCAAGCACACCAACTTCGAGCTGGCCACGCGCGCGCCGCTCATCCTCTCCGCGCCGGGCATGAAGTCCGCAGGCCGGCGCACTGCGGCGCTGGTCGAGTTCGTGGATATATATCCGACGCTTGCCGAACTTTGCGGCCTCCCGCTCCCGCCGGAACTTGAAGGCGCGAGCCTGGTGCCGCTGCTGGCGAAACCTGACCGGGCGTGGAAGCCCGCCGCATTCAGCCAGTATCTCCGTGCAGGCAAGGATCCGCACATGGGTTACTCCATGCGCACCGATCGCTACCGCTTCACCCGCTGGGTCCGGCTCGACGACCCCGCGCGAGTCGATGGGTTGGAACTCTACGACCACCAAAGCGACCCGGAGGAAAACGTGAACATCGCCGGGGAGCCAAAGCACGCCGGACTCGTCGCGCAACTCACGGCGCAATTGCTGCAAGGCTGGCGCGGTGCGCTTCCGAAGTAATCTCCTGAGCAGTCAAACTCGATTCGACAGAACCCCGATCAGACCCACATAACTAACCAGCGGCCCGCGCGGAAGCTGTTTCAACCTATAACCCAGAACCAGTCCATGAACCCCACTCCACGAATCTTGCTAGCATCTCTAATGGCGGCCAGCGTTGTCCAAGCCCAGCCGACACTCAAAACCGAAACCTTCGACAGCGATCCTGGCTGGGAGGGGCATGGCAACCGCGTCGAGTTGAAAGCACCGCCGGTGGTGAAGCAGGATTTTGGTTACAGTGCGACGCAGTTCGCGGGCAAGGTGGCGGGCGAGATCGGCGGGAAGATCACGCGCACGACGAAGCCCGCG
>JANPIS010000312.1:0-1671 GCA_031425095.1 Chthoniobacteraceae bacterium
ACCGACGACACAAAAACGGTCACGCAGAACGCGCAGCTCCGGAACGCCATTCCGCTCCGCTACCTGAGCGAGCCACGCGGTGGCCAATCCTGCGCGCGCAATGCCGGCCTCGCCGCCGCCACCGGCGACATCATCGTCTTCACCGACGATGACGTGATCCCAGCGACCGACTGGCTCGAAAAGTTGTGCGCGCCGATCCTTGCCGGGGAAGCGGACGCCGTGGCCGGCGGCGTGCGTCTCGCGCCGCATCTCGATCGTCCGTGGATGAACACTTTCCACCGCGCGTGGCTCGCTGGCACCGACGGCCTTGATCCGCGCGCACCAAGCCGCATGGTCGGAGCGAACATGGCCTTCTCGCGCGCCGTGCTGATGAAGGTGCCAGCGTTCGATCCGGAACTCGGACCCGGCGCGATTGGCTTTGGCGACGATACCCTCTTCTCCCTGCAATTGAAGCAAGCTGGCTATCGCATCGCCGCCGCGTTCGACGCGGAAGTGGAGCATCACTTCGACGAACGCCGGCTCGCGCTTCCGCAGTGGCTGGAGTCCGCCCGCAGGATGGGCCACGCGGATGCGTATCTCGCTTATCACTGGGAAAACTCGGACTGGTCACGGCCCTGGCGGCAGATCGTCACCGCCGCGGTGCGGCGCTTCACCTGCCTCTCCGCGTGGGTGCGCGCGACCCCGGTGCCGGGGCGGCTGCTCACCGCGACGCGACATCTTCACGCCTGCTTGCAATACGTGCGGGAACGGCGCCGGCCGCGCAGTTACACACCCCGCGGCTTGGTCAGACTTTTCCCGGCTCACGTCCCTCTATGAGCGATCCCGGTCGATGAAAACGGCACCTTCAGTCAGCATCGTCGTCCCGGCGCACAACGCGGAACAGTTCCTGAGTGCGACGCTCGATAGCATCTGCGCGCAATCGATGACGGACTGGGAATGCGTGATCGTGGATGACGGGTCCACCGATGGCACCGCCGCCATTGCCAAGCGCTATGCACAGAGGGATGCGCGCATCCGCGTGATCCTACAGCGACAGACCGGCGCCTCCGCAGCACGCAATCGTGGCTACAGCGAGATTCATCCCGGTTCACAGTTTGTCGCCTTCATGGACAGCGACGACATCTGGCTCCCCGAGACCCTCGCCATCCTGCGCACCGAACTCGAAAATCACCCCGAAGCACCGGCCGCGCACGGGCTCGCGGAACTGATCGATGAACACGGCCATCCGCACGAGCCCGGAACGTTTCCGGAGTTCGGACGCTCGCGACTCGGCTTCCGAGACCGGAGAATCGAGAAGTGGCCCGAGAGCGAGCCGACGACTTTTGCCACTCTGCTCATCAGCAACCGCGTCTTCCCGCAGGGGCTCCTGCTGGTGCGCTCCGCGCAGTTCGCCCGCGCGGGGAGATTCGACGAAAAAGTCCGCCTTGTGGAAGACTGGGACATGCTGCTTCGCCTCAGCAGGCTCGGCGACATTCGCTTCGTGAATCGCGTCATCCTCTACTACCGACGCCACTGCGGAAACATGTCGAACGAGAGTCACGACGCGAACCGCGAAGCGGCCCGGATGATGCACCACCGCATCTTTTTCGCCGCGGAGAATGACGAGCGGCAGAAGCAGCTCCTGCGTAAGACCTGGCGTGCCTGGCAATCCTATCTCGCACACGAAACCCT
>JANPIS010000313.1:0-23246 GCA_031425095.1 Chthoniobacteraceae bacterium
CTCCGCGATCTCGATCCACGCCTACGCCTCGGTGCTCGACAAATATGCGCTACTCCCGTGCGGCGCGAGCATGGGCGATGGCTACGGCCCGATGCTCATTGCCCCCCACGCCACGGTGCTGCCGCCGCTCGACGACGAAGCCGCCGTGCGCGCCTGGCTGCGCGGAAAAAAGATCGCCGTGCCGGGGCGCATGACGAGCGCCTTCCTCGCGCTCGGCATCTACTTCGGGGCGCTGCCGGAGAATGTGGAGGTCGTGCCTTTCGACGAGATCTTCGCGCATGTGCAATCCGGCCGGAGCGACGTCGGACTCATCATTCATGAAGGTCAGCTCACCTACGAGCGCGATGGCGTCGCGAAAGTGGTGGACCTTGGTGAGTGGTGGAAAGCCGGCACTGGACGACCGCTTCCACTCGGCGGCAATGTCATCCGCAAAGACCTCGCGCCAGCCGATCGCAGCGCGATCAACGTCGTCCTCGCCGAGAGCATCCGCTACGGACTCGAACATCGCGCCGCCGGCGTCGCCCACGCGATGCCGCTCGCCCGCGGCATGGATACGGATCTCGCGGACAAATTCATCGGCATGTACGTAAATGACTACACGCTCGACTACGGCGAAGTCGGACGGCGCGCGATCCGCGAGTTCCTCGCGCGCGGCCACGCCCTCGGGCTCATTCCCGCACCGGTGGAGCTGGAGTTCGTCGAGTAGCCTCAGGCCGCACCCACGGGCGGCTCCCACGCGACGCGGAGCTCGCGGTTGCCGAGCACGGCGTGGAAGATCACCGAAGCGTGTGGCGAAGCCGCGATCCGGCACTGGAGCGTATGTGCGCCGCCGGTCACCGGCGGCAGCCCGCGCACGACGAAGGCACCGAGATCACGTGGTTCGACAATCGAGCCGGACTGGCCCTGCTGAAGCTGGATGCGCGTCTCCGGACGGCCATCGGGCGGCACTCGCCAGGGGAATTTCCCCTCGATCGGCAGCGGATGTCCGGCGTGCAGGAGCACGGCGCCGTCGCCGTCGTCCAGCCGCAGCAGCACCGGACGCGCGAGCACCCCGGCCTTGAGCGTCTCGACCTTCACTCCGCTCTCGGCGAGAAAGCCGTTCCAGAAATCGATCGTGGACGCCGCGGCCTGTTTGAACTCGTCCGGCGCGCCTTCCGCGGAGGCCGCGTTGATCAGCACGTTCACACCTTCGTTGACCCGGCCCGCGGATTTCAGCGCCTGCGCGTAGTTCCAGTCGAGCCGCTTGGAGAACTCTCCGCTGGCCACGCGCGGTTCGATGATCGACGAGAGGCGTACCACGTCCTTCGTCTGGCCGAGCAACGCGCCGAAGTGGAGCAGCACTTCCTCGGTATCGGGTGCGATGTCGTAAGCACGCTCGGCGTAGCGAACCGCGATCCCAAGATCGCCCCGATCGCGCGCCATCGCACTCGCCACGAGGAACGGCATCCAGGCGTCGCGCTCTTCGCCGAAAGCCATCACCTTCGCCTCGACGTCCGTATTCGCGGTCTCCGTCACGCCGAAGCGCAGCGCGATCGCCGGCTGGAGGTTCGGATCGAGCTCGAGCACCTTGTCCAACGTCGCCTTCGCAGCTTCGGCATCACCGGCCCCGTGCTGGGTCTGCGCGAGATGCAGCCAGACTCCCGCGTCCTGCGGTTGCAGTTCGCTGAGCCGCTCCGCGACCTGACGCGCGTCACCGGGCCGTCCGGCGTGATGATATGCGGCCGCCAGCGCCATCAGTGTGCGCGGGTTGTCGGGCCGGAGCTCGCGGCATTTCTCCAACGCCTGCACGGCGACCTGCGGCGCGAAACCGTCGCGCAGGATCTGCTCACCGAAGGCCTGCAGATTGTCCGGGTTTTCCGCCAGTTGTGGGATCTGCTGCAACGCCATCTTGCCGAAAGTCGGGAGATCGAGATACGCGACGGACTTCGGGTCGTTCGGGTCGCGCTGGACCTTCACCGCCGCACGCAGAGAGGTGAGTCCTTCAAGCGCCGCGACGTCGTTTTTGTTCGCGCGCACGGCGTTGAGATAGGCCGCCACTGCTTCGTCTCGACGACCTTCCGCAGCCAGGGTCGCGCCGAGATTCACCCACACAAATCCGAATCGCGGTGCTTTCTCCGCCACCGCACGATAGAGCGCGATCGACTCCTCCACGCTGCCGTCGTAGCGCGCCACGTGGGCACGGTGGAACTGGGTGAAGATCGTGCCCGGATGCAACCGGTCGATCTCATCGAGCAGACGGCGGGCGGTGGGA
Source organism: Chthoniobacteraceae bacterium (assembly GCA_031425095.1). Classification (GTDB taxonomy): domain Bacteria; phylum Verrucomicrobiota; class Verrucomicrobiia; order Chthoniobacterales; family Chthoniobacteraceae; genus JANNXQ01. Next base: position 2,252 of record JANPIS010000313.1, read on the forward strand.
AATTCGTTGTCTTCGAGGGCCTCCGCGAGTTCGTCGAAATGCTCGGCGGCCTGGAAGAAATTCGTCCAAGGCTGGCCGACGTCGGGCCCGAGGTCTTCGATCGCATTGAGCAGCAGACCGGCGTCGAACGGCGCCTCTTCCGCGAGCTTGGGATCGGAGTCCGCGGGCCATGGAATGCGGTGCGGGAGCCCGTAAAGATCGAGCTCCCACGCTTTGCAATCGATCCACTGAACGGTGCCGGCGGGAGGAGGTGTATCCATGACGATGAAAGGGAATGCGGTGGCGGAGCCGGGCGGTCGCGTGATCAGCCGATCAGGTCCATGATCGCGCTCTTCTCAGCTTTGCACGGGATGACGCTGCCGCACTGTTCGCGGGCAATGTCGGGATCTTTAAGTCCGTGGCCAGTGACCGTGCAGACGATACGGCTGCCTTCGGGGATTTGCGGGAAGACGCAGCGCTCGCAGCGCTCGGCGCTGTGGCACTTGAAAAGTCCGGCGATACTCGCGGCGCTCGCCGGTTCGACGAAGATGCCTTCCTTCGCAGCCAGCCACTGCTGCGCAAAGAGGATCTCGGCATCGGTGACGATATCGACGCTGCCGCCGCTCTCTCGAATGGCGGCCGTCGCAAGTTCCCAGCTCGCGGGATTGCCGATGCGGATCGCGGTGGCGATCGTCTCGGGTTTCTCGACCACTTTGCCGAAATAGATCGGCGCGCTGCCAGCCGCCTGAAATCCCGCCATGCGCGGTCGCTTCGTGGCTTTGCCGAGTTTGAAGAACTCATCGTAGCCCATCCAGTAGGCACTGATGTTGCCGGCATTGCCGACCGGCAGCACGTGGACGTCGGGTGCATCGCCGAGTTCTTCCACGATCTCGAAGCTCGCGCTCTTCTGACCCTGCAGGCGATCGGGGTTGATCGAATTCACGATCGCGATTGGTTCCGTCTCGCCGATCTCGCGGACGAGCCGCAGCGCGTCGTCAAAGTTGCCATCGATGGCCACGACTTTCGCGCCATACATGAAGGCCTGCGCGAGTTTGCCGAAGGCAATCTTTCCGGCGGGCAGCAGCACGATGCACGCGACATTCGCCCGGGCCGCATAGGCGGCAGCGGCGGCGCTGGTGTTGCCGGTGCTCGCGCAGATCACCGCCTGCGCGCCGCGCTCGACGGCTTTGGAGAGCGCGACGGTCATGCCGCGATCCTTGAAGGAGCCAGTCGGATTCAGACCTTCGTATTTGATGTAAACTTCGCACCCGCGGCCGACCCGGTCGCTCAGCTTCGGGGAATGAATCAGCGGCGTGCTGCCTTCGTTCAACGAGACGAAAGGCGTGGCATCCGTGACCGGCAAATACTGCTGCCAGCGAGCCATCACGCCGCGGTCGTGCAGCGGGCGGAAGGGACTCAGCATCGTCGCGCTCACGAGAAATTCTCCACCCGCAGCATCTGCGCGGGCTTCTTCACGCAGCCGAGCGCATTGATCCGCTCCAGCGCGCCACGCATCTGTCCGTGCGTCGCATCGTGGACCATGAGGACGAGCGAGGCGTCTTCACCTTCCTCGGACTCCGGCTGGATCATGGAGGAAATGCCAATACTGAAATCGCCGAGGATCCCGGCGACCTGCGCGAGCACGCCGGGACGATCCTGCACCGAGATGCGCAGGTAATACTGCGTGCTGATCTCGTCGAGTGGCTTGCACTGGCCGTAGAGCCCGTGGGGCATGAACCCGCAGTCGCGCCGCGGCGATTGCAGCGCCAGCGCGGCTTCGGCGAGGTCGGAGATGACCGCGCTCGCGGTCGGGTCCTGCCCTGCGCCGCGTCCGTAGAAAAGCGTGTCGCCGACGATGTTGCCGTGCACAGCGAGGGCATTGAAGACACCATTCACCGACGCGAGCACGTGGGATTTTTTGATCAGCGTCGGATGCACACGCACCTCGATCTGCCCATCCGCGTCGGCCTTGATAATGCCTAGCAACTTCACGCGATAGCCGAGTTCATCGGCGAAGGCGATGTCACTGGCGCGGATGTTCTCGATGCCTTCGACGTAGATATTCTTGCACGAGATCCAGGTGCCGTAAGCGAGGGACGCGAGGATCACCGCCTTGTGCGCGGCGTCCCAGCCATTCACGTCGAGCGTCGGATCGGCCTCGGCGTATCCGGCGGCCTGCGCCTCCGCCAGCGCGGACTCGAAGCTCAGCCCGGCCTCGGTCATCCGCGTGAGGATATAGTTGCTGGTGCCGTTGATGATCCCGTGGATCGAGGTGATGTGATTGGCGATGAAGCCTTCGCGGATCGCCTTGATGATTGGGATGCCACCGGCCACCGCCGCTTCAAAAAAGACCGGCACCTTCTGTTTGGTGGCGGCGTCGAAGATCTCTTTCCCGTGCTCCGCGAGCAGCGCCTTGTTGCCCGTGACGACCATCTTTCCCCGCTCGATCGCAGCGAGGATGCACTCGCGCGCATCGGTCAGGCCACCCATGAGTTCGACCACGATCTGCACGGAAGGATCATCCAGCACGTCCTGCCAGCGACCCGTGAGCATCGCCGGCGGCACTGCTACTTCACGCGCGCGCGCCGTGTCGCGGACGGCGACTTTGCGCACCGCGAGCTCGAGCCCGAGGCGCTCCCGCAGCAGGGCACGGTTGAGGGCCAGGTGCTTGAAGACACCTGCGCCGACGTTACCGAGACCTGCGATTCCGACACCGATCTGCTGCATAAAAAGGGGCGGGGACTATCGCGCAGCGTGCGCGGGCGAGGCAAGGGGTTTGTCGGCGCACGGTGGCCTTGCGCCCTCCAGCGCGCCGTGAGACGATGCGGAGCCATGAGCGCTCTTCGAGACCTCGCTGTCATCAAGGATCAAACGGCGTTCAATCTCGACCGCTGGGACGCGCTCTGCGCGGATCCGCTCTGGGCGGATGTGGAGGGAAAGATGGAGACCGATCGCTACGGCCAAATCATTATGAATCTTCCCGCTGAGCCCGGACACGGAGGCAGGCAAGCAGACCTCGTTTATCTCCTTAAGAAAGCGCTGCCCGCCGGCAGGGTCATCGTCGAATGTCCCGTCTCGACGAGCGAAGGCGTCAAGGTCGCGGACACCGTCTGGGTTTCGGCGCGGCGCCACGCTCAGATCAGCGGACGCACGGCATTTTCCGCGGCGCCAGAGATCTGCGTGGAAGTGCTCTCGCCTTCCAATACTCGCAACGAAATCGAAGAGAAACGCCGCCTCTACTTCGAGGCGGGCGCGAAGGAGGTGTGGATCTGCGAGAGCACCGGCCGGATGCGCTTTTTCCACCGCAAGTCGCCCGCTGCGGCTGCCGCGGCATCCGCGCTCTGCCCGCAGATGCCGACCCGATTGCCCGAGTAGCAGATGGCTGCCGCGCCTGCGTCGGTCGCGACGCGCCTCACCGCGCTGAAGCTTGAGCCAGCGGATTTCGTGGAGACTTTCGCGCGGAGTTCGGGCCCCGGCGGGCAGAATGTGAACAAGGTCTCGACCGCCGTGAACTTGCGTCACACGCCGAGCGGCGCGGCGGTCACGGTGCAGGACACGCGATCGCAATCGATGAACCGCCAGCTCGCATGGGAGCGACTGCTCGACGCCATCCAGCGCCGCCGGGACGAAGAGCGTGCAGCGGCCCGTTCCGAACGGGAAAAGAAGCGGCGGCAGAACGCGAAGCGCCCGTGGGGCGTGAAGCAGCGCATCCTCGACTCGAAGAAGAAGCGTTCCGCGGTGAAGAAAATGCGGTCGAAGGATTGGTAGTCGTCAGAACTTTTGTCGCTTCAGCATGGGCTGAACGACGAGCCACAGGACCGCTGGCACGGCGATGCTCAGGCCAATGGCCAGCGCGGGACTATCCTGCCCGGCGGCGCCGATCGCGGCGAACGCGAAGCCGACCGGAATGCAGCCACAGGCGAGCGACAGCGCAAACGTCGCGAAGCGCATGCGGGCGAGACCAGCGAGGCAACATGAGACTTCCGGCAGCAGCGGCAGGGCGCGGGACAGGGCGATGAGCCACGGGCCGTGGCGCTGAAAGAGTGATTCATTGCCCGTGAGATCTTCGGCGCTGGCGAGTCGGGCCGCTGCTTTCTGCCCGAGCAACCGCGAGACTCCGTAAGCTGCCATTCCGGCGAGATACGATCCGACGGCGCTGATCGCACCCCCGACCAGCCCTCCGTAAACGAAGCCAGCGGCCGACATCACGCCCGTCGATGGCACCGGCAACACAAGATCGGCGACCAGCAATCCGATCGTCGCGAGCCAGCCCCACGGACCGCATCCGCGCAGCCACTGGATCGCCGCGCCGCCGGTAAACCAGCCCTCGTAAAGATCACCCCAAAACACGAAGGGAAGACAGAGCACGATAGCAAGGATGAGCGCGATGCGGAAGAGGCGCATGGCGTCGGTTCTTTCACAGGGCCGGGGCTTCTGTCACGATCGACGCATGAGTACTCCACTACCTGCTGCCGTCGAAGCCGCGCTCGCTGCGCAATCCGTGCAAGCCGTCCTCGACGCCACCATCGCGCACTTCGGTTGCGCCGCGGGCACTGTGCATTTCCTCCGCGACGGACTGCTGCAACTCGTCGCGTCGAAGAATATCCCGCCGCCGGTGCTCCCGATCATCGCCACCGTGCCGATCGGCAAAGGCATCGCCGGACTCGCCGCGCAGCAGCGCGAACCGGTGACGCTCTGCAATCTGCAGACCGATGATTCCGGAAAAGCGCGGCCCGGCGCGAAAGCCACGGGCATGGAGGGATCGGTCGCCGTGCCGATGATGACCACGCTCGATCTGCGCGGCGTGCTCGGGATCGCCAAAGTGGAAGCCTACGACTGGCCCGCCGAAGAAACCGCGCTGCTCATGGCCATCGCCAGCCGCCTCGGTGAGCTGCGGAGTTAACTCACGCCCGCATTCCGCCAAGCCGACGCCCCGAGGGCAGTCGCTGGAGCACCCGCGCTCCGTCGATCTTCCAGGCATCGCGCTCATTCACGAGGCGGTAGACGCAGCGCACCACATCGCCATCCGGCAGGAAAAAAAAGACCTGCACGGTCGCGCGCGAACCGTCGAAACGCACCGCGCCAAACTCGACCCGCTCCGCCCGCGTCAACCCGGGATGCTCGGTCCGCGCGTATTCCGCAAACGATTCCGCATTAAACTTCTCCTGAAAACTCGTGGAGACATGCTGATAAGCCATCTGCGTGTCGCCCGCCTGGATCGCGCGGATCTGCGTCCACACCACGTCGTAAAGTGCGTTCGACGGAGCGGAGGCTCGGCGCTGCTCGCGCTGCCGTTGGATCAGCGTCGCTCCGAGACAGACGGCGAAGAGCAACGCGAGAACAAGGAGGCGAGTCTTGCGGTTCATGGGAAAGTCAGGACGCCGCGATCTCGTGGCTGAGCCGCTGGAGATACGGAAAGGTGTAGAGCCCGCTATCATGTCCGTCGGCCCATTCCGGCTGGATCGCGTAGCCGCCGATATTCCGCCACTGCTTCAACTGAAAGCTTGCGGCCGTATAGCGCACGTCTGGGCGGATCACGTGGCCGAGGACGTCGGGCTCGCCGCCGCAGGCCGCACAGGGGCAGGCGCGGCGCAGCGCCTCGAGGCGGAGGTAAGACTCGGAGCCGTCGTTCCACGCGATCGCAAACTCATCGCCGATCTGCTGGATGTTTTGCGGGGCTAGGCGGCTCGTCACAGATTCTAGTAAATCAGCACGCACCCTCAGTCGTCAAACCCTCCGATGTTTTCCGGCTTCCAGGCCTTCCCGACGCGCTCGCCGAAGATCGCCGTGCCGACGCGGACGAGCGTGGCGCCTTCCTCAACAGCCACCGGATAATCGCCGCTCATGCCCATGGAGAGTTCCCGGAGCGAAATGCCGCCTGCGCTCTCCAGCCGCTCGCGCAATTCCCGGAGCATCACGAAGTAACGCCGGGCGTCCTCAGCACGCGGCACCGGCGGTGGGATGCACATGAGTCCATCGATCTGCACGCGTTCGAGGGCGAGGAGCGCTTCGAGTTGCTCGGGGAGCTTCGCAGGCGAGAAGCCAAACTTGCTCCCCTCCCCCGCCACGTTCACCTCGAGCAAGACGCGTGGGAATGCTCCGGCCTCGGCTGCGATGCGATCGAGATCCCGCGCGAGTTCCAGCGAATCGACGCTTTGGATGAGGTCGAAGAGCGGCAGCGCATGACGGATTTTGTTTTTCTGAAGGTGCCCGATGAAGTGCCAGCGCGCGCGACTCGGGAGCAGCGGGATCTTGGCCTTCGCTTCCTGGACGCGATTTTCTCCAAAGAGGAGCTGGCCCGCATCGATGGCTTCCTGCACGGCCTCCGGCGGCTGGGTCTTCGCCACCGCGACGAGTGAGATGTCCCCAGCCTTCCGCCCCGCACGCGCGGCGGCTTCCGCGATGGTGGCGTGGACGGCGGCGAGACGGGTGGCGATGTCGCTCATGGGAGAATGGATTACTTGCGCAGCAGCCACGTGACCAGCGTGAGCACGAGACTGATCACGAGACAGGTGACGATGGGGAAATAGAAGGTCGCGTTTTCCTTCTGCACGAAGATGTCGCCGGGCAACTTGCCGAGTCCGCCGAGGCCACCCGTCTTCCAGAGCAGCACGCCCACGGCGACGAGCACAACTCCGAGCAGGACGAGCAGTTTTCCGAGATCGTGCATGAATCCGGAGCGTAGCGGTCGGAATCCCCTTGGCAAATCGGCTTCCGTTTTCCTCCAAGGGCCGCATCCTCCCGCGGTCTTCCTCCCAACATTCACCCTCTCCCATGAACCGCATCCTCGTCTCGACCATCGCGTCCCTCCTCGCGCTCAGCAGCCTCACCGCACCGCTCCGAGCGGATGAAAAAGCTCCGGCACCGGCCGCGATTTCGCAGTTCAAAAAGATCGTCCCGGCGATGGAACTCGCGGACGGCGACAGCGTCGTTTTTCTCGGGGATTCGATCACGCACCAGTGCCTCTACACACAGTACGTCGAGAACTACTTCTACACCCGCTACCCGCAGAAGCGGCTGCACTTTCACAATGCCGGCGTCGGCGGCGATCGGGCGAAGGACGCACTCACACGCTTCGACGAAGACGTCGTCCCCTACAAACCGAAGTACGTGACGATTCTCCTCGGCATGAATGACGGCACCTACAAGGGCTTCGATCAAGCGGTCTTCGACACGTACTCGGCGGACATGACGACATTGCTCGAGCGCATCGCGGCCCTCGGGGCCACGGCGATCCCGATGACGCCGACGATGCACGACGCCCGCGCCGCACGGGTGAAAGGTGGACAGGAGCCGCGCGACACTTACTACAATGGCGTGCTCGCGCTTTACGGCGCGTGGCTGCGCGAGCAGGCCCAGGTGCGCGGGCTCGGCTTCGTCGATATGTATTCGCCACTGAACAATCTCACCGTCGGCAAACGGAAGACGGATCCCGACTGGACGATGATCAAGGACGCCGTGCATCCAGGGCCGGTCGGCCAGACGGTGATGGCCGCAGCGGTGATCGCGGACATGGTGAAGAAGACGCCGGTCTCGCAGATCACGATCGATGCATCGCCGACGGCGTCGAAAGCGACCGCCGTAAATGCGAAGGTCGATGGACTGCGGGCGGAAGCCGGGAAAGTCACCTTCACCGCGCTGGAGAATGCGCTCCCATGGGTCCTGCCACCGGATGCCGCCGAGGGCGTGCAGCTCACCGCGCTCGGCCACCGCTACAGCAACGAAAAGCTCACCGTGCTTCAGCTTCCGAAAGGCAAGTACCAGCTGAGCATCGATGGCGCTGAGGTCGGGCGATACACCGACGCGCAGCTCGCCCGCGGCGTGGAGCTCCAAGGCAACGACAAGACCCCGCAGTATCAGCAGGCGCTGGCCGTCGCGATGCTCAACAAGCAGCGCAATGACACCGCTTACAATCCGCTCCGCGGACAATTCGCGCAGCTCAAAGGCAAACGTCGCGACCTGCAAAAAGCGGCGGACTTGAACGACCCGCAGCTCGCGGAGAAGACGGCGGCTTTTGAAGAATGGCGCACCGCGCAGAAGGCGAAGGTCGCTGAACTGCTCGCTGCGGCGAAGGGCTTCGAAGACCAGATCTACCAGGCAAACCAGCCCAAGCCGCACACCTTCGAGATCGCCGTGCTGCCCTGAAAGCACGCCAGGAAATCCGAGGCCAGCGGAGTGACGGATCGACAGCCACGGCTGTCGGATGCGAGACACGAATCGTGATTTCGCATCCGTGTACCTTCGCACCCGTCCGTGGCTGACGCATCATCCCGACCTTCCGCTCCGTCTGGCCAGTGGTGGATCGCGACACTGCTACTCGCCGTCGTGTGCGCCGGGATTTTCGCCCGTGCAATGGACCGCGATCTGAATCACGACGAGCATCAGTTCCTCGCGCCCGGGGCGCTCCTGTCCCGCGAAGGCCTCCTGCCTTATCGCGACTACCCGCTCTTTCACGTTCCGAATCTCGTCTTCATCTACGGCGCGCTGGATCGGCTGACCGGCGAGTTGCTCGTCTCGGCAAAGCTGGTCTCCGTCGTCAGCACGTGTGGCGTGGCCATTCTGCTCTGTCTCGTCGCACTTGCGCGCACTTCGGCGAGCCACGCGTCTGGACGATGGGGCGTCGTCATCGCGGTGCTTGCGCTCTTTCTCTTCGACCCGCTCACCGTCGAAAGCACGGGCAAGACTTGGAATCACGAGTTCCCGACTTTCCTGACGATCGCAGCCCTGCTGCTCCACACGCAGGCGGCCCGGCGGGACTCGCTGCTTTGGATGGCGGCAAGCGGCGCCTTGCTTGGGCTGGCGATCGGCTCGCGACTGACCTTCGCGCCGCTCGGATTTCCCTTCGCGTTTTTCCCGCTCCTCTTCGCATTGCCGTGGCGGCGGCGCCTGGCGCACTGCGCGAGCTTTTGCATCGCCGGGGTGATCGCAAGCGCTCCCTCGCTTTACTTCCTCGGCGTCGATCGCGAGGCGTTCCTCTTCGGCAATCTTGAGTTTCCCCGGCTCCGCCTGCTGGATCCGGAAAACACGCGCATCCGAAAGACGATGTCCTGGTGGCGGAAGCTGCGGTATTTCGCAAAGGAGATCATGCTCCCGAGCTGGCCGCTCTTCGTCGCCTACGCCGCACTTGGCGCGCGGCCGGCGATCGCGTGGTTCCGGACCCGACGCGCCGAGACCATGGCCGCGGCGCTGCTGCTCTGCGCGCTTCCGTTTGCATTGCTCGGATGCTTTGCGCCGTCCCGCTACCAGTATCAGCACTACTACCTCTTCGCTCCGCTGCTCGTCCTTGGCACGCTGCTCGGTGCGACCGCGGACAGGGGCAACGCAACGCGCGATCGAAAGGCCCGCGGCGGGCTGATGCTGCTCGCGGCCGCAACTTTCGTTTCGCTCGTGGGACAATGCTGGCGTGCCGACGGCGTCGCCGCTTTTGATTGGCTGGGCCGGATCGGACATCCGGATCAGTGGTTCCCCGCGAAAGAGCGCGCCATCGGGCTCTCGATCCGTGCGCAGGTGCCTGCGGGCAAAGTGCTGACGCTGGCGCCCACGGCGGTGCTGGAGGGCGGGCTGAAAATCTACCCGGAGTTTGCGACCGGACCCTTTGCCTGGCGGAGCGCGAGATTTGCCGCACCCGAAAGCCGCCAGCGACTGAAGCTCGTGGCCCCGGACGATCTCGAAGTGCTACTCGAGCGCGATCCGCCGGCGGCCATTCTCACCGGCGTGGAAGATGACGACCTTGAGGAGCCGTTCGTCGCTTACGCGAGAGCCCACGGTTTCGAGCCGCGAAAGCTGGCGAAGCGCCGGGTGCTCTGGCTCCCACCAACGCCCTAGGACTGCGAGCCCTTACCCGCGTCGGTCGCGACTATTTCACTCCGGCTAGTGAGCATCAAGGGAACAGCCAGACGCTTAAAATACACTTAATTTCACTCAGAGTTGATTTACTAGCTTGCATATTGGTTATGGAATTAACAGGATGCGCCGCCGTCCAAAGCCATGAACTGCCTCGTCTCCACCCCCACCGCAGCGCCGCTGGCAGCCGGGCGATACCAGATCCGAATCGCCCAGAACGCCGGCGACCTGCTCGCTGCGCAACGGCTCCGGTTCGAGGTCTTCAACATCGAACTCAACCTCGGGCTCGATACTTCTTACCTCTCAGGGCTCGACCGCGATCGCTTTGAACCGGGCTGCGATCACCTGCTGATCGAAGAGGTGCGCAGCGGGGCCGTGGTCGGGACTTGCCGCTTGCAGACGGGCCAGGTCGCCGCGCTCAATCTCGGCTACTGCCACGCCCGGCGGTTTGACTTCACGCCGCTGGAGTCGATCCGCTTTGAGACCGTCGAGATCAGCCGCGCCTGCCTCCACGTCGAACACCGCGAGCGCAGCGTGCTCAACCTTCTCTGGCGAGCCATCGTCCTCTACTCCACCGCCCGCCGCGCGCGGTATCTCATCGGCTGCAGCTCGCACCCGACGCAGAACTCGGTCCTCGGCGCCTCAATGTATGCGTCGATCGCGGAGTGCCATGTCGCGCCCGCACAGTTTCGCACGGTCCCCCGCCCCGAGAATGCTATCCCTGTGGGTGCGCCCTTTGGCGATTCGCCGATGGCGCTGCCGCATTTGCTCCGGGCGTATCTCGCCGTCGGCGCGAAAGTGTGCGGCCCGCCTGCGATCGACGTGGAGTTCAAGACCATCGATTTCCTCACCCTGCTCGACCTCGATTCGCTGACCGAAGCCGCGCGGCGGAATCTCCTCGGCTGCGCGACGTCCGAAGAAGGTTAGGACGAAACGCGAGCCGCTTCGGCGAGTTCCCGCGCCGCCTGCACCGCGCCGTCGAGCAAGGCACGCCAATCGTCCACGGTCGTGTCCCAGCCGCTGGTGAAGCGCAGCACACGGCCAGCCTGCTCGGGCGTGTAGCCCATCGCGGTCATCACGTGCGAAGGCTGCTCCTTGCCACTCGCGCAGGCCGAGCCGGTGGAGACGGCAAAGCCCAGCTTGTCGAACTTCACGACCCACCGCTGGCGGCAATCCGGCACCTCTGGCATGATCACGGTGGAAGTGTTCCAGAGCCGGTCAGCGCCTTCCGCGACGATCGCGGCACCAGGCAGCGCCGCGAGCAGCTCATGCTCAAAGTCATCACGCCACGCCAGCCGGCGCGTGCAGTCCACAGCATCCGCCAGCCCGCGCTCGCGTTCCTCGAGGGTCGCCACCATGGCCAGGATTCCAGCGACATTTTCCGTCCCCGCACGGCGGCCTTCTTCCTGCGGACCGCCTACGAGCATCGGGCGAAGGTCCGTCGGGCACTTCAAAAAACCCACGCCCGGCGGCCCGCCGAACTTATGCGCGCAGCCGCTGACCAGATCGCACGCGCCAAGACCGCGCGCCGGCATCTTGCCGATCCATTGCGCGGCGTCGCAGAGAAACGGCACCTCTCGCGCGCGGCACAGCGCGGCAAGTTCCGCCCACGGCTGGAGCGCGCCGGTCTCGTTGTTTGCCGCCATCACCGCGATCCCCGCTGGCTCTGCGCGATCAAGCTCCGCCCGTAGCCACGCCCCATCAATGCGGCCATCGACCACCGGCAAGACCCGCAAGCGTCCCGCGAACCGGCTCCGCGCCGCCACGAGCACCGCGGGATGCTCGATCGCCGTGAGCCAAAGCTCCCCAAATCGGCCGGCGAGGTGATGCACGGCCATGTTGTTCGCTTCCGTCGCGCCAGCCGTCCACACGATCTCCAGCGGCTCGCAGCCCATCCACGCCGCGAGCTTTTCCCGCGCCTGCTGGATCGCCGCGTCCGCCCGCGCCCCGAGTCGATGCGGGCTGGAAGGATTCGCCGGATAGCGCTCCACCGCGTCGAGCCATGCCTCGCGCGCCACGCGGGAGAGCGGATGGGTGGCATTGTGGTCGAAGTAGAGCATCCTGACCGCCGAGCATCCGCTATCCCACATCCCGCATGCAACTGCACTCCGGCCAGAAGGTGCGGGCAATTTCGATGTTGGATGTTCGGCGAGGAGTGTTGGATGTTCGCCGCTCCCGATGTCCGCGCCCGCGACCTCCTTCTACAAACGCAGCAACTTCGTCACGCATCTCCCGACGCAGTGCCTCTACAGCCCTTCGCACTTCTGGCTGGCGCAAGAGGAAGGCGGATTGTGGCGCGTCGGCTTCACGAAGTTCGCCACGCGGATGCTCGGTGAGATCGTGGATTTGCAGTTTGAAAAGAAGGACGGCGACGCGGTCGTGAGCGGCGAGATCATCGGTTCGATCGAGGGCTTCAAGGCGATCAGCGATATCTACTGCGTGGCCGATGGACGGTTCGCCGGTGGCAACTCGGAGCTGCGCGCGCGCATCGAGGCGGTGGGCGAAGATCCCTATGGCGCGGGCTGGCTCTACCTCGTCGAAGGGACGCCGGATGCGAAGTGTTTCGACCTCGCCAGCTACCGCGCGCTCCTCGACACGACCATCGATCGCATTCTCGAAAAACAAGCGCACGAAGAAGCCCCATGACCAACCAGAAACCTGAAGCTCCGAACCTGAAATCTGCCAAGGCGCGCTACGTCATGATCGGTGGTTTTCTGGGAGCCGGGAAAACGACGGCCGTCGCAGCCCTCGCGCAGGAGCTGACTCGGCAAGGACTGCGGGTCGGCCTCATCACCAACGATCAAGGCAGCGAGCTCGTCGACACGACGATGCTGCGCTCGAAAGGTTTCGCGACGGAGGAAATCCCGGGCGGCTGTTTCTGCTGCCGCTTCAATTCGCTGGTCGATGCCGCCGGCAAACTCGACGAATCGACGCGGCCTGACGTCTTCATCGCCGAGCCCGTGGGAAGCTGCACCGATCTCGTCGCGACGGTGACGTATCCGCTGCGGCGCATCTACGGGGATCGTTTCGCCATCGCGCCGTTGAGCGTGCTCGTCGATCCGATCCGCGCGGCGCGCATCTTCGGTCTCGCGGAGGGCGGGCGCTTCTCGGACAAGGTGCTCTACATCTACCGCAAGCAGCTCGAGGAGGCGGACCTCATCGTGATCACGAAGAGCGATCTCATAGACGCACCCACGCTCGGGCAACTCCGCGCGCGGCTCGCGACGGATTTCCCGCACGCCAAGGTCCTCGATGTCTCGGTGCGCGAAGGGCGCGGAGCGTCCGAGTGGTTCGCGCAGATCGCGAGTGGCGAACAAACGACGCGGGCCACGATGGAGGTGGACTACGAGATTTACGCCGAGGGCGAGGCGCTGCTCGGCTGGCTGAATGCCACGGTGCAGCTCGCCCACAAAACGGGGTTTGCCGCCGAAGATGTCCTGAAAGCGCTCGCCGCCGACATCCAGCAGCGGCTCGCGCCCGCGGAGATCGCCCACCTCAAGATGACGCTCAGCCCCGATGATGGTCTCGGCGACATCGCCGCGATCAATCTCGTCCGCAGTGACTTCGTGCCGGAGCTTTCGCTGAAGCTCGAGGCGCCGGTCACGAGCGGGCAGCTCATCGTGAATGCGCGCGCTGAAGCGAGCCCGGACGACTTGCGCGAAGCCGTCACCGCTGCCGTCGCCGCGTTACCCGTGCGCTTCGCCGGTCTCACGGCGAAGCTCGATCACCTCGAACATTTTCGCCCCGGGAAGCCGACCCCGACGCACCGCGACGTGGCCCCCGCTCAGTAGAGCATCGACTCCTCAGGCGGCGTGGTCTTCTCGACCTTGTCCGCCTTCAGCACCGAGATGCGCCGACCGTTCTCGATCGGAAACGTCGAGGTGCCTGTGACTTTGATCCACGTCATCTCCGGCAGTTCCGGCACCGACTCGGCCTCCACGAGCGCCGCGATCGGCCGCGCGTCCGCCGCACAGCAAGTCATGAACATCCGCACCGCCTTGAAGCGCTTGCCGCCGGCATTCGCGGTCGAATCCGGCATGAGCTGGCCGACGAGTTCGATGCGCTTGTTTTCGAAATCCTTGCGCAGGGTGTTGTCCTGCGCGGCGTAGAGAAGATCGAGCACCTCGGCGATGATCGTCCCGTCCGCGGTCCGCTGCAGATAGTCGCCGGGAGCCATCTCGGCGGGCTGAGCGGGTGCGGGCGTTACTGCGGCGGCGGCTTGCGGAGCGGCGTTCGGGTCGTTGGTCGGAAGCGGCATCTCGACAGGAGCGGTGTTCACCCGCGGCACGGCGCCGAGCTGACTCACGTCGGTGATGACACCACGATTCTTCACGAGATTCGCGCTGAAGCCTTCCGGCGAAAAAATCGCCGCGGCGCTGATCGGCAGCAGCAGGATGAGGAAGGTAACGATCTTACCCGTCGCACGGCGCGAGACCGAGTGGCTGCACTCCACGGACGAGCAGCAGCCGGCGTCCACCGGCAGGAGCAGAAAGGTGAGTGCCATCAGGCCCAGCACCACGCCCGCGATGACGACGCCCGGTCTGAACTCCGGAGCGAGCAGATGGCGCACACGACCTGAGAAAAACATCGTGAGGAGGATGGCACTCCAAGTCGCAAGCGTGGCGCACGGGAGCCAGCGGGAGAAGACAGCGTTCATACGAGTGGGGCAGACTACGGCACGGCAGCTGGTGTCGCAATGGGCGCTTGGGGGAGCGAGGGGATCCGTTCGAGATCCATGTTGGAAAGCTGCCAGCAGATGAGGCCGATCACGATGAAGAGGCCGATGCCGAGCAGGGCCACGGCGCGGCGCTTGAAGACGAGGCCGTAGAGCCAGAAGAGTTTCACGTCGAACATCGGCCCGAAGAGCAGGAAGCCGAGCTTCGCGGCAAACGGGAACGACGCAAAACTCGCGGCGATGAAGGCGTCGGTGGTACTGCACAGCGCGAGCCCTCCGGCGAGAACCATGAGCGCGACGATCGCGACCGGAGGATTCGCGGCGAAGGGCAGGATGACTTCCTGATTCACCGCGGTATTGAACACACTCGCGAGCGCCGCGCCGATAATGAGGAAGAACGTGACGTCGAGCAAATCGGAGGTCGCCGACTGGATCGAGAGGAGCACCTTGCGCCCAAACGGCGCGCGCTCAGCGGCGGCGGAAAACTCCTGGAGGGCCGGCTCCGCGGCGACGCTCAGGCCCGCGCGCTGACGTGCCGCTTCGCCGAGCATCGCGGGCTGCAAGATCGCCGCACGCGGCAAGCCACGCACGATGAAGCCCACGAACACCGCGATGCTAAAGCCAAGCCCGAGTCGCAGCGCCGTCATGAGCTCAGGGTTCTGCCCCTTGAATGCGGCGAAGGTACTCAGCGCCACGATCGGGCTCACGATCGGCGCGCCGAGCATGTAGGTCACAGCACAGCCGAGCGGCAGACCCTTGCGGATGAAACGGCGGATGATGATAACGCTGCCGCATTCACACATCGGAAAGACGAGCCCGAGCAGGCCGCTAACGAGAATCGCGACGCCCTGATTTTTCGGCAGCATCCGGGTGATGCGTTCGGACGAGACGAAGACATCGACGAAGCCGGAGATCAGCGAGCCGAGGAGCACGAAGGGCACGCCTTCCAGGAG
Source organism: Chthoniobacteraceae bacterium (assembly GCA_031425095.1). Lineage (GTDB taxonomy): Bacteria > Verrucomicrobiota > Verrucomicrobiia > Chthoniobacterales > Chthoniobacteraceae > JANNXQ01. Next base: position 17,702 of record JANPIS010000313.1, read on the forward strand.
GATGCTGAGGAACGAAAACGCGAAGTCCTGAAAGTGAAACGAGAACCAATAGGGCATCGGGATGGGTGAGCCAGAGGGCAGGAAAGTCTTTGCGGGAAAAGGGAGCGCTACGGTGCGGGGACCGCGGGAAAGTTGCAAGCAGCCCGCAACTCAAGATCTCATGCCCGTCTGCGGGAGGGAGCCCAACATTCGCACACGAGCCCGCCCGACCTCCGCGAAGGGCCCGAATCGGACGTCAGCTCTTCGTGCTCGGCATGTACCGGTAGTACACCTCGAGCATCAGGATGCAGAGCGTCGTGCGATACACGGGACCGGCACCGTCCGCTTTCTTTTCCGGGCCGTGGCTTTTCGTGCTCCCGGTCAGAGGCCAACTGCCATCCGGGCTCTGAGCATCCACGATCTCGTCCTGGAAGAGTCTGTTCCACGTCGTCCAAGCGGGGCCGCCGACCATCAGAGCAGCTTGGGTATGATAGTACCACTTGTAGAGGTCGGCCTCGGGACCAGCATAGTCGATCGGCTCGTCAGACTTCACGCGGTCGATGATGTAGCTCATCCCTTCGCTCACCGTCTTATCCTTCTTCTGCTTCCAAAAATAAGTGCAGAGGACGCCGACGCCCGCGAGGTTCGACTTCGCCCCACGGTCACCCACTTTTCTGTAGTGAAAGTTTCCTTTGCCGTCCTGCACCCGCTTGAGATTCAGCATCGCCTTGTCCATGCACTCAGCGATACCGGGAATATCGAGTTGGGAAAGATGCGCGGCTTTGAGCGCCTGAATCTGCCAGCCGCTCACCGAGGTGTCGCTCTGGGTCTTGTCGTAAGAGTACATCCAACCCCCATCCGGACCCTGACCATCGATAATGTACTTGGTGGCCTGTTTGAGAATATCCACAGCGCGCTCATCCTTGCTCATCGTGTAGTATTCGCCGAGCGCGTAGGCGGCGATGGCGTGTTCGTACACACCCGGCTGATTGAACTTTTCCCGCATGTTCAGCCGGCCTTCGTTCTTCTGCCCGTTCGTGAGCAGCCAGTTCACGGCCTTCTCCACCGTGGGACCGAACTCCGGTGAAGTCGGCAGTTCGCCGTGGCCGAGGAAGGCGAGCAAGGCAAGTCCCGTCATAGCCGGGCGATTCTCCGGGCTCCAGGAGCCGTCTTCGTTCTGATTCTTAACTAGCCAGCGCAGGCCCTTGAGCACCGCTTGCTCGCTCTTGTCCTTGCCGCCCTTGGCCATCATCGCGGCGCGCCGAGCGCTGCCGCCCATGCGGCCCGCCATCGATCCGGGAAGGCCGGCGCCGACGCCTTTACCCATCGTCTTGGCGGCTTCACTGAGCGCCTTCGACATGGAGTCGGTGTTCACGGGCTTGACCTGCGGAGCGACGGCCGCCACCGCAAAGACGGGCGTCGAAACATTCGTCGTGGTGATCGTCGTCAGTTGCGGCGAGTTCAGCTCGGGCGCAGTCGGGGTGAACTGCTGCTGGGTAAGATCGACGGGGCTCGGCGGAGCGGCGACCGCTTCGTCACCTCCGATCAGGCCGTCGGCGGCTTCGAAATCCGGCGCGTCCATCACTTTCTTGATGAGCACAACGCTGCCGCCCACGAGGACGATCACGATGTGAAGCAACAACGAGAACGTGAAGAACCGGGAAGCAGCCAGGCGTTCCTGAAACTTCTGCATGAATGGCTTGGGCGGCTCGGGGGTGTCCATGGTGAGAAAAGATGCGCGCGGACGAAGGCGAAGTCAACGCGACGCTGGACTCGCGCGGCAGCGGCTACCGCTTCGTAGGGAACTCTGTGAAGGTCGTCGCGGCGAACTCCCGCCAGCGTTTCTCCAGCACGTCCGACGACGGGAGCCCCGCATGCACGAACAGCGCATAGCGAAGACGCAGCGGTTCGCCAGGCTTGATCGTGACTGCTCCCGGGAAAGTGAGCGAGGCGCCCATCCAGCCGTCGTTGCGGACGTGGAACGGCACGGGATGATTCGCATTCATCGGGTGATCCATGAGCGTGATGCCCTCGATGGCCGTCGCGGTGATCGGCCCCGAGTAGTCGCACCAGCGCGCCGGCTTGCGAAAGCAGCCCCCCTCATCCACGCCGCCTTCGGAATTCCGGATCGTCCCACCACCGTCATGCACGCCGATGGTCTTCGCCATGCGCACCGCGAGCATCCCGAACGCCGACTCGTCCAGCCTCACCTCCGCACCGCAGGCTTCCAATTGCATCTCGATCACCAGCAGCCGCTCTCCCGCTTCGAGTTCCCGAAAAGTCGTCCGTCGGAGCTCAGCCAGGAGCGTCTTGCCATCCTTATCGCGCCAGGCGTTCTCCGTCTCGAGGAAAGCGGACTCATCGCTGTCGTCCATGCGCAGCGTGCGAACGTGGACGATCCGCGCTCCGCTGGTGTCACCCCAGAAGTTCGTGCCGTTGACGAACTGGTGCGAGATCCAGACGGAGTTGTGATGGCTGTGCCCCTGCGGATCGCGCGGGTGCCCCATCCGCGTGAGGGACCGCCCCGATGGACCGATGACGGGAAAAATGAACGGGCGATTGAGGTCGTTGCCGTAGTGGTAGCGGGCGATCTCCACGCCATCGCGCTGGAAGGAAACCTGATCGTGCGCCTGAGGGACGGCCTGCGTCCGCGGGACTGGCTTCGCTTTCGGCAACACCGGATCGGCGGCGACCGCCGCAGCCGCGCACGCGATCAGACAAATGATGCCATGGGCGAAAGCCGGACGGCGGGGAGAGTTCATGGTTCGGCGAGGAAGTGGAATCGAAAGACCCGGCCGGGCAAAGCAAAACCGCCGGACGATCACTCGTCCGGCGGCTCTGAAATCTGCTGGGAGCCCGAGGCCCGGCTTACGCTTCGGGCTTGGTCTTGCGCAGGCCGATGACTTTGTCGCCGGCCTTGAACTGGCCGCGTTTCTTCAGCAACTCGACGCGCTCAAAACGCTTCAAGACGTTGCGCTTGGCGGCGATGGTACTGGCTCCTTTGAGGCTGCGATGTTGGGACATAAAATCAGTGTCTTTGGTTGCGGAAGGGCGCGCACTATAGGCGCCGAGCCCAAACGCGCAATGCAATTCTCGGACTGGCCTCAGGCGCCGTAGGAGCTCTCCACCCGCTGCGCGACGTCGCGGTAGGCGTAGTCCACCTCGTAGATTTCTTTGAAGCAGGCGAGGGCTTCGTCCTTCTTCGACATGAGCCCATAGACGAGGCCGAGCTCGTAGAGGATTTCCTTTTTCAGTCCATCCATCGCGAGCATTTCGCTGGCGGCGTCCTTGAGCTGCTTGGCGGCGAGATCGAGCATGCCTTTCTCCCGGTAGCACTGTCCGAGGAAGCGCATGGCCTTGATGCGCGCATTCGGGTTTTGCCGCGCCCTCTGCAATTGCTCGATGGCATCCGAGTACTGCCCGGCCCGCACGAGCAACTCACCGAGTTCGAAGCGGAGCTGCAGATCGGTCGGGTTGCGTTCGATCCGGCGACGCGCATCGGTGATGAGCAGTTCATCGCGACTCTTCCGGATCTCAGCGGCTGCATTCTTCGCATCGTCGACCGCCTGCTGATAGGGCAACTTTTCATCCTCCGTCAGGCTCGCGCCCTCGCCAGCCAGCCATGCTTCGGTGGCGGTCGCGTAATCCTCCTGCACCTTGATCTGCACTTCGGTCTGCTTCATCTGCAGATCGGAAAGCTTGCGCAGCACGCCGGGGTCCGCGCCGTTCAGCACCGTGTTCGTGTGTTCGTAAAACCAGATCGCGTTGGCCAGCGCGTCGTCGTTCGGCTCCACCTCGTAGCGTTCCTCCCAGAGCTTCGCCATGCGCTTGCAGTTATCGACGTGCGTCTGGTCGGCCTCCCACTTCGGATGCAGTTCGGCCAGCAGGTCATCAATCGCCTCGGCGCTGCGGACGATGCGGCTCTTCTGCTCGAGCGCGGCCGCCTCGTCTTTGTTCGCCAGCTTGTCCTTGAAGCTCCCCTCCTTCTCCCATCCGCCCTTCTTCATCGTCGCGGTGGCGGCGGCATCTTTGCTCATCTTCACGGCGACCATGTCGGCGGGATTGGCCGCGGCGATCTTCGAGTAAATCTCCACGGCCTTGTCGGAGTCGCCGGTGGAAGTGTAGAGCGCGCCGAGCTCGTGCATGAGCTTGGTGTCGGTCGGGTTCGCATCGACCAATGTCTCGAGGGCAAAGGCGGCGATCTCCGGGTAGCCCGCGGCCTTGGCCGCCTCCTTGAGGAGATGATTCGCCTGCACATTCGTCGGATCGGTCTCGAAGGTTTTCTCCGCGAGCTCCATCGCGGCGAGCGGGTCTTTTTTCATCACGCTGCCGCCCTTCAGCGACGCGCTGGAGAGGCCGGAGAGGAAGCTCTTCTTTCCCTTGGTGGCGGCGAGTTCCACTTTGCGCAGCCGCTTGCGGCCATCGAGGAAGCCGGGGGTTTCCTTGAGCACGGCTTGAATGAGGGAAATGGCGTAGCCGTAATTGCGGAGTTCCACAGCGCTCAATGCTTTCAGCCAAAGCTGGCGGGAGTTTTCGGGCAGATCCTTGTCAGTCGAGATGGGCATAGGGAGAAGACTCGCCAAACTAGCACTAGCCTCGCAGCTTTGACAATGGCGGCGGTGCACCAAACCGCGCAAGGGGCGCCGCGCCGGAGAAAGATTGATCCATGCGCGAGTTCCGAACCGGGCCGTCCGCAGGAGACGCCCGAGCCTGCACGACCGCCGCGCCTTACTTCAGAAATCTGTCCGACCCGTCGGCCTTCTTCTCCGGCGCCGCGGAGATCATCTTGAGCAGGTATTCCTTCTCCTTCTTCGCGTTCTCGAAGTAGTTGTCCGTCCCATGCTCAAAGAGCACCGTGAAGCCAAAGGTGGCGACGATGAAAAGCGAGAACCAGAGCAATGATCGGATGAGGGACATGGCGGATTGGTTGCTTGGCGTAATGCAAGTGCCGGGCCACAGCAATCGACATTTTCCGGCAACGCCGTCCGGCTAGCGGCGCTCGCTGCTCTTTGGCACGTCCACCCAAGCGTGCAGGTGGGTGAAAGAGTACACGATCAGATAGCAGACCAGCGAAAAGGCGAAGAACGTGCCTGAGAAGGCGAGCGCCTGCGGGTTCGTCGCGGGATTCGCGATGCGGGCGGCGTCGGCCACGGTCTCGAGTGGAGCCGTGAGCGCGTCCCATGAGTTCCACCGCACGAAGCGCCCGAGATAAATCCCGAACGCGCTCACTCCGAGCATCCCCAACGCGAACGCCCAACTCACCATCCTTCCAAACCACGCCCGCACGACTTCCTGCATGAGGTAGAGCGAAAGGTAACCGATGAAGAGCCCCGTGAGCGCGAAGGCCATGATCGTGATGAGATCGTACCAGAGCGGAACCCCGGGCCGCGGATGGAGGTGCTGCAGATCCGTGACGATGTATGGAGCGTTTGGAAAGAAGAGGAACCAGATGACGAAACAGAAGCTCACGACGGGCCAGCGGCGTCCGCGGCTGCGGCGGAGCCCATAGATCGGCAGCGTCGCAGCCAGCGGAATCCAGGCGAGGAAGAGATTCCAAAAGAACGCC
>JANPIS010000314.1:0-7164 GCA_031425095.1 Chthoniobacteraceae bacterium
GCATCGCCGCGAGATACCCGCGACCCGCGCCGGGCTTGCCGAGATCGGGATGCAGCAGGAGACAATTGACCTCGACGCCGGGATCGCGCTCCAGGGCGTTGCGCAGGTAGCGATATTCCCAGCGCGGGAAGGTCTCGATGATGAGCACGCGCAGTTGCTCCTTCCGAATCGAGAGCGGTGCTTCGACGGAGTTGTTTTCGAGCAGACGCTCACCGCCCGTCTTCGGCACGCTGAGGGTGAGCTTCAAGTCACCGGGCTTTTCCGGCTTCCAAGTGAGCACGTCTTGCAAGCGGCTCATCGCCGGGATGACCACGGACTTCGTGATCAATTCACCGGTCGAGGATTTCATCTCGATCGTCGCCGCTTCATCGCGCGGCAATGAACTGGTGATGGTGAAAGGCACGCGCAGCGGTTTGCCGGCGATGGCAAAGGTCGGCACGTCGAAGCTCGTGACTTCGACATCCGGCAGCCGCGTCTCCGTGCCGAGTGGTACGGCGAAGACCGGCACCTCGCGCATCCGGAGTCGCGTCGCCGCTTGGGCGGGTGGTTCGCCGGTATTCCAATCGCCGTCGCTGAGCAGCACCACGGCATGCAGCCGCGGATGTTTCTCCGCGGCCTGGAGCAGCGCGGTGTTCAGGTCGGTGCCCTCTGCCGCGGGTTGCTGATCGGAGGAGAAAGGCTCGACCACCACGTCCATCTGCTGCGCGATTTCACGCCACGCCGCGAGGTCGGTGAGCGGCTTGGCCAGATCGGCGCGCGATTGCAGTTCCGCCGCAGGATTGCCACTGGCGGGCACATCGCACGTCTCCATGGAACGCGAGACATCGGCGAGGATGGCGAGCGTCGGCTTGGTGTCCGGCTGGAAGACTTCGCGCCATTCCGGCTGATTGAGCGTGATGGCGATCCCGATCGCGATCAGCACGCGCAGCGCTTCGAGCCATCCCGTCGTGGTGCGAAATCCACTCCGCCGCCACGCCATCCACGCGAGCGCCGCGACCACGAGCACAAACGCCACCGCGATCGCCACCGAAGCCGGCGTGTGCGTGAAGACGAGGGATTGGCTCGCGGGTTTCATCAAGGAGGAGGGGCGCCCTCGCCCCCAGTTTTTCGACACGGGGCGTGGGCGCCCCTCATCCTTGCAATCGCCGCCCGGTCTGGAGGACTTGGACGTTTCATCCGCTGGTCGATGCTGGTTTCATTTCACGATGCGGAGGCATGCAGAGCAGCGCTTCCGCGACGAGCGCGAGGGCCATCGCGACGAGGAAGGTGCGCCAAATTTCGTTGGTCAGGCTGCGGCCATCTTCGAGCGAATCGGTGAGCACGCGGAAATCGAGTCCGGCAAAGAGTTCATTGAGCACGGTGGTGGAAAGCACGCCGGGTTGATCTTCGCCGGGCGGGCGGTTCAGCGCGGTGATCTGCTCGCCGGTTGCGAGGACCCCGGCGCGCAGCGGGAGCATGGTGGAGATGACGCTCTCGCCCCGGGGCTCGAGAGGCCGCCAGCGCGCCGGATCGTTGCCGAGCGCGGATGCCGAGGCGGTGCGCTGCTGGGCTTTGCCGTGGGTGCGCGCACCGTCATTCAGCGCGCGGTGGAGCAGGGCAAACATCACCACGCCATCCCGCGCCAGACTCGATGCGGAAGCTCCGGGCAGCGTGCCGAGGAAGTAGGCACCGCCCTGCGGCGCGAGCGTCGAGCGCATCAGCAGCGGCTGGCGGTCCGCGACGCGGGCCAGCGGGATTCCTTCGCCCGCGATGCCGCAGCGGCGCAGCACTTCGAGGGTGCCGACCGGCAGGGCTGCGCCGTCGCGCGCATTGGCGAGCAGGTCGGCGTCGTTGCGCCACCATTCCACGGTCTGCGGTTGGTCCGTGGGACCGCCGATCCAGCGCTCCCAGCGGAGGCCGAAGATCTCCGCTTCGTCCGGCGATTCGGGCGGGAGGAAAAGGACCGAGCGACCGGCGGCGACGTGGTTCTGGATTTGCCGCGCGACCACCTCGTCGGCTTTTGGAATGGGCGCGTGCCAGACGAGCAGTGCCGCATTCTCCCACGCGATCTCGGCCGTGCGCCGCGTGCTCAGCACGGTCGCGACATATTTGCGCGAGGGCTCCGCCGCCGCGGCGAGCGCCGCCTGGAGCGGACCGGACTCGGCTTCGTCGTCGGACACGATCACCGAGAGCAACGGCGCGGGTTCGTCGAAGACGAAGTGGAAGGTGTTGTTCGCGGCGCTGGAGTCGGCGGGCAATTCCACGCGGCCCGAGCCCCGCTTCGTGGTCTTGTCGATGGGGATCGCGTGGGCTTGGAGCACGAGTCGGTTTTCGGTTAGCGTGACCTTCATCGCGGTAGCCGCGCCATTGATCACGAAGCGCAGCGGCAGCTCCGCGGGCTGCGGCCGATCCGCGTGACGCACCACCCGCAGATCGAGGAGCAGCTCCGCCTTTTCACTCGTCTCCCGCCGGACTACCCGCTCGACCGTCACGCCGAGATCGTCGGGCGGGACTTCGGGGTAGCAGAGCAGATGAAAGCGCACGCCTTTCAGCGTGGCGAAGGCGCTGCGCAGCGTCTCCCAACGCCCACTCGATGCGTCCCAATCGCTTTGCTGAAGATCGCTGAGCAGCCAGACATCGGTGCGGCCGGTCTGGTTCGTGGTGATGTAATCGAGGGCGCTTTGCAGCAGTGCGGGGATGTCCGCGGCAGTCTCGGTGGCTGCGGTCTGCGGGAGATCGAGGAGCGACTGCGCCTTCTCGAGCGGCTCCGCTTTGCCCAGCGCGCTGTCGAGCAGCACGAGGCGCGAGCGCGTGCCGACGGCGTCGGTGATGGCCTTGGAAAGATTGCGCAGACCGGCGACGCGCTTGCTCACGCCGGTCGCAAGATTTTGCTGCTCCATACTCGCGGAGCGATCGAGGAGGATGAGTACAGTATCCGGCGCGCCGCCGGTGAGGCCGAGCCAGCCGCCGGCGAGCGGGCGCGTGATGACAAAGAGGATTGCCGCGACCGCGAGCACGCGGAGCGCGAGGATGAGAATCTGCCGGAGGCGCGAGAGCCCTTTGTTCATCCGCTGCGCGGCGAGCAGGAAGATCATCGCCGCCCACTTCACCTGCCGCCGCCGGTAGAGATGGATGAGATGGATGACCACCGGCAGCGCCGCGAGCGGCAGGGCGATGAGCAGCGCTGGCTGGAGGAAAGTCATCGTGCGGCGCGTTTCGGAGTGCGCCCGAGGAGGAAGCGCACGAGCACTTCGTCGTAGGGCTCGTGCATCTTCACGCGGTGATAATCCATGCCGGTGGTGCGGACGAGTTCATCCATCTCGGCGAGGTAAAGGCGGACGGCTTCGCGGTAGTTGCGGGCGATCAGCGAAGGATCGGCGAGCACCGGTTCGCCGCCTTCGAGATCGACGAAACGCGCGGGTCGATCGAAGTCGAAATCGAGCTCCTTTTGATCGAGGAGATGAAAGGCGGCGACGTCGTGTTTGCGGAAGCGCAGGTGTTGGATCGCGGATTTCAGCTCCGCGGGCGGCACGAAGAAATCCGAGAGAATGACGATGAGCGCGCGCTGGCGGATCTTCTCCGCGGCATCGTGCAGCGCCGTGAGCAGCGTGGTGCCGCCGATCGGCGTGAGGCCCGCCATCTGATCGAGCACGAGACCGAGATGCGAGGCCCCGCGCTTCGGCGGAATCTCGATCGCCTTCGCCGCCATGCTCCACAGCCCGACCGCGTCGCCCTGTTGCGCCGCGAGGTAGCTGAGCGTGCCGGCGATGCGCCTCGCGTAGTCCAGCCGCGTCGCGCTCTTCGGCCCGAAGTCCATCGAGCCGCTGGTGTCGATGAGCAGACAGAGGCGGAGGTTTGTGTCGGCCTCGAATTCCTTGATGTAAAAACGATCGCTGCGGCCCCAAGTACGCCAGTCGAGCCGGCGGGTGTCATCGCCCGGGACGTATTTCCGATACTGCGCAAACTCCAGCGACGAGCCGCGGACCGGGCTGCGATGTTTGCCGGAGACATTGCCGAGCATGGCGTGCCGCGCGTGCAGCGGCAGAGCCATGAGGCGGCTGAGGACCGCCGGGTCGAGGAAGGAGCGGTCTGCGTTCACGGCGCGCTCGTCCTCGTAATCGTCCTCGTCCTCGTCCTCGAAATTTCAGCGTCCTCCTCGCCAAAGCGCTCCATCAGTTTCGACAGCATCGACACAACTCTGACGAGGAGCGCTTTCCCCTCTGCGATGCGCGCCTCCGTCGCGGCGCGTTTGGCCATGAGCGCATCAAGACAAGCGGCGCATTCGGTGGCAGAACCGCGGGCGTCGTCGAAGAACCGCACGCGCTGCTGGGAACCGCGGCGGCCATTGCCTTCGGCGATATTCAGCAGCACCGAAAGGCTGGCGCGGTCGAGTTGGTCGAGGGTTTCTGCGACGCGGCGAGGCTTCGCGGTATGCAGCTCTTCAAAGAGGTCGGACACCCATCCGATGAAACGGAGCTGAAGCTGATACACGTCCAGTTTCTCGTGATCGAACTTCGTCGCGGAGCCCATATGTCGAGGACGAGGACGAGGACGATTACGAGGACGATTCTCCGCTCACGCCGCCTTGCTCAACTCCTCGACCAGCCGCTTCGCCACATCGCGGCTGCTCACGCCTTCGCTCTCGGCAGTGAAGGTGGTCATCACGCGATGTCGCAGCACCGGATCGGCGACGGCGATCACATCCTCCATCCGCACCATGTAACTGCCGTGCAGGGCAGCCCGCGCTTTGGCTCCTAGGATCAAATACTGCACCGCACGCGGCCCCGCGCCCCAGCTCACGAGCGGCTTCAGCCACGCCGGCGCCTCGCTGCTCAGCGGTCGTGTCCGGCGTGCGAGATCGACGGCGAATTCATAGAGATGATCCGGCACCGGCACGCGGCGGACCAGGTCCTGGAAGGCGAGCACCTGCGCCCCATCGAGCACGTGATCGAGCTTGGGCAGCGCCACGCCGGTGGTGCTGCGTGCGATCAGCACTTCCTCCGCACGCGAGGGGTAATCCACGCCGATCATAAACATGAACCGATCGAGCTGCGCCTCGGGCAGCGGATACGTGCCCTCCTGCTCGATGGGATTCTGCGTCGCGAGCACGAAGAACGGCGAATCAAGCACGTAAGTCCGCCCGGCCACGGTAACGCGGTGCTCCTGCATCGCCTCGAGCATCGCGGCCTGCGTCTTGGACGGCGCGCGATTGATCTCATCCGCGAGCACGATGTTCGCAAAGACCGGCCCCTTCGCGAACTCGAACGCGCGCTTTCCCCCCGGCAGCTCCTGCAGAATGTCCGTGCCGGTGATGTCCATCGGCATGAGATCCGGCGTGAATTGAATGCGCGAAAAACTCAGTGACATGGTCTCCGCGAGGCGACTGATTAGCAGCGTCTTGGCGAGTCCCGGCACGCCCATGAGCAGCGCATGGCCGCGGGCAAAGAGGCAGATCGCGAGTTGTTCGATGACCTGCTGCTGGCCGACGATGATCTTGCTCAGTTCCCCAGTGAGCCGGCCATAGACTTGGCGGAGTTCATCGATCGCGGCGACGTCGTCTTGCGGGAGCGGTGCGGACATAGGGAGAAAGCTCGGGGGATACGATCAGGGTTCGAGGGAAAGGCAATGCCGCCATGCGAAGGGAAGCGCTGCCCTAGACACTCGACGCGATTGTCCGTTCAGAGTTCGCCAAGGGTGGTGCTCGTTCGGTCGCGTCGGCTCACCTGTTCAGTACGCAAAGGTTCTGAAAAGGAGGAAGAGCAGCGCGCCGGTGAGCAACAATTCACTCAGCCAATCCGGGATCCTCGGATTGAGCGTTCGTTCGTCGGTGGAGAAGCGAGGACGATGCATTTCAATGAACTTGAGCGAATCCATTTCATAGGAAATAGCAACGCGCTCTTCACGCTGCGCGCCGGTGTTTTCGTAATCGCTCGCACTGCCGCTGGGCGGGCGATTGAATGCCGGGTCGCTCTCGCTCTGATGAAAAAGCTCCCGCCCCACTCCCTCCTCATCATCCTCCTCTTCGCGTGCTGCACGGCGCGTGTCGTCGCACAGGAGCCAGCGCCGCCCGCGCCACCGGAGCGCGAGATCCCGGAACCGCTCGCCGCGTGGCAGGATTGGGCCACTTGGGATGACGCGCACCGCAAGTGCCCGACGCCGTTTAGCGACCCGCAGAAGCATCTCTGCTTCTGGCCGTCGCGCGCGGGTTTGCAGGTGGATAAGGCGGGCGGGCGGTTCGATATCGCGGTCACGGCGTTTCACGAGACCTGGGTGCCGCTGCTGGGGGGGCGCGAGCGGTGGCCGGTGGAGGTGAGGGTGGATGGCGCGCCGGCTCCGGTGGTCGAGCGTGGCGATGGACCGGCGGTGAAGATCGCGGCGGGGACGCATCGCATCGAAGGCGCGTATCGCTGGAGCGAAGTGCCGCAGCGCATCGCCGTGCCGGAGTCGATCGGCATCCTCGTGCTCGTCATCGATGGCAAGCCCGTGGAGCTGCCGGTCTGGGATGCGGATGGCTTTCTCTGGCTGAAGCGCGACGCCGCATCGTCGGAGACGGACAAGGATTTCCTGGCGGTGAAAATTTACAGCGCACTCGAGGATGGCATCCCGCTGTGGCTGCGCACGGAGGTGGAACTCACCGTCTCGGGCAAGAGCCGCGAGGAGGAGCTGGGCACGATCCTCCCGGAAGGCTGGAAGCTCGCGACGGTGGAGAGTCCCATCCCGGTCGCGGTCGATGACACGGGCCGGATGAAAGCGCAGGTGCGCGCCGGGAAGTGGACGGTGAAGGCGGACGCGTTCCGCTTCGATAACCCGAAGACGGTCGGCTACGCCGCGACCGCGTGACCCGCAGCAGCGGAGCAGCTCGTCGCTTTCCGCGCGCAGCCGGATTTCCGTGTGGTGGAGATCATCGGGATGCCGGCGATCGATGTGTCGCAGACGACTTTCCCCGACGCGTGGCGCGAGCTGCCCGTGTATCGCTGGGATTCGACGCAGCCTTTCCAGATCGAGGAACGGATGCGCGGCATGGGCGATCGCAAGGTCGCGGGGCTGAGCTTTGCGCGCGAGTGGTGGCTCGATGAAGACGGCGGCGCGTTCACTTTCCGCGACACGATCTCGGGGCAGATGCAGCAGGTGTGGCGGCTGGATGCCACGGAAGGACTCGAGCTCGGCTCGGTGCGCAGCGGTGGC
>JANPIS010000315.1:0-8924 GCA_031425095.1 Chthoniobacteraceae bacterium
GGGGGGGGGGGGGGGGGGGGGGGGGTGGTTTTCACCGGCGCCCCCGCGGGCCCGGCGCCCCCCCCCAACCTTGGTTGGGGGCGCCCGCAAAACCCCCGACGCTACAACCGTTACCCCTGCCTGATCGCTTCCAGCTCCTCCCAGCGCGCATAGAGTCGCGGCACCTTGGCGCGACTGCCTTCGAGTTGCGCTTCCAGTTCCGCCCACTGGCCGCCGTGCTTCATGTAGGCATCGGGTGCGGAGAGCATCGCTTCGAGCCGCACGACCTCGGCCTCCGCGGCGTGGATGTCCGCCTCGATCGTCTCCAGCTCGCGCGTTTCCTTGTAGGTGAGCTTGCGCTTCTTCGGAGCGGCTGACTCCAGGCTGCCGCCAGTGCGCGGAAGCGTGGCGGGGGTTGCACTCGCTGCCCCGATCCGGCTCGCCCGCTTCTCGAGATAGTAGTCGTAGCCACCCGCGTTCAGCGTCACCACGCCACCGCCCTCGAAGGCCAGGGTGTGGGTGCAGACGCGATTCAGAAAGTAGCGGTCGTGACTCACCACGATGACCACGCCGCCAAAGCCGAGCAGCGCCTCTTCGAGCAGCCGCAGCGTCGCGAGATCGAGATCGTTCGTCGGCTCATCGAGGATGATCACATTGCCGCCGCGCTTGAGGATTTTCGCGAGCAGGATGCGGCTGCGCTCGCCACCGCTGAGGTGCGCGATCTTGGTATTGATGCGGTCGTCGGTGAAAAGAAACCGCCGCAGATAACTGCGCAGGGTGATGCTCTCCTCGCCGAGCTTCACATGCTCCTGCCCTTCGCCTACTTCCTCCCAGACGGTCTTGTCGTCATCGAGCGCGAGGCGATTTTGATCCACGTAGTTGAGCTGCGTGCGCGCGCCCATCTCCACCTTGCCGCGGGTCGGCTCCAGATCGCCGATCATGATTTTCAGTAGGGTCGACTTGCCGATTCCATTCCGGCCGACCACGCCGAGGCGCAGGCCCGCGGCGAGATCGAGATTCACCGCGTCGAAGAGCGTGCGCCCGCCGAGTTCCATGCCGATGCCGGTCATCGTGATGACGCGATTGGCGAGCTTCGGCGCCGGCGGGATGATCAGCTCCACGTCGATCTCCTGCTCCGGCGGCCCCTTCGCCGCTTCTTCAAAATAACGCTCGATGCGATCCACGCTTTTCGTCCGGCGCGCACTCGGTCCCTTGCGGACCCAGGCGAGTTCGTGTTTCAGGAATTGCTGGCGCTTGTGCTCGACGCGCTCCTCGGCCACGGCGCGCTCCGCTTTCGCGACGAGGAATTCGCTGTAGCTCCCATCGTAGTTCAGGAAGCCGCCGCGCGAGAGTTCGACGATGCGCGTGGCGATCCGGTCGAGGAAATAGCGGTCGTGGGTGACGAAGAGACACGCGCCGGGATAGCGGGAGAGGAAATCCTCGAGCCACTCGATGGACTCGGTGTCGAGATGGTTCGTCGGTTCATCGAGGATGAGAAAATCGGGCCGGGCGAGCAGAGCGCGGCAGAGCGCGACGCGCCGCTTTTCCCCACCGCTCAGCGAGCCGACGATGCGGTCGAGCGCGGGCGCGTGCAGATTCGTGGCGAGGCTGCCGACGCGATGATCAAGGGTCCAGCCGTCGAAGTGATTGATGCGATCGAGCAACTCCGCGCCGCCGGTGCTCTCGTCGGGCAGACCCTCGAATTCCGCGATGAGATCGAGAACGCCCTGCGCGCCGGCGCGAATATTCGCCTCGACCGTCGCGGTGTCATCGAGATCGAAGACCTGCGGCAGATAGCCCGTGACCAGATCGCGCTTGCGGGTGAAGAGCCCGCCATCCGGCTCCAGCGCGCCCGCGGCGATGCGCAGGAACGTGGATTTCCCCGAGCCGTTGCGTCCCACGAGTCCGATGCGTTCGCCTTCGTGGATGGCAAGGGTGGCGCGATCCAGCACGCTGTCGGGCCCGTAACGGACGACGAGTTCACTGGCACTGGCGATGACGGCGGCGGTGGGATCGGGCATGGGGCGGGCGGAGCAGATACACGAACTCGCGCTTGAACGCAGCAAACACCGCGGGCATGCTGCGCCTGTGGAAAAAAAAGAATCCGCCAGATGGAAAGGATCGCCGAAAAACTGCGCTCCCTGCCGGACCTCAGCGACGACGAAAGGTGGCTGTACGCGCACAGCCTGGTGCTGACGCCGGACGAGCGCTGGGAGCGGAACCTTCAATACATCCGGTCGGTGAACTCCTGCGTGCTCTTACCGCCCAAGCTCCGGCGTCTCGTGGCCGCGAAGAAAGTCGCGGAAGCCGATCCGGCGAAGCGCCGCCGCCGCTAGCGCCGGCGGGTGAGCGCCTGGGTTTTGCTCCGGCGCTTGTCCGTGAGTCGCGTCTTCCGCTTCCGGAGCTGGCGCGCCAGTTTGTCGGTCACGAGATCGAGCGCGGCGTAAAGGTCTCCGGCGTGCTGCTCGGCGTGAATATCCGGACCGCTGATCGCGAGGTGCACTTTCACGGTGTATCGCAGCTCCGGCTTGGACGTCTCGTCATGGACGAGGACGACGTGCGCGGCGACGATGTCGGAGGCGAGATCCTCGAGATGCAGAATTTTCTCCGCGGCGTGCTGATGAATGGCAGCGGTGAGACGGACGTTTCTGGGGCTGAGGTGGATTTGCATGATTTGCGCTAGATAGCGCGTTCCTGGGCTGCGGCAACGCGATTCCACCCCCCAAATGAGTCCAGAACCGCCGTTCGCACGAAATGCAGCCAAAGATTCAACGAAATCCTCGCTGAGTTGTTTAATGTGACCCGAACCATGAAACGTCTGACGATTGCCAAAACCGGTGACTGGAGTGCCCTCGACAGCTATCTCCGCGATGTCGGTCAACTCCCGACGGTCACTGAGGATGAGGTCGCAGCGCTCGGGATCCGTGCGGCGAAGGGCGACGTGGATGCGCAGGAGCAGCTCGTGCACTGTCACTTGCGACTCGTGGCGAAGATCGCGCACCACTACGCGGGCTTCGGCCTGCCGATCGCGGATCTCGTCTCCGAGGGGAACATCGGGCTGATTCGCGCGGCGGAGCTCTACGATCCGAAATTTGGCACGAAGTTCAGCACCTACGCGTCGGTCTGGATCAAGCAGCGCATGCATCGGGCGATCACCAGCCAAGCGCGCGCCGTGCGCATCCCCGTGTGGCGTTCGCAGAGACTGCGCAAACTCGCGCGGCTGAACGATGAGCTCAGCGCCCAACTCGGCCGCACCGCGAGCGAGGATGAGCTGGCCGAGCGGCTGGGTCTCTCCTCCGAGCAGATGGCCGGACTGCAGAGCGATCGCTTCGAGGTCGTCTCCATCGACGCGCCGATTCATCCCGGCGACGAGAATTCCGCACCTCTCCACCAGACTCTGCCGGATGAAAACGCCGCCGAACCCGGTGCAGCCCTCAGTCGAGACGAACTCCTGGAGGAGATGTATGTCTGCCTGCACGATCTGGAGGATCGCGAGCTGGAAATCGTTGCGCTGAAGTATGGCTTCCAGCCTCAGGGCGCGGTGTCGTTCCGCGAACTCGGCCGCCGTTTTGGGCTCAGCCACGAATGGGTGCGGCGCATCGGTGAACTCGCCGTGGTGAAAGTGCGGCGCGCGCTGGACACCGTCGGCTCGCTGCCGGCCAAGGAACGCCGCCGCCGCCTCGCCCGAGTCCAGGCGCGGATGGCCCAACTCGCCACCGCGAGCTGAAGCGCCTGAGCACCGAGGGAGCGTTCGCCAGTCGCGCATTGCTGCGTGGCTGAGCCTCGCTATTTTTTCGCGGTACTACTTTTCTTTCATGCGTTACTCGCTGCACATCGCCCGCATCGCGGGCACCGACGTCAAGATCCACGCGACCTTCTTCCTGCTCCTCGCGTTCTTCGCCTACCTCTACTATCAGCAGGGCGGACCGGCGGCGGCGGTTGGGGGCGTGCTTTTCGTGTCGCTGGTCTTTCTCTGCGTGCTCTTGCACGAGTTTGGTCATGCGCTGGCGGCGCGGCGTTATGGCATCCGCACACCGGATATCACCCTGCTCCCGATCGGCGGTCTGGCGCGGCTCGAGCGCATCCCGGAGAACCCGAAGCAGGAGCTCGTCATTGCCATCGCCGGACCGCTGGTGAATGTCGCGATCGTCGCGGTGCTCTGGACTTTTCTCGGCATCACGGGCGGCCTGCCGCATCCGTCCACGATCGAACACGCCGGAGTGAGTCTGCCGGTGAAGCTGCTCGCCGCGAACGTCACCCTCGTCGTCTTCAATCTCATCCCCGCCTTCCCGATGGACGGCGGGCGGGTGCTGCGCGCTTTCCTCGCGATGCGGATGGACTACGCGCGCGCCACGCAGATCGCGGCGACGATCGGTCAGGGGTTTGCCTTCCTCTTCGCCGCGTGGGGACTTTTCGGCACTCCGCACAGCCCGATGCTAGTGCTTGTCGCCTTCTTCGTCTTCGTCGCGGCCGGCCAGGAGGCTTCGCTCGCACAGCTCAAGTCCGCCTCCGCCGGCTTGCGCGTGTCCTCGGCGATGGTCACGCAATTCCGCTCCCTGCCGCGGCACGCGACGCTGCACGAGGCCGTCGATGCGCTGCTCCAGACCTCGCAACACGAATTCCCCGTCGTGAATGAAGTGGGCGCCGTCTGCGGCATCCTCACCCGCGACGACCTCATCGTGGCGTTACGCAAATCCGGAGCGGCCACGCCCGTCGCGGAAGTGATGCGGGTGAACGTGCCGTCGCTGCACGACTCGATGCCGCTGGATCGCGCGCTGTCGGTCATCCAGGAGTGCGGTTGCGACGCGCTCCCGGTGCTCGATTCCGCCGGACGTTTGATCGGCCTCTTCACCCCGGAAAATGTCGGCGAGCTGATGATGGTGCAGACCGCGCTGAAGAATGCGCCGTCTGACGGCCGCCTCGCGCGCCGCCCGCCGCCGCTGCCAGTCGGCTAGCACGGGAAAGATCGTCCGCGCAAGAGTTGCCGCTCTCCGACCTCGCGCTAGATCTACCGGGAACCAACTTCCATCAAACTATGAGCATGCTTTCCATCATCCTTTTCGTCGGCACCATGGGGCTTTCCCTGTGGGCAGCCGCTCGCGTGAAGAGCGTCTATCGCAAATTCAGCCAGATCCCGGCCGCCTCCGGGCGCACCGGTGCAGAAGTCGCCGCGGCGATCCTCGACCGCGCGGGCATCCGCGACGTAGACATCGTCCCGCACGACGAAATGCTCGGCGATCACTACGATCCCATCCACAAGCGCCTCGTGCTCTCGACCCAGAATTACCACGGCAACTCGCTCGCCGCGCTCGGCGTCGCCGCCCACGAATGCGGCCACGCCATCCAGCACAAGATCGCCTATGCGCCGCTGCACTGGCGCATGGCCGCGGTCGGCGCGACGAACTTCGCCAGCCAGATCGTCATGTGGCTGCCGCTCATCGGCATGTTCACCGGCCTCATCTCCATGCACACCGCGATGTGGGGCATGGCCATCGCGTGGGGCGTGATCATGGCGTTCAATCTGGTTACGCTCCCCGTGGAGTTCGACGCCTCGCGTCGCGCCAAGGAGGTCCTTAGTGGCATGGGCTTTATCGGCACGGAGGACGAGATGGCTGGCGTCCGCAAGACCCTCGACGCCGCCGCATGGACCTACGTCGCCGCCTTTATCACCTCGCTCGCTTACTTCCTCTATCACCTGATCCCGCTGCTCCTCGGCGGGCGTCGGGACGAGTAAAGGGGACGCCACCGCGAACATGAGCAAATCCTCCTCCATGCCGGATAGTGCAGACTTCGCGGAGTTCATCAGCAGCAACTCCGCGAAGGTGACACCAGCTACCGTACACGAGCTTTTCTCGCGGCTCCCAGAGTTGCGGGAAAAGGTGGCCGGGATTGAGGCGCCGGGTTTTCCACAGGCGCCGGCGCAATTCGCCTTCCTCGCGGACGTCATCGAAAGCTTCGTGACCGATCGGCTTCCCAACCTCCCGCTCATGGTCGCGAGCGAGGCGGCATTTGCCCTGATGTACCTCGATCGCGCAGTGGATCTGATCCCGGATTCTGTGGGTCCGCTCGGCCTGACGGATGACGCCGCGGTGGCGGCCACCGTGCTACTGCGCAACTCGCCGCAGTTTGCCGAAGCCGCCCGCGCTCAGGGGAAAGAGTGGTCGAAAATCGCACCGGCTGAATAGCACTCGGCGGCGGGAAGCTCCGCAGCCCTTTCGATTTCGTTTAAGATGCGACGGGCGGCGAGGGTTGATCCGCACCTGCGCTATGACCACACGCCTTCTCGCCATCCTCTGCGCAGTCGCTTGCGGCGCGCTGCACGCGCAGACGCCGGCGGCGAAGCCACCCAGCAAACCGAAGAAGGCCAAGCCCGCGAAGATCGAAATCGCGGTGGTCCCCGGCGCGCTGCGCTACGCCACCACGCGCTTCGAAGTGACCGCTGGCATCGCTTTCAGCGTGACGCTGAAGAACACCTGCATCATGCCGCACAACCTCGTGCTCGTGCGGCCAGGGAAGGCGGATGAAATCGTGATCGCGGCGATGGGCATGGCCGAAGGCGGGTTTGCGAAGAACTTTGTGCCGGACTCCGCGGACGTGCTGGCTGCGACGAAGATCATCAATCCTGGCCAGTCTGAAACGCTGAACCTGAAGGCGCCGACCGAGGCCGGCGACTATCCGTATCTCTGCACCTTTCCTGGCCACGGCACGGTGATGCGCGGGATCATGCGCGTGCGGCCGGAGGGGGAAAAGCTGGAGAGTTCGATCGTCGAGAAACTCAGCAGCGCCGTGCTGGTCGATGCGCTCGAGGCCAGCGGCGTTTCGCCAAAGCCGATGGGCACAAAGGTGCGGCCGTATGTGATGCGATCCTTCGTCCCGAATCCGGGACTCGGTGAGGCGGTACTCGCGCATCACGACCGCGGCCTCCCGGCGCGGCCTTACAATCCGAGCATCGGCCAGGATGTGGAGGGCAAAGATGTGGCGGCGATCCCCGGCGTGCCCGGTGGCATCGCGGTGAGTTTCGGGCCGGACTTTGCCTATGTCTGGGATTCGACGGAGTGCCGACTGCTCTACGCTTGGACGGGCGGTTTTCTCGACATGTCGCCGTATTGGGGCGCGGGCACGGGTGGCGGGCGCAAGGGCAGCGATTACGTGCCGTGGCTCGAGGGCACGCTCGTCTACAAAGCCGCCGGCGCGCAGCCACTGCAGCTGGGGAAGGAACGACCAAAGTTCCGCGGCTATCGCGTGCTCAGCGGCAATCCAGAGTTCACCTACGAACTCGGCGGCCAGATCATCCACGAGCACATCACGCCGACCGATCCGGGGACCTTCATGATCCACTACCGCATCGAGCGTCCGCCAGACGTGGTGCGACTCGTCTTCGATCCCGCGATCCGCGCGCAGATTTCCTGCGATCAGGGGAGCTGGAAAGAGAACACGCTCGAGATTCCCGCGGATCACGCCGACCACTTCATGCTGCTCGTGAAGTTCCAGCCCGGCGAAACATTTAAACCCGATCCCTCAGTGCTGAAGAAGGGGATGTCCTCGGGAGAACCCTAGCAATGAAACGCCTCCTCCTCGCTTTTCCACTGCTTCTCGCGACGCTGGCTTTCGCCGGACCCGACGATCCCTACGTCGTCGAAGAGATCAAACTCCCGCCCGGCCTCGCGCCGGAGATTGGTGGCGTGGCCTTCAATTCGAAGGGCGAACTCGTCGTCGTCACGCGCCGCTCCGGCATCATCATCGGTAAGCCGAACAAGGACCCAGGCGCCTTCGAGTGGCGCGTGTTCTCCGATCAGTCGCTGCACGAAGCGCTCGGCGTCCTCGTCGAGAAGGACAACCAGCTCCTCGTCCCGCAATTCCCCGAACTCACGCGCATTACCGACACCGACGGTGACGGTGTGGCGGATCAATACGACACCGTCTGCAACGCGTGGGGCCTGAGCGGCGCGTATCACGAACACGCCAGCGGCCCGATCCCGGACGGCGAGGGCAATTGGTTCCTCAATCTCGGCACGGCCTCGCACAACGGCATCACCTTCGACCGCACGCGCGGCCGCTACTCGCCCGTCGGCCGGCGCGGGCGCAACTTCTCCGCCGCCGAATATCGCGGCTGGGTCGTGAAGGTGAAACCCGACGGCACGATGATCCCGTGGGCCAGCGGCTTTCGCGCGAATAACGGCATCTGCCTCGGCCCCGACGGCAGCCTCTGGGTCACGGACAATCAGGGCGACTTCATCCCGACGAGTCCGCTGCATCGCGTGGAGAAAGGGAAATTCTACGGCCACCCATCGTCGCTCGTGTGGGACGAGGAATTCGTGCGCGGCAATCCGCAGCGCGACCCGATCAAGGAAGGCAACGAGAAGCTCGATGCCATGCGGACCAAACCGGTGGTGCAGTTTCCGCACGGCATCATGATGAACTCGCCCGCCGATCCGATCTTCATCGCGCCTGGAGAAAAGTTCGGCCCGTTCGGCGGACAGATGCTCGTGCCCGACGAGAGCGGCCAGCGCATCCTGCGGGTGATGCTCGAGAAAGTCGGAGGGGAATTTCAGGGCGCGTGCACTTACCTCATCCACGACAGCGGCCTGCGCGCGGGCAACAATCGCGTGTGCTTTTCACCCGACGGCACCGCGCTCTACATCGGCCAGACGATGCGCGGCTGGGGCGGCCCGGTCGAAGGCTTGCAGCGCGTCGTCGCCACGGGCAAGCCGGTCTTTGAAGTGCGCGAGATCCATCTGAAATCCGACGGCTTCGAACTCACCTTCACCGAGCCCGCCGAGCCCACCTTTGCCAGCGAAGCCGCCCGCTACCGCGTGCAGCACTACCGCTACAAGTACTCCTCGCAATACGGCGCGCCGCAGAGCGACATCACGGCGGTTGAGCCGAAGAAGGTCACGCTCAGCGCCGATGGCCGCACCGCCCGCGTGGTGCTCGGCGAAATGAAA
>JANPIS010000316.1:0-9515 GCA_031425095.1 Chthoniobacteraceae bacterium
GGATCACGACTTTCTCGATGTCCTCGACTGTCTTGATGAAGCCAACGCCGCGGATGAAAAACTCGACGCCGTTTTTCTCCAGCACCTTCGCTCCCACGTCGATGTTCGACTTCCGCACGGCCTCATAGACATCGAACAGCGACACCCGATGCGCGCGCAGTTTGTCCGGGTGAACATCGATCTGATACTGCTTCACGAAGCCGCCGATGCTCGCGACTTCGCTCACGCCTTCGACGGCGTTGATTTGGTAACGCAGATACCAGTCCTGGATGCTGCGCAGCTCCGCGAGATCGAAGCCTTCGCCCTCGACCGTATACCAATACACCTGCCCGAGCGCGGTGGCGTCGGGACCGAGCACCGGCGTGACTCCGGAGGGGAGTCGCTGCTGCGCGACGTTGATGCGTTCCAGCACGCGCGACCGCGCCCAGTAGTAATCCACTTCGTCTTTGAAAATGACGAAGACCATCGCGAAGCCGAAGCCAGACATGCTGCGGATGGTCTTCACTCCGGGCGTGCCGGTGAGCGCCGTGGTCAGCGGATACGTGACCTGATTGTCCACGTCCTGTGGCGAGCGGCCCGGCCAGTCCGCGAAGACGATGACCTGCTTCTCGCCGATGTCAGGGATCGCATCGACCGGTGTGTTCTTCAGCGCGAAGTAGCCGCCAAACGCGATGCCGGCGACGGCGATGATGACGAGGAAGGTGTTCTTCAGGCACCAGCGGATCAGCCCGTCGATCATGGCTAGGGCTTGGGTTCGGCCGGCTTCGGCGTGGCGTGGCCTTCGTGCCCGGTCGGTTGCGGCGCAGGCGCTTTCTTGTCAGCCGGAGCACCGTGCTGATGTCCGGCGGCAGGCGCCTGGCCGTGCTCGTAGAAAAGGCTCGGCAGTCCGCTGATTTGAAACTGCGAATCGAGCAGGAAGTTTCCGCGCACCGCGACACGATCACCTTCCTTCAAGCCATCGAGCACCGGATAGAAGTCACCGGCGCGCGAGCCGAGCTTGAGCGCGGCGGGAACGTATTGGCCCGGCGCGCGTTCGATGTAGGCGATCTTGCGCACGCCGCTGTCGAGCACCGCGGGCACGGGCACGGCGAGGACGAGTTCGTCTTCCGGCTTCACCGCGACGCCCACAGCGGGAATCTGCGTCAGCGCCATTTTGCAAACCGGGCACGGTCCGTCTTTCGCCTCCAACACCTGCGGGTGCATGAGGCACGTCCACTTCCCCTCGACGCCGGTCGGCGCGAGTTCGCCATTGGCGAGCAATCCAGCGCGGATCATGGCGCTAACAAACATCCCCGGTTTCAGCCGCTTGTCCTTGTTCGCGATGTTCACGAGCACTTTCACCGTGCGCGATTCGTCGGTGAGCACAGCGTTGATGAACCAGACGCGGCCTGTGAGTGTCTCGCCGGGATAAGCCTCCGTCGTGATCTCTGCCGTCTGCCCGTAGCGAACCGACGACAGTTCGTATTCGTAGATGTCGAGATAGACCCAGACGGAGTCGAGATTCGCGAGCTTGTAAAGGACATCGCCCGCTTTCACCGCGCTCTTCTGCACGACCATCTTTTCCGTCACCGTCCCGTCGATCGGCGATGAAAGCGTCACGCGGTCCTGCGGCTTCCGTGTGCGGAGCACCTCGTCGATTTGCGCGGCGGTGAGTTCCCAACGGCGCAGCTTCATTTTCACCGCCTCGATGATGTTACTCTGCGGAGCATTGATGAGCAGCTCCTGCTGCGCGACGACCAGATCGGGACTGTAGATCTCGACGAGATGATCGCCGGCCTTCACCTCGACGCCGGTGTAATCAATGAACAGCCGCTCGATGTAACCATCCACGCGCGCCGTGATCGTCGAGAGCGCCGACTCGTTGTATTGCACCTTGCCGACCGCGCGGATTTCGCGGCTGAGCTTTCGGCGCTCGACTGGCACCGTCTCGACGCTGGCCATCGCGCGGGCGTGCTCCGAAAGTTCGAGCATCGACTCGCCACCCGATTCAGTGCCCACGCTCTTCTTCGGCATTGCGGCAGGCACGAGTGGCATTGAACAGATCGGGCATTTACCCGGCTTTGGCAACCGCACCTGCGGGTGCATCGAGCAGGTCCAAACTTCGGCACCGGCTGCCGGAGCCGCGGTATCGCCGGATGACGAGCCGGCGAAAAATTGCGCGGCGATCACGGCCAGCACCGCAAGGATGGCGATGACGATGGCGATGCGAATGAACGGTCTGCGGCGCGGTTGTTCGGTGTTCATGGATTCCTCCTTTTCGAGGGAGTGGTGATGGTCTTGGGCGATGCAGCCTCCGTTGGATCGGCCCCGACGATGGCCTCCAGCTCCGCGAGCGCCGCGAGGTAATCGGTGAGCTGTGTCGAAGCCGCAGCCTCGGCGTCGCGGAGCATCCGCTGCACGGTCAGTACCTCGATGAACGTCGCGGTGTCCGCCCCGTAATTGATGCCCAGCGTTTCGGTCGTTTTACGCGCGAGGGGCAGGAGCTTGTCGCGCGAGAGTTCATACTGGCGGCGAAACGTGCTGATCTTGCGGAGCTGATCTCGCAACATGCCGAGCGCTGAAGCCCGCTCGCCTTCGATCTCGCGCCGCATCGCTTCCACCATCTGCTGCGCTTCCCGCACGCCGGCGGAATACTTCCGCGGATTCACCCACGGGACGCTGAAGAAAACGCCGGTGTCGTATTCCGTGAAAGTGTTGCCGCTCCCGCGAAAATGACGCGCTTCCACTCGCACCTGCGGGTCGGGAATCCACTCGCGGTGCGCGAGCTGGAGCCGCGCTTCCTCCGCCTTGAGCCGCTGTTCCGCGGCGGCGATCTCCGGCCTCTGCGCGAGCAATCTGGCTTCGAGTTGCGCGGGGTCGGCGCGGATTGGTCGAAAGGCCAGCGGCACCGGTGCCCGGAGGGACATACCCGGCGATCGGTTCATCAGGACATTGAGCGCGGTCTGCTGGTCCGAGAGCGTCTGCGCCAGACTCTCCCGCTCAATGTCGAGCCGCTGAATGTCGGTTTCCGTCGCGAGCACGTCGGCCTGCGCGCTCTTGCCGACAGAAAGCTTCGCATTGCCCAACTCCAGCACGCGCCCGAAAAGCTCGCGGTTCTGCCGAATGATCACGAGTTGCGCGTGCGCATTGGCGAGCCGGTAGTAGGCGACCTTCGCCTTCGCGGTGATCTCAAGGCGCAGCCGCCGCACGTCCTCGTAAGCCGCCCGCGCTTCCGCCTCCGCGGCCCGGCCACGGCTGAGATTCTTGCCGGTGATCGGCAGCGACTGCGAGGCCATCCACTCCGCATCGGAATAGGTGCCGAAGCGCGTCGTGCCCATCCGCTCGAAATCCACGCCGACCATCGGATCGTCCCAAGCCTTCGCTCGCGGCACCCGCTCCTTCATCGCGGCCCACTTCGCTGCCGATGCCTTGAGCATCGGATTCGCCGCGAGGGCTTGGCTCACGACCTCCTCCGCCTCGATCCTTCCCTCTGTTTCCCCGGCAGGCGCTGACAAGAGCGGCAGACTGCAAAGGGCAGAAAGTAGGACGGATTTCACGGCGCGAGAGGCCCGTTTCGTGACGCGGCGGAACCTGGTGTTGCGGGCATGGGCCGGACTTCCTCAGCGAGCACGGTGAGGCATCCGTCTCGCAGACTCGCCGCAGCGTTCTTCAACGAGAAGCCAAGGAACTCCGTCCCGACGCGCAGCGTGAGCTGCGTCGTTTGCGTCAGGTTGAGATAGCTCTCCTCCCGCGGATTGATCGCAATTACGCCGTCCGTCGTCAGCAGTTCCACACCCCCGGCCAGACCTGAGAAGACGCTGCCTTTCGGTGTGCTCAACTCGACCATGACGTTCTTGAGTTTGCGGAACATAGCGGGGCGGTGGAGCCGCCCGGCGCGGCTGGCGCCAGGCGACTCCGCCGGAATGCAGATTGCCGAGAGTGCTGAATTACTTGTGGGCAGCGCAGACGCGCGCCGACATCTTCTTACCGGTCTTTTCGTCCACGCAGTCAATCAAGCGGCTGCTTGGAGCCTTGCCACTGCCCGAAACGCGATAGGTAACTTTCATTTTGCACACAGGGCAGGTGTGGCCTTCCGCATGGGACTGGTCCTTCCCCACTTTGGAAACCTCGATCGCTCCGCAGTGCGGGCATTCGTGGGCGATTTGCGTGCCGGGTCTGAGCGCGCTGATTTCGGACTTCGATCGCAGTGGTTTGAAGACCTGATTGTCGGCGAGTGCCGACAGGTTCATGGCTGCGAGGGCTGCGCCGAGCAGCAGGGTGAGTTTCAGTGATTTCATTTTAATGGTTTCTATTGGTTGTTTGTTTTGGGAGCGGGTTCGTCCCGCTCGTGGAGACAGCCTCGCGGAACGTTCGGCACCGGGCTACGCATCCGCCCGGAAAGACTCCGCATTTGCGTGGATCACTTTTTATGCGTCGCGCAGGTGTAGGCCGACGTGTCCCCGCACTTCGAGCAGACGTGCTTGTATTCGGCGATTGCCGGAACCTTGCCGCCGGGAATTTCGTGGACGGTGACCTTGCCTTTGCACCCGGAGCAGTCGTGCATCGAGTCGGCTTTGAACCATCCGAGGATGCCCTTCTTATCCTCGCCTGACTTCTCGGTGACTGTCTTGCAATCCGCACAGGCGAGCGCGACTTTTTCCTTGGGCAGGCAACAGGACTCAGCTTCCGCCTTCGTTTTGACGTGGGTTGGGAAGTTCGGGGGCCAGGTGCCTGGACCGGGGCCCGCGATCGCGGAGGAGGTGAAAAGCGCCGCTCCGAGGGCGAGGGCGATGTAGAGGTTAGATAGTTTCATGTGGTGGCTTTCGTTTTGGGTTTGTTTTCTTGAGACCGGCTCTTTGCCGTTCTTGCGCAAAGCATCGTGGACGGTGCAGCAATCCGCTACGCATCTACTCGGAAAGACTGTGCATTTCTTGCTGGGTCCCGAGTACCGGAAAACCGTGCCGGGTGGAGCCATCCGGACCGGAGCGGCTAGCAAGGGCCTCGCGAAGGCCGGGCCGACGCCCTTCGACTCGATTGCGTTCCGTAGAGTGCGCGATGTGCGGCGATGCCACACGGCATCGTCGGGCAATTTACCTGGTGATCAATTGCCGGTATTCGCTCGGGGCCTGGCCAGTGACTTTCTTAAAGGTGCGGTTGAACTGGGAAAGCGATTGGAAACCGACGTCGAAGGCAATCTCGCTGATGCGCAGGTTTGGATGTTGGAGAAGGTTCCGAGCCTTCTCGATCCGCGTGCGCGCAACATATTCGACGAAGTTCATTCCCGTTGCCTGCTTGAACTTCTCGCTGAAGTAGCTCGCGCTCATATTCACGACACGAGCCACGGTGCCCAGCGAAAGCTCATCACCTGAATGGTCGTGGATATGGTGACGGGCGTTTTCGATCGCAGGGGCCTCTGCATGTCCGTGGGCCAGCATCAGTGCGTTGCCGCACGAGGCCAGATGTTCGGCGAAGATCGTGAGCAATCGGATGAGCGACTCGTATTGGTCTTTCTTGAGGACGCGGGTGTTGAAGAACGCTTCCTCGACTCGCTTGAGATCCACCTGCGCGCCCCATTCGATAAGTTGCTGTGCGATTTTGTTGAACTGCGCGCGACCCGGACGGTGGAGCAGGATTTGTCCGGTCTGGAGAAAGGCGATCAGCTTGTCGCCCACGCGCACCGGCACGGCCGTCTCACACAGGCCGGCGAAGCACTTCAGCGTCTTGGGCGCGAGTTGCGCCTCCTTCTCCAGCTTGCACTGCAGCGCGTAGCAGCAGGCGCACGATTGATTCGTCTTCGCCATCAGCGCGCAGAATGGGTTCTCCTCTTTTCGCCCGTGGTGGACGACCTGCAGGCTCTCCGGCGCGTGGAGACTGAGTGGCAAACCCGTGCCACGCGTGAAAGCGTCCGCGTAATCGCGGTACATCTGCGACTCGGAAAGCGCCGTGAAGGCGGCGTGGTCGCCGGTGGGAGGCATAGCAAGTTACGCGCTGCGGACGGCGGATTCCCTCGCCGTGATCGAGTGGTGCAGAAGCGTCGAGGATCTCATCCGTAGTGATGCCGATGGGAGCGCCCGTGGCGCCGTCCGGCAAAGTCCGGACGGCGCAACCTGGGGCTCGGTTATTTCTTCGCTGCGGCGTCCTTCACCATCTTGGTGAACTTTGCCGGCGCTTTGTCGAAGTCCTTCTTGCAGCTCTTGCAGCAGAGCCACACGTCGGTGCCGTCGTGCGTGACTTTGAACGGCTTCATGCCGCCTTCCCCGTAGGTCTCGTCGGAGACGGGGCACTTTTTGAGCGGGTAGTCTTTGGGCACGCCGCTGTCGGCGCGAACGGTGGCGACGCTGCCGGTCATGAGGACAACGGCGAGGAGGGTGGTACGTTTGAGTATGTTCATAGTGAGTTGATGGATTTATCGCCTGCTAGGTGGACCGGCGAAGCGCGCAGGCAGCGCCAAGACCGGAGAAGTCAGGACGCGAGCAATCGCGACCTGGGGAGATCGGAGAATGACGGCACCATGACCCGCGAATGCGGGCGGCGCGTCGTCAGGCCAAGAAGGGCGGAGCGAGGCTGAGCAGGCTGCGCTGTAGCACGAGTTCCGCGAACGAGAGGCATCGCGGCGGTCCGTGATCGAGGATCTGCACGGCGCGGCGCGGCTCCGTCTGCGGCGCGGCAAGCCCTGGCATCAGGGGAAACACCAGGACCACGAAATGCGAGGCGTCGAACTTTACCGCGGCTTTGGCCGATGCCGTGGTGACCTTGATCTTGCAGCATGTGCGGTTGCTATCTGGCACATCTTGCTTCGATTTGGTCTTCCCGCCGCAACACTTCACGACGGGATTTCCCATTGCCTCCCCGGTCGATTGCATCATCCCCAGCACACAGTGATGGGTGAAGAGGAGCCACGAGACCATGAGCAGCGCGACCGTCGCGATGCGAAGCATGGGTTGATGGTGCAAAGTCCTCATGGCCTGCATGAGAGTACGGGCTGGGTCTTTCCGTTCAAGTTCCATCTTCCGTAGCGGCATATCAGTCGTCGTCATCGCGAAAGCCTTACCCGAGCCGCCATGCTGCACGGCGGAGGAATTGGCGGGCGCGCCGGGCGGACTCGAGGATTTGCGCGGGCTCGCCGTGTCCGGCGATTTCCATGATGATCGATCCGCGAAAGCCGCTCTGGCGCAGGAGTCCGAGGACGCGCGTCCAGTCGATGGCGCCCTGACCTGGTGGAAGGTGATCGTCGAACTGGTGGCGATTGTCGCTGGCGTGGATCATTCGCAAGTGCCGCGAAAGTTTCTGCGCGGCGGTGTCGAGTTCGCCGCCGAGATTGGCGTGGCCGGTGTCGAGGCAGACGCCCACGTCGGTCACGCTCATCGCGCCGAGGATCCAGAGCATGTCGGCAGTGTTGCCGAAAAGGAGATGCGGGAGCTTGTTTTCCAGCACGCAGGTGAGACCGAGGTCGCGGCAGCGGCCGGCGATTTCATCCAGCGACAGGGCCACATTTGCGAGCCGATGCTGGCGATCCTCGCCACTCGGATGCGGCTGATGTTCCGGGCCCGGATGGATGACGAAGTAGCGGCTGCTCAGCGCCGCGGCGGCTTCGGCTGCGGTGAGCACTTCGCGCACAGAGGCGCCGCGGTGGCCGGCATCGAGCGAGGTGATGTCGATGCGATCGGCGAAGGGCGCGTGAAAGGAGTACGCCCCGATGCCGAGCGCGTCCATGCGTTCGGCGACTCGGCGCACAGACCCGAGGTCGTGATAGTCGAGATGCGCGGGTGAAGAGCAAACTTCGACGAGACTGAAGCCGCCCGCGAGGATCGGCTCCAGGCAGTCAAAGATGCTCTTCTGGTAGAAACAGCCGGTTGAAAGGCCGACAGGCCAGTCGCTCATGGGATTTCCTTTCGATTAGTGAATTGCGAAAACGCTGCAGATTGTCACCGCACGGGGCGACGAAACAGGTGCCTTCTTCCCGCGCGGATTGGCAGTTGAAGTCCACGAGACCATCCACCCCTGCAACGAAAAGGCCGGTGAAGACGCGCGCGTAGAAATCCGCCCGGGTGCCGGGATCGTAACCCCGCCACTGGTCACCCCAGCCGTAGTCGCGCTCGTACTTGGAGCGGATCAAGCCTGCGACATGACGCGGATGCCAGCCCAGCGAGAGCATCACGCGCACGACCCGTTGGGCGCAGCCAGGGCGCTGGAGCAGATCGTTCGGATGCTCGAGGATGAAACGCGCGCAGGGAGGCAACGCTTCGAGCGGCGTGCAGTCGTAGGTCTCAGCCCAGAGTGCCGGAGCGTCGTGTTCCTGGGAGTAGAATTCGGCGTGAAACCGGGCGAGCGGAGACCGCTCGTAGGCCCGGATCAGCCTTTTCATGGCGCGTGATGCGTCGGGTATTTCCACGGACGCTATTGCCGCCAGGTTCGCAGCCACGCTAGGGTTGCGGCGTGCGCTGCGCGCCTCTCGGATGCTGAGGCCGCCGAGGGGAACGATCACGATGGGCGAAAGGTGGCTGACAATTTCATCGCCGATCGCCACGCGCTGCTGCACCGGTTTCAGATAAACACTGAACGGTGCGCGCATCACCCGCGTGCAGAGCGGGTCCGCATACTCAGTGATGTCCACGGAGATCATCTCGCGGCCATGTTCACCGGCTCCGGTCTCGATCGCCCCGAGTTCCACGGGGATTTCGCACCGCGGCGCGGCCTGCGACTTCACCTGCTGCGCGACAAACTCCATGACGCAGCCGAGACCGGCAAAGGCCGCTCCCAATTCCAGGGCGACATGCTCGCCGGTCGGCGCACGCGCGGTCGCGTAGAGATGCTTGAGCGACGCCGAGACGTGGCCGATCGCTGCCAGTTGCTCGAAGGCTTTCGACTGCTGTTCGATGCGCCAGATGAGATGGAAGCCCCGTCCAGTGACGAGCGTCAAAGGGTGAATGCCGAACGACGCGAGGCAGGCGTCAGCCGCCGCCATCACCGGCTCTTGAAGCTTGAAGATGCGCTCTTCATTGAGAAACGGATACGCGGCATCGTCGAAGTTCACATACTCCAGATCGAGGTGGCAGAGCAGCGACTCCCGATCCCACAGCGAGCGGTTCACTTCCGCCCCGCGATCCAGCCAGCTCGTCAGTTCCTCGACCGGCAGAGCTTCGCGATGGCGCGATCCGCCCTCTGTCCCGACGGCAAGAAAGACAGCGGAAGATTCACCATTTCCGGCCGACCCGAAGAACTCGACGATCCGCGCACGGACGCTTTCGTGTGCGCAATAAGTGCGGCGTTCCTCGCTGGTGAAGCTCATGGCCGAAGCAGTGGAAGGAAGGTAGCACCCCGTTTAAGAACGCAGTGGCAAATCGTGCGGAATCGAGGCGCGGACTTTCTTCACCCAACTGTGAAACACATCCTTTACGAAGGCGTCGGCCTCTTCGCGCGGCAGGTGCTCGGCCACGCACTCGCCCTGCGGCAGCCACGGCTGCGCCAGATGCGCCCCATCATCGGGGATGTCGGCACGCCGCGTGAAGGCGTCGAGGGTGACCGAGAGCTTTTCC
>JANPIS010000317.1:0-1698 GCA_031425095.1 Chthoniobacteraceae bacterium
GACGACATGCGCGGCGAGCTTCCCGTTGGGGTAGTGCCGTTGATAGGTGGGTTGCAGGGAGAGTCCCTCGGGGTTGGCCTTTTTCACCGCTTCGATCTCGCTGTGCTTCAGATCGAGCGCGATGACGAGCGGCAGGATGCCGCGGTTTTTGTAGTGCTTGAGTGTCTGCTCCGGCGTCCAAGGAATGGGGCGCGCGAGGATTCCCTCCGCCGCTGCGATCCTCCGTTCGACGAAAGTCCGCACCTCCGCGTCATTGAAGCTCAGCGGCGTGGGAAACTGGATGCACAGGTTGTAGCTGATGCGGGTCTGGGCGAGCGGATTGCCATTGCGATCCACGATCTGGCCGCGTGGAGCGGGGATGGAGAGAATGCTCGTGCCGGCCTGTTGCTGCGTATCCCACGAAGGTGCCAGTTTTGCGGCGCCTGACTTCGCGTTCGACGCCACACGCGGGGCTTCTTGCGCGAGCATGGACGAGCTGAGCGCGAGGAGGGTGAGGAGACGCATGCGAAGCATTGGGCGTGCATTTTAGCCCGCACCGTGCCCCGCGCTAGAGCGATTTACAGATGAAGCTGGGATGCGGTCCATGGACTCTGCCACTGCGCTGGGCTATGCGTGCGCTGAAAACCACTGCCAATGATTCTCCTGCTCAAGCTCGCGCTCGCCTCTGCCCTCGCCTTTGGAATCGTAATCTTCGCGCTGTAGGCATGCGTGCGTTTCGGTACTGCGGCGATCGCGTCTTTCTTGCGGCAGGCTGCGTCTATGTGGCGAACCGTCTGTGGCTGGCGCCGCGGTGGGGCTGGGCGGTCCCTTTCCTGACGCAGTATCTCGGGGACTTTCTGCTCATTCCCTGCGCGCTGCCGCTCCTGCTTTCGTGCCAACGCCGCCTCGGGCTGCGCTCCCACGATCGCCCTCCGACTCCGGGCGAGATCTTCAGCACGCTGCTCCTGTGGTCGGTGCTTTTCGAGTGGCTCTTCCCGCGAGTGCTCGGGCGCGGCGTCAGTGATCCAGTGGATGTCGTCGCCTATGCAGCCGGCGCGATCATCGCAGGTCTTGCATGGAATCGGAGCGCGGATTTCACGCTTCTTAAATCGCCCGCGTCAGCGGAAACTCCGGCCCCCTGCACCTGATCGTAAGCTCGCCCTCCCACCCGCGCACAACCCGCAGCGCACGCATGAAAACGAAACAAGTCATCGAAACCGCCCGCCGTTTTTCAAAGCCGTTCCGTGTTACGAACGGGAAAAAATTCAAGCTGAAGGATTTCGATCCCGGCGAGACCGGCGAACTCAAGTCGGAGGACAAACCGCGTGCCCAGGAGGCGCTGAAGATGGGTGTAGAGACGCTCGCCGAGTTGCAGGACATGCTCTACGCGCAGGATCGCTGGTCGGTCTTACTCATCTTCCAGGCCATGGATGCGGCGGGCAAAGACGGGACGATCAAACACGTGATGTCGGGAGTGAATCCGCAGGGTTGCCAGGTCTCGTCGTTCAAGGCGCCGACGAGCGAGGATCTCGACCACGACTTCATGTGGCGGTGCCTGAAGCAACTCCCCGAGCGCGGACGCATCGGGATTTTCAATCGCAGCTACTACGAGGAAACGCTCGTCGTGCGCGTGCATCCGGAGTTCCTCGCCGGACAGAAGCTCCCACCGCAATGCGTGACCAAGCGCATCTGGGAGGAGCGCTTTCAGGACATCCGCGC
>JANPIS010000318.1:0-2748 GCA_031425095.1 Chthoniobacteraceae bacterium
GAGACGAACTGATCGTCGTGGTCGGTGTGGATGCGCAGGAAGCCCTTTGATTCCATCGCCTGAAAGGCGTTCTTGATCACGTTGTAAAACGCCTGCTTGAGCTGGTTGCGATCGACTTCGACCAGCGGCAGGTCGCTGCGCAGCTCCTGCTCGACGAGCACGCCGCGGTCTTCGATTTCCGGACGCAGGAAGGCGACGGACTCCTGCACGAGTGTGTTGATATTCTCCAGCGTCGCATTGAGCCGAGCAGGTCGGATGGCCCCGAGGAATTGCTGCACGATGGAGTCGAGCCGCGTGATCTCGCCGCGGGCGACTTCGAGCGCATCGTGCAAGTCCTTGCGCTGGGCGGGTGGGAGCTTGCGCAGCTTCCGCTCCATGAGCTGGAGATGGATGTGCAGGGAGTTCAGCGGATTGCCGATCTCGTGCGCGACGCCGGCCGCGAGCAGCGTGAGCGCGGTGAGTTTTTCGCTCTGAATCGTCTCTTCAGTCGAGCGCCGGCTTTCGGTGATGTCCCGCAGGATCACCGCGTATCCGACCATCTCCTGCTCGGCGGCATCCGTGCGTTTCACCGCCGGTTTTTCGAGGCTCAGCGGCACGACGTAGAAATTCAGGAAGCGGTGATGCGGGTAGAAGACCTCCATGTCACGGCTCACGACTTTTTCGCTGCCGACGAGCTTCTCCCACTCGAGGCCGCGCAGGCGCTCGGAGACGAGCTGGCCCATGCACTCCTCGCGTTCGAGGCCGAAGAGCTCGCACGCCGCGCGGTTCAGGTAATTGATCTTCCCGCCGATGTCCGTGACGATCACGCCCTCGCGGATCGCATTGAAGATCGTCTCGAGGAAACCTTTCTCATCCGCGAGCCGGAGCAGGTAGCTCTGCACTTCCTCGGGGCGCACGCGTCCGATGCGTTCGAGGAGCTTGTCGAGGAAGCCGGAGTTCATGGGGAAAGGATGAAGGATGAGGGAGGAAGGATGAAAGAGGAACTGCGCGCGAAGATGCGGCTTCATCCCTCATCCTTCATCCTTCATCCTTTCCTCCCATGACCATCGGCGAATACCTCATCCAGCGACTCGCGGTGCATGGCGTCGGGCATGTCTTCGGCATTCCGGGCGACTATGTGCTCGGCTTTTACGATCAGCTCCTGAAGAGCGAGCTGAAGATCGTGACGACGTGCGACGAGCAGGGCGCGGGCTTTGCGGCGGATGCGTATGCGCGGGTGAGGGGAATGGGCGCGGTGTGCATCACGTATTGCGTCGGGGGACTGAAGGTGGTGAATCCGATCGCCGGAGCCTTTGCGGAGAAGTCGCCCGTGGTGGTGATCAGCGGCGCGCCGGGGATGCGTGAGCGGGAGAAAAATCCGCTGCTCCATCACAAGGTACGCGACTTCGATACGCAGAAGCGCGTCTTCGATGAGATCACGGTCGCATCCGCGGTGCTCGACGATCCGGACACGGCGCTGGCGGAGATCGACCGCGTGCTGCACGCGGCGGTGCGCTTCAAGCGGCCGGTTTACATCGAGATCCCGCGCGATCTGGTGGAGGCGCCGGGCCTGGCGCACCACCGCACGCGCGAAGTCCACGAGACCAGTGAACCGCTCGCGCTCGCCGAAGCCGTCTCCGAAGCCACGACGATGGTGAACGCGGCGCGGCAGCCGGTCATCCTTGCGGATGTGGAGGTGCATCGCTTTGGCCTTCAGGCCGACGTGCTGGCGCTCATCGAGCGTGCCAACATTCCCTTCGCCGCGACGATCCTCGGCAAGTCGGTGCTCAGCGAGCAGCACCCGCTGTACCTCGGCATCTACGAAGGCGCGAAGGGACGCGAGGAAGTGCGCCGCTACGTGGAGTCGAG
The DNA here is from genome assembly GCA_031425095.1 of Chthoniobacteraceae bacterium. GTDB lineage: Bacteria > Verrucomicrobiota > Verrucomicrobiia > Chthoniobacterales > Chthoniobacteraceae > JANNXQ01. The sequence goes on from JANPIS010000318.1 coordinate 1,849, forward strand.
CGATTGCGTGCTCCTGCTCGGCGCCTTCATGACGGACATCAACCTCGGCATCTACACGGCGCAGATCGATCAGGGCCGCAGCATTTACACGACGAGCGAGAAGCTCGCGATCCGGCATCACATGTTTGAAGGCGTGCGTTTCAAGGATTTCGTCCGTGCGCTCACGGCATCGGAGTTGCGGAGGCATGAGCCCGGCAAGATTCCGAAGCCGCCGCGTCCGCAGGAGTTCGTGCCGGGTCGGCAGGGGGAGAAGGTGACGATCGCGCGGCTCTTCGAGCGGCTGAATGAGTATCTCGGGGACAACACGGCGGTCGTGGCCGACGTGGGCAATGCGCTCTTTGGCGCGAGCGATCTTTTCATCCGGCAGCACACGGACTTTCTCGGGCCGGCTTATTACGCGTCGATGGGTTTTGCGGTGCCGGCGGCGCTGGGCGTGCAGATGGCGCGACCAGAGCTGCGCCCGCTCGTGCTCGTCGGCGACGGTGCTTTTCAGATGACCGGGATGGAGACATCGACCATCGCCCGCTACGGGCTGAACCCGGTGATCGTCGTGCTGAACAACGCGGGCTACGGCACCGAGCGACACATTCACGACGGGCCGTTCAATGACGTGCTGGCGTGGAATTACCACCGGCTGCCCGAATTCCTCGGCGTCGGGCGATCCTTCCTCGTGAAGACGGAGAGTGAACTCGACGCCGCGCTCGATGCCGCGGCGAAACACACCTCCAGCTACTGCCTGCTCGACGTGCATCTCGACCCGATGGACAAGTCCGCAGCCCTCGGCCGGCTGGCGGAACGTCTGGCCGAAAGGCTGGCGAAGCGCGGTTGACCGGGGAGGAGTTGCCTCGCCGGCCGGCACTCTTTTCCGCTACGGCTGCGGTCTCGGCTCGATTATCTCCC
>JANPIS010000319.1:0-7295 GCA_031425095.1 Chthoniobacteraceae bacterium
GGTGTTCTTCGGCTGAATGTGGATCGCGCCGATGCCGTCGCGCGCGATGCGGGTGACGCCGGCGATCACGCCGACGATGTCGCCGGGCTGGATTTCATTGGCGCGGCCGCAGTTGAAGATCAGCCGAACCATGCCCGGCTCGTGGGCGACGGCGGCGGGGATTTCCCGCTCACCGCGCGGACGCGGCGGTGCGTCACTCGCTTCCCGCGGAGCGCGCGTGGAGCGCGAGGCGGAAAACTTCGGCTCGTACTTTGGATACTCGCGGGGTGTGAAATCACGCTGCGAAAAGTCCCGCTCTGGCGCGCTCCGTTGCTGCGTCCTCGGGTCGTCCTCGGCGATCTTGCCGGCGCGTTTGCCGTCGCCGGCGAGCATGTGCAGCAGGGCGTTCGCGATGTCGGTGGGCGAGTGGCCAGAGTCGAGCAGGCGGTCGATGTGCGCGTCGCGCTTCACGTATTCACCAGCCTCGAGGGTCTCGCGGAGGTGATCGAAGACGGCGCTGGTCCGCTTCTCCTCCACCTCGTCGAGCGACGGCACTTTCTCGCGCCGGATCTTGCCGCGGGTGAAGCGGATGATGTTCTGCATCTTGTAGATCTCGCGCCCGGCGACAAAGGTCACGGCCTTGCCAGTGCGGCCCGCGCGGCCCGTGCGGCCGATGCGATGCACGTAGTCTTCGCCATCGTGCGGCAGGTCGTAGTTGAAGACGACTTCGATGTCGTCCACGTCGAGCCCGCGCGCCGCGACGTCGGTGGCGACGAGGAATTCGATCTTCCGCTCGCGGAACTTCTTCATCACCCGCTCGCGCATCTGCTGGGTCATGTCGCCGTGCAGCTTGTCCGCGCCATAGCCGCGCGCGGTGAGATGCTCGGTGAGTTCGTCGCACATCATCTTCGTCGCGCAGAAGATCAGCGCGAACTTCACGTCCTGCAGATCGATGAGCCGGCAGAGGACCTCGAGCTTCGAGCGCCGGTCCACCTCGTAGTACACTTGGTCGATCGCCGTGACGGTGAGTGAAGCCTGCTCGATCCGCACATTCACCGGCGTGCGGGTGAATTTCTTGATCAGCTCCGCGATCGGCTTCGGCACGGTGGCGGAGAAGAGCACGGTCTGCCGCTCGGGCGGCGTCTGCTTGAGGATCGTTTCGATGTCTTCGCGGAAGCCCATGTCCAGCATGCGATCGGCCTCGTCGAGGATGACCATCTTCATGTGGTCGAGCTTGAGCGTCTTGCGTTCGAGGTGATCCATCACGCGGCCCGGCGTGCCGATGATGATCTGCGCGCCGGCATGCAATCCGCGGAGCTGCCGGTCGTAGGAGGCGCCGCCGTAGATGGGCAGCTCGCGCACGCCGCGTTTGAAGAGCGCGAGCTTCGCGACTTCCTCGGCGACCTGCACCGCGAGTTCGCGCGTCGGGCAGAGGATGAGCACCTGCGGCGCGCGCAGATTGCCGTCCACCTTCTCAATCGCCGGGATGGCAAAGGCCGCGGTCTTGCCCGAGCCCGTCTGGGACTGCCCGACGACGTCGGAACCGCCGAGCAGCACCGGGATGGCCTCGGATTGGATCGGCGAGGCTTCCTCGAAACCCATCTTCTCGACGGCCTTGAGGATTTCGGGCGAGAGGCCGAGTTCGGAAAAAAGTTTCTTCTGCATCCGGGCTTGTAGCCCGCGCCACGAGCAGGTGCCACTTGAATCCCGCGGAGGCCGCCGCGGGAAACAGGCGATTGAGCGGCGCGGGGAGTGGGCCTAGAAGAGGCGCACGCCATGCGGACCACCCCACTTCCGTCCCTCCGCCTCTACTCGCTCGACGCGCTCCGGGGTGTCGCGGCGCTGGCCGTGGTCGTGACGCATTGGCCGGATTTCTTTTTCCAAGGCACCACGCGGATCGCCATGGCCTACGCGCAGATGCCGTTTCACTCCGTGCTCGCACCTTTTTACGAGCAAGGCTGGCGGGCGGTGGATTTCTTCTTCTGCTTGTCGGGGTTCATCTTCCAGTGCCTTTACTCGCAGCGGATCGCCGACCGGAGCGTGCGCGCCGGTGAGTTCAGCCTGCTGCGATTTTCGCGGCTCTATCCGCTGCATCTCGCGACGTTGCTGCTCGCCGGAGGGCTGCAATGGCACCTGCTCTCGGCTCAGGGATCCTATCAGGTCCTGCCGGTGAATGACGCGCTGCATTTCGTGCAGCATCTCTTCTTCGTTTCGAGCTGGGGCTGGGGCCACGTGTCCTTCAATGGCCCGGTGTGGTCGGTCTCGGTCGAGGTCGCGCTCTATGCGATCTTCTTCATCGCCTGCGTCGCCGGATGGCGGCGCTGGTGGCAGTTGGGTCTGCTCGCGGGGTGCGGCTTCGTGCTCGAGTTCGTGAACCGCTTCACCGCGATCGGCCGCGGCATGGTGGGCTTCTTTCTCGGCGCGCTCGTCAGCCTGGCCTTTCTCGCGATGCGGGAACGTGGGGCGCGGATTCCGCGCTGGACGCTGCTGCTCGCGGCGGTCGTCGGGTGGGTGGTGACGGTCGCTGGCGGACCGGCGGCGCTGTCGCACGTGATCTCCGACGCCTTCCCGAACGTGACCGTCGGCGGCCACCGGCTCGCCCATTTCTTCACCCACTTTGCGTTTCAGCTCCTGCCTTTTCAGCTCCTCGTGATCCCGTGGACGATCCTCGCCCTCGCGTGGTTTGAAGAAGGCCGGCCCGGCTTCGGCCGGCGCTTCGCCTTCCTCGGGGACATCAGCTATTCCTCATACATGCTGCACGTGCCGCTCCAGCTCGTCTGCGCGACGGCCTTCTTGCATCTCGGCATCGATCGCATGATCGCGACCTCTCCCTATTTCTTCCTCGCGTTCTTTGCCGTGCTCTTTGCGCTCTCGCTGGCCAGCTATCACGGCTTCGAGCGCCCGGCGCAGCGTTTCCTGCGCGAACGCTTCCTGCCGCGCCGGAGTTCCCCTGCATCGAGGCTTGTTGGCGCGCCGCAGAGCTAGTGAAAGTAACCGCGCATCGGCGCCCCGGCGCCAGCTCGCATACCGATGGGCCTCGAACTCAACACCGCACTTTTTCTCAAACAGGCCTTCGCCGACGGCTGCACGTTCACGCGCACCGCGACGCTCGGGCATCAGACGCTCTTTCTCCGCTGGGACGCGATCTGCGAGCACTTCCCGAAGCTCGATCCGGTGGCTACGGAACGCGCGCGCTACGCCGACCAATTCCTGCGCGACGCCTTCGGCTGCAAGGAGGTGACGTCTTTCGATGCGTCGGCCTTTGAAGATGCGAACGTCGTCCACGACATGAATCTGCCGATCGCACCCGAGTGGCACGACCGTTTCGACGCGGTGCTTGAGATGGGTTCGCTCGAGCACATCTTCAACTTTCCCGTCGCCATCACGAATCTCATGCAGATGACCAGCGTCGGCGGCAGCCTCTTCATCATCACCCCGGCGAACAACCACTTCGGACACGGCTTCTATCAGTTTGGATCCGACCTTTTCTACCGCCTGCTCTGCCCGGCGAACGGCTTCAAGATCGAGCGCATGTATGCCTTTGAACACCGCTACTTCGGGCCGGAGATGGGGAATTGCGGACCGTGGCACGAGGTCCGCGACCCGGCGGAAGCCGGTGGCCGTCCGATCATCATCGGCGAAAATCCCATGCTCATGATGATCCGCGCGCGGCGCATCGCCGCGGACGCCGGGGTGCTGAAGATCCCGCAGCAGAGTGACTACTCGGCGATGTGGCAGAAGGCCGAGGCCGCCGCACCCGCGTCCGCCGCCGCGGTGGCCGGACCGGCGCGGGGTGGCTGGAAGGGCGCCGCACGCAGCGTATTGCAGCGGCATTTCCCGAAAACATATACTTGGATCCTCTCGGCCCGTTTTCGCCGGCTGCGGGAGCACCAACGGCGCACCGAACATTCGCTGGCTGGATCGCCAGGCTTCAAACCGACGGAACTGCGCGGCGACTCGCCGACCATGTAGGGCGGCGAATCGCTCAAAGCTTCGAAGGCGATGGCGGTTTCCCTCGGCTCGCGCCTATGAAGTCCTATCTCACACCCACTCTCGTCATCGCCGCCCTGCTGGCGGCTCCGGCGTTCGGACAGAAGAAGAAGAGCGAAGAGATCCCGCCGCGGACGGAGGCGGAAATTCTGAAGACCGTGACGCTCCCGGAAGGCTACGAGGCCACGGTCTTCGCGCTGCCGCCGATGGGTGGCTACCCGACGAGCGTGAGCGCGGCGATCGACGGCACGATCTTCGTGGCCATCGATGAAAACGGCTCGATCGGGCGTGATCGGAATCCGGCGGCGGGCGTCGAGGGGCCGAAGGACGGGCGCATTCCAGGAAAAGTCGTGCGCATGCGCGACATGGACGGTGACGGGCGGGCCGATGAGTTTAAGACCTTCTGCGAAGTGGAGAGCCCGCGCGGTGTGATCTGGGACGCCCCGAGCGGCACCGCGCCCGGCACGCTCTACGTGATGCACCCGCCGAATCTCACCGCCTACACGGACACGGACGGCGACGGAAAATCCGACCAGCAGGAAGACATCCTCACCGGCCTCGGCTTCGGGCTCGATTTCCGCGGCGCCGATCACACCACGAACGGCTGCCGGCTCGCGATCGACGGCTTCATCTACATCGCGGTCGGCGACTACGGCTTTGTGAATGCGAAGGCGAAGGACGGCACCACGCTCTCGATGCGCGGCGGTGGCATCGTGCGCATCCGCCCGGACGGCACCGGCTTCGAGATCGTCTCGCGCGGCCAGCGGAATATCTACGACGTGGCCGTCTCGCCCACGCTCGACCTCTTCACCCGCGACAATACCAACGACGGCGGCGGCTGGAATGTGCGCCTGAGCTACGTCCCACCCGGCGCGCATCTGGGCTACCCGTATCTCTTCAAGAACTTCCCCGAGGACATGCTCCAACCGCTCGCCGACCTCGGCGGTGGCAGTCCGTGCGGCGCGCTCTGGCTCGATGAACCGGGGCTGCCGAAGGGTCTCTTCACCGTCGAGTGGGGCGCGGGTGGCATCATGTATCACGACGACCTCGTGCCCGACGGCGCCGGCTGGAAAGTGGCCGAGCCCGCCGCCGATCTCGACCCCGCCTCGACGCACAAGCGCCCGCCCGTGAAGCAGAACAAGTGGATCGCGATGACACGCCCGACCGACATGGACGTGGACGCGAGCGGCGCGCTCTTCATCACGAGCTGGGAAGGCGCGACGTTCAACTACAACGGGCCGAACGCGGGGTATGTGCTGCGGGTGGTGAAGAAGGGGGAGCCGAAGGTGGCGGTGCCGGATCTCGTAAAAGCGGGCGCCGCTGAGTTGCAGCGGTTGATCGCAGGACCGAGTGCGACACTGCGTCAAAATGCTCAGCGCGAAATCATGCGTCGCGGTGGCCTAAAGCAGAATGAGGTTCTTCAGAATCTTGGGCTCCCTTCCGATGAGGTTGCTCACAGGGAAGCAGCGACCGCAGCTGTCTTCGCCACGCTTTACGAGTCGCTTCGCAACCGGGGCGAGTTAGTTGAAACGGCTCGAACCAAGAGCCATGCAAATCTCGGAGATGACGAAGTAGACGCGGTGGCCTTCTTGCGGGTGATCGCGAACTATGCGGCTGAGCTCACGGATTGGTCGCCAACGATTGTGGTGAAGGCGCTTTCACGCGCACGCCCCCGCGTCCGCGCCGCCGCGATCACCGCGCTGCGCCGTCTGCACAGAGCCGACGCCGCACCTTCCATCCTCCCGCTCGTCGCCGATGCCGACCCGGTCGTCGCGCACCTCGCCGTGCGGGCGCTCAGCGAATTGAAGGCGGTGCAGCCTTGCCTCGCCGCGCTCGATTCCTCCGACGCGACGGTCCAGCCGGGCGCACTCCGGGCGCTCTACAGGATCTACACGCCCGAAGTCGTCGATGGCCTGATCGCGCGTCTCGGGAGCGTGAAACAGGCCTCCGGCCTGTCCTCAGGCGGGACGCCTGAGTCACGACCTTTCGATCTCCGCCGTGGCATTCTCAACGCACTCTGCCGCCTCGCGAATCAGGATGCGCCTTACGAGAGCCCGTCGATCTGGTGGGGCACGAGGCCCGACACGAGCGGGCCCGTCTATCAGCCGATTGCGTGGAGCGAGACGCAGAAGATCACCGCGGCGCTGAAGACAGCGGTCGAGCAGTCGCAAGGCGACGACGCGAAGTGGCTCGTGCAGCGGATGTATCAGACGAAGGTCAGCTTTCCCGGCCTCGTCGAACTCATGCTCGCCAACGCCGGCAGCGACACGCCCGCGAAACTCGAAGCGATCGAGGGCATGATCCGCGCGGACAATTCGCTCCCCGCCGAAGGCACCGCTGCAATGCAGAGCATTGCGACGAATGACAAGGAGCCGATCGAACTGCGCGTGCGCGCGCTCCGGGTCTTCCAGCGCTGCGCGGAAAACGGCAGCGTCTTCCCCGGAGCCGTCGCCACATTCGCCACCCTTGCCGGACACGAACTCAGCGACCCAAAGCTCACCGCGGCCTTCGAAGATTTCACCCGCGCCGCGCACAACGCCAAATGGGTGAACGACTACAATCGCGACCTGCACGGTCAGGATGCCGCCAAACGCCAGCTCGCCGCCACGGTGCTCGTGAATCTTTCCACCTCGCGCGTCGGCAAGGAGCAGGACCGCGAGTCGGCGAAGAAATCCGTGGAGAAGAGCTTCGACAAACCCGAAAGCGCCGCCGCGCTGCTCGCCGCCATAGCCCGCACCGGCGCGAAGCCTTACGCCGAGCTGGTGAAGGCGAACCTCAACCACCCGAACAACGCTGTGGCCGAAGCCGCGCTCTTCGCCTTTCAAAAACTCGGCCTCTCGGACACCGGCGCGCCGATGCAAACGATCGGCGCGATGAAGTATGAGGACGCATTTGCGATTGTGCAAAAAGGCGGTGACGCCAAGGCAGGCAGCGAGATGTTCCTGAAAGCCGGCTGCATCGCGTGCCACACCATCACCGCAGATGAGCCACCGAAGGGTCCGATCCTCAGCGCCGTCGCGAAGATCTACGACCGCGCGGCGCTCACCGAATCGCTCCTCAAACCGAATGCGAAGCTCGCGCAGGGCTTCGAGAGCACCTGGATCAAGACGAAGAAAGGCGAGCAGCTCGAAGGCTTCGTGACGCGTGAAGGCGGCGACAATCTCGACCTGCGCAATATCGCCGGGCAGACCGTGCTGGTGGAGAAAGCCGACATCACCGAGCGCGGCCATCGCGACATCTCGATGATGCCCGAAGGCCTCATGAACTCCTTCGCACCCGCCGAACTGGCCAACCTACTAGCGTGGATGGAATCGCTGAAGAAGTGA
>JANPIS010000320.1:0-5319 GCA_031425095.1 Chthoniobacteraceae bacterium
GTGGTTCAAGGTCGCCCTCAATGTCCATCTCAGTCGAACCCATCGAGAAAGGCGGCTCCGGTCGCAAGTTTTGGCGCACCCGCACCGCAGACGGCTCGTGCATTCTCGTCCGCTACACGACCGAGCGCGCCGACAATGCCGGGTATGCGGACATTGCATCCTTTCTCTCGAAGGTCGGCGTCCGGGTGCCGCAGGTTTTCCTCCACGATCCACGCGAAGGCATTCTCGTAATGGAGGACGTGGGCAGCGACGACCTGTTCTCTTTCCGCAACGCTCCGTGGCCCGAACGCCGCCGGCTGTACGAACTGACGCTCGACCAGATCGCACTGCTCCACTCGCGCGCCCACCTTGTCGATGGCTGCCCGCCGCTTCAGCCGCCGTTCGACGAGTTGCTCTACCGTTGGGAGCAGGAATACTTCATCGAGCACTGCCTCGGCCGGCATTTCGGCATGAGCCAAAGCGACATCGCCACGCACGTGGATCACGCGCGGTTGCGCGAGATCGCCGCGCAACTCGCTGCCGAGCCACGCTGCCTCGTGCATCGGGATTTCCAGAGCCAGAATGTGATGATCCGCGATGGCCAGCCTGCCTTCATTGATTTCCAGGGCCTCCGCCCCGGCCTCGCGCAATACGACCTCGCCTCGCTCCTGCTCGATCCCTACGTGAGCCTCCCTGCCACCGAACGCGACATCCTCTTTGCGCACTACCTCACCGTCGCAGAGGTGGAGAATGTCGCGCACTTCCGCTCCCTTCACGCCCTCTGCGGCATGCAGCGCCTGATGCAAGCCCTCGGTGCCTACGGCAAACTCGGCCACAATGATGGGCGCGACCATTTCCTCGTCCACATCCCAGCCGCAGTCGTCTTGCTCAGTGAAGTGCTCACCCAAATCCCGGGGCTTGAAAAACTCGGTGCGCTGCTCGCGCGACTGCCGGGAAAGTAACAGCGCGCGTCGGCGGCAAGCCCTACAGCCCCGCGACCTCGCGGCCTTTGCGGTAGCTGCGCTTCACAAATGCATTTGCGGCGTCGGCGTTGGTGAATTTCAGCGCGGCGGCATCCCAGGCGAGGGTCTGTTTCGGGAAGCGCGTCGCGACGCTGCCGAGGAGAACGGCTTCGGTGAGCGGGCCGGCAAAGTCCCAGTTTGCGTCGGTCTTCGCGCGGTTGCCGAGCGCAGTCTCGATGAACTGCTGCCAGTGACTTTCGCCACCGATGGGCTGAAACTTGATCCCCTCCACTTCCTTTCCCACAAAGCGGGGCTGCTGCACGTGCGGGAGAATCATGATGCCGCGTGTGCCGAGGAAGATGCTGCCCTGGTCGGGGAGGCCCAGCTTCTTGTCGCCTTTGACGATCTGCGCGGCGTCCTGCACGGATTGCGGCGGGCGTTGGTCACCGTCGTACCACACGACGCGGACGGTTTCGCCCTCGGTGTGGGCGGTGCCGGGGAAGAGGTATTCAATGATCGCGTCGGTCGCCCACGAGTGCTCGTTCGGCTGCGCGCCGCCGCTGCGGACGCTGAGCGGCGCGGTGAGGGCGAGCGCTTTGAAGACGGGATCGTAAATATGGCAGCCCATGTCGCCGAAGGTGCCGGTGCCGAAGTCGAGCCGCTTGCGCCAGTTGCCCGGGTGGTAGAATCCGCCGCGCTTCTGCGGCTTGCCGTCCTTGCCGGGCACGGTGACTTCGCCAATGAACGGGCGCTCCGCGGCGACCCCGAGCCACAAATCCCAGTTCAGGCCTTCGGGAACGGGATCGATCTGCGTCGGCATGGCGTCATTGTCGCCCCACTTCTTGCTGCTCCACGTGTGGACTTCCGTCACTTTGCCGATGACGCCGCTCTGGACGGCCTGGCACGCGGTGCGGTACTCGGAGCCGCTGTGAATCTGGATGCCCATCTGCGTGACGCGCTTCTTTTCGCGGGCGATCTCGGTCATGCGGCGGACCTCGTAGATGTCGTGCGCGAGCGGCTTCTGGCCGTACACGTGCAGGCCGCGATTCAGCGCGCTCACGCCGATGGGCGCGTGCATGTGGTCGGGCGTGGAGACGTTCACGGTCTGGAGATCCTTTTCTTTTTCCAGCAGTTCGCGGAAGTCGGAGTAGATGCGGGCGTCGGGGAATCTCTTCCGGAACTCGACCGTGCGCTTTTTGTCCACATCGCAGCCGGCGACGATTTTCACCGCGGCGTGTTTTGAGATGGAACCGACATCCGACATCGCCATGCCAGCGCAGCCAAAGCTGGCGTGATGGATGACGGAATTTGGCGACTGCGCGATCAGCCCGCGGGTGACCCAGGGGGCAACGGTGACGCCGAGGGCGAGTTCGCGGAGGAAGGAACGACGGGAGGTATGCATGGCAACGGTCGTAGGGAATCGAACTTGCGAGGGCAAGCGGGAGAAGAGCGAGCCGGAGTGGATGCCCAGATTCCGCTCACGTCCCAGCCACGCCGTCGCGGAGAAGGTTCAGGATCCCACGGCACGGGATTGGCAGCCAGTCGGGGCGGTTGTTCACTTCGTAGCCGAGTTCGTACACGGCCTTGCGGAGAAGGTGCGTCTCAAGCAGCACCGCGCGCTCGGCGATGCTCGCGGGCAGAATCTCCGCGATGCCGGGCTGGGCGAGGTAGGATTCCAGGCAGACGGTGCTGATCCATTGCCTCCAACGCTCCGCCCACGGGATGAAGCGCGGCCCACTCGCGGGGGAAATCGCGCCGTGCTCAATCTCGCTGCGCAATGCCGCATTCGCCGCATAGTTGAACGACCGCAGCAAACCCGCGACATCCTCGAATGGCGTTCGCTTCATCCGACGCTCGCTCAACGGCACGGCGGGCTCCCCTTCGAAATCGACGATGAAGAAATCGCGTCCCGTGTAGAGCGTCTGCCCGAGGTGAAAGTCCCCGTGAATCCGGATGCGCAAGCCAGTCAACGGCGTCTCCGCGATGCGGCGGAACCGCTCGATGATCGCAGCTTCCGCATCGAGGACCGATTCGCCCAATTCACGCGCTTCGCCGGTGAGCGTCCCGAGTCCGGACTTGAGAAGCGACAGGTTCTGCCGTGCGAGCCGGCACATCGATTCGCTCAACCCGCGCTGATACGCAGGCGTGAATGGTTCGGGTGCCAGGTCGGGATTCCTTCGATTGGCGGCAAGCGCGAGATGCATCTCCGCGGTGCGCCGGCCGAGGAGGCGAGCCGACTCGAGATAGGTGCCGAGCAGCGATTCTGTCCCAAGCGGCGGGATCTGAATGGTGCCGTCGAGCCGCGCCGTCGGAGCTTCGCCGGATGGGGCGAGCTCACTTGGGACGCGCGCGAAAAACTGCTTGAGGGCCTCGATCGACAATTCCCAGCCATCGATGGCGCCGGGCACGAAGCCGTAAAGCACGGCGAGCGCGCGCGGTTCCCCGCTTCGTGTCTGATACTCGATCGTCCCAGCGAGCGGTGGCGCGTTTCGGAAGGGGATGCTGGTGAGGGAAAGGCCAAGCTCGATGTCGGGATTGATGCCGCTTTCAGGGCGCCGAAAAATCTTCAGCAACAACCGGTCGCCGAAACGGATCGCGCTGTTGCTGTGCTCGGCGGCCGAGAGTTTCGGCACCAGCTTTGTGTCCGCGTGAATGCCGAGCTGCTCGAGCGCGGAAGTCGGCGCGCATTCGATGCGGGATTCACCGTGTTCGAAGGTGCGCCTTTGGACGATGGCATCGAGGAGCGCCTTGGCGAAATCGGCGCTCCCCGTGGCGTCATAGAGGACACCACGCATTTCCTCCCCTGCCCCGTCGGTCCGCGCAACGGCGAGCGCGGGTGAATCGGCCTCGAGGCGGTCGGCCTCCGCTCCGGCGGCAAAGGCCAGTGGAAGCACATACGTCTCAGTGTCCTCGTCGAGGTATTCGACTTTGACGAGGAGGAGAAAAGTGGGCCCGGCTCCGGTTGGGATGGGAATTGCGTCCGCGATCGTGATGCCTCGTCGCGCGCGGGCTTTGCCGCCGAACCATCGTCGTGCGCCGATGTACGCAGGCAGGACTGCTGCGAGTTGCGAGTGCTGAGCCTCCTCGAAGAGCGAGTTCCAGATGCCATTCAGTCGCAAGGTAGGGAGCGGTGCGGGCATTGGTGACTAATAGGCCTCGGCGTTGAAACGGCGCAAGGGCGGTCGAGCGCTTCGCACTGCCCAGCGCTGGAGCGTTGTGCTTTGGTGCTTCCGATGAATCGGCCACGTCTCCTGCCCATGCTGCTGCTCTGCGCGCTGGCGGGCTGGCTCGCGTTTGGAAAGGGCGAGGCTCTTGCCCAGGAGCTGCGCACGGCGCAAGCGATCGCCGGGCACGTCACTCCCAAGGACGGGACGCCCGCTCGCGTGGCGCTGGATGCGACTGTGACCTTTCAGGATCCGACCCTCACGATTTTCCTGCGGGATGAGACCGGCGCGACATTCATCCGCGCGGCAAAGGAGAACCCGAGAGTGAACCGCGGCGAGCGCCTCCGGGTGGAAGGCGAGACGCATACCGGGCTGATCATCGGGGGCATCAAGCCCTCGCGCATCGAGCGAATGGGGGCGGAGGCCGAGGTGAACGCGCGGGAGGTGACACCCGATGAACTCGCGTCGGGGCGGTTTCATTATCACTGGGTAACGATGAGCGGTGTCATCCGGTCGTTGCGCCGGGAGGGCGAGAGTGCGGCCACGCTGGTCGTGAACGTCGCGGGCAAGACCGTCGAGTTGCGCATCGATGAATTCCCGCCGCACTTGGGCGCGCTGGTGGACGCCGAGGTTCGCGTGGGAGGACTCGCTGCGGGCGACATCAATGATCGCCGGCAACTCGTCGCGCCCTACGTGCGCCTGGGAGGCATCGGGGATATCGAAATCCTGCAGCCGCCGGCGGCGGATCCATTTGCCGCGCCGATCGCGCCGATCGCCGGCCTGCGGACGGACGCGGCGGGCGGGCATCGCGTGAAGATCCGCGGCGTCGCGCTCAGTGCGCCGATTGCCGGCGGACTGTTCATTCGCGATGGGGAGCGGAGCGTGTTTGTGCGGACGGATGCCGAGGAGGTGAAAGCGGGCGATGTCGTCGAAGCGCTCGGATTCGCCGAGATGGGAGTTTTCAGCATGCACCTCTCGGATGCGATGTGCCGGGTGGTCGGGTCGCTCGATGCGCCTGCTCCTCTGCGCGTCACCCCCAAGGAACTCGCGAACGGAACGGATGCCGAACTCATCACCCTCGAGGCGCGGGTGCTCCAGCGGATCGATCGTGAATCGCACACCGAAGTGATGGCGCAGTCGGACGCAGTGAACCTGACGATCGTCCTGCCTGGAAAGGCACCGGCGGACGCGCAGGCGGAGTCGTCGGTGCGGAT
>JANPIS010000321.1:0-15829 GCA_031425095.1 Chthoniobacteraceae bacterium
GGATCTCCAGGGTCCGAAGCCCGCGGCCTCCCACCTCTTCCGCGTGCTCCTCCACATCCAGGGGAGCAACCGCGCCATCGACTACACGGATGTGGTGAAGCTCCATTCCTGCACGCCGCAGTCGATCACCTTCGAGACTTACGACGGCTACATCGTCGCGCATCAGGGGCCCTACACGCTCGTCGGCCCGAAGAACGAACTGCAGGGGCGCAAAGGTGTGCTCGAAGGCGGCCGCTTTTTTGATCCAAAATGAATCCAACCATGAACACTGCATCCCACATCGAACCCCTCGAGTCCCGCATCGCTCCCGCCACCCTCGTGAATGCGAGGACCGTGACCTACTTCGACGGCGACGGTGACAAGGTGACCGTCACCATCTCCAAGGGTACCTTCGAGAACCCAAATACCCCGGGGCAGACCACCTGGACCTTCGGTCCGTCGGCGACTGGGATCGCCGGGCGCGAACAACTCGAGTTGCTCGATCTCTCGTTCTTCGCCCAGTTCGACGGCGCGAGCCTTTCCATCGTTGCCGTCCCAGTGGCCACGGGGCCTACCGCCGGCGGCGATGGCACGGTCAGCGTCGGTCACATCGACGCAACCGGAATCGATCTCGGAGCCGTGGTCGTGCGGGGCGATGTCGGCGCGATCGATGCGGGCGACAACATTTTGACCGATGGTAGCATCAAGGCCCTCACTGTCCTGTCCCTGGGTGGAGACGGGCTCACGTCCGGCGCGACAGATCTGAAGAGCAACATCAAAGGCTCCGTCGGCTCGATCCGCGTCATCGGCGATATCTCGAACGCAGAAGTGCGGATCACGGACGGCTCGCTCGCGTCGCTGTATGTCGGAGGATCGATCTTCGGCGGCGCGGCCGCGGACTCGGGCTCCATCGATGTCGCCGGCACGATCACCGCCGCGTACATCGGCGGCGATCTCCTCGGCGGGGGCGGCGCAGCCGCGGGCAGCCTCACCGCGGCGCGGATCGGCACGCTCACGGTCGGCGGCAGCATCTACGGCGGGGGCGGCGTGGACAGCGGGCTGGTCTCGACCTCCAGCTTTATCTCCAAAATCACCGTGGGCGGCGACGTCGTCGGCAGCGACGGCGAAGGTTCGGGCGTCATTTCCGCAGACGCGATTGGAACCGTGACGATCGACGGCTCGGTGATCGGCGGGCTCGGCGAGGCCAGCGGGCGCGTGGAGGTGGCAAACAATCTCACCACTCTCCGCATCGGAGGCTCGCTCCTCGGCGGATCACTCCTCGGGGTGAGCAGCGAAAAGGCCGGCACGATCTTTGTCGGTGGAAAGCTGACGACGGCCGTGGTCGGCGGAAACATCGAGGGAGGCAACGCGCAGTCCGGCTTTACGAACAGCGAAACCGGCTACGTCCTCGCCGGCCAGATCGGCGCCATGGCGCTCGGCGGCTCGCTCATCGGCGGCTCGGATAACGGCGGGAGCCTCTTCGACTCGGGCACCATCCGTTCGTTGGGAACAATCACCAGCCTCACGATCAAAGGCGGCATGTTCGGTGGGAGTTCCCGATCGGGCGGCGACACTAATGGCAGCGCTTACATCGAGGCCGACCGCCTCGGAGCCGTATCCATCGGCGGCACCATCTTCGCCGGCTCCGACGCTGGAACGCTCTCGAATAGCGGCGCCATTCGTGCCCACAAGGACATCGGCACCCTCATCGTGAAGGGCAGCCTCGAGGGCACCGCCACGCATCCCGTGATCATCAGCGCAGTCGGGCAGCCCACGCCCACTGGGACCACCGACCTTGCGATTCGCGCGATCTCCATCCTCGGCCGCGGCTTCCAGGCCGAAATTCTCGCCGGCTACTCCCCAGACACATCCGGCTCCATTTTCGGCAAGGCCGTGAACGCCGATGCCCAGATTGGCTCGATCGGAGTCGGCGGCAATTGGATCGCGAGCGACATCATCGCCGGCCTCTCCACGGGCGGCGACGGCTTCTTCGGCGACGCCGCAGACACGAAGATCAACACCGTCGGCGCGACTGACTCGGCCGCCAGAATCTCGAAGATCGCCACCATCGTGATCGGGGGACGCGTGCTCGGCGACAGCACCGGCTCCGCCGTTCGGAACGGCATCGGCGCACAATTCATCGGAGTCCTGAGAGTCGGCGGCGTCACCAACATCCCGCTCATCGCCGGTGCCGGCACGGACACCTTCGCCGGCGTAAATGGAGCGTATCCGCTGGGCCAGACGCTCGGCACCTTCCCGACGAATCCGAGCTTCAACATGCACGCCTTCGAGGTCGCGGTGTAAGCGATCATATTTCGCGTTTGGCATTTCGCCGTCGCGTGCTCAGCCTCGCTTGAATTATGGCAAAAGCACTCGGCAAAGGGCTCGGAGCATTGATCAGCTCCCGTCCGGCTTCCCCGATCACCTCGCCCACGCCGGTGGCCGAGCAGGGTGAGCGCGTGCAGAGCGTTCCGATCGGGCAGGTCTCCTCCAGTCCGTTCCAACCCCGCACCGTCTTTCACGACGAGCAACTCCAGGAGCTTGTCGATTCCATCCACCAGCACGGCATCATCCAGCCGCTCATCGTTCGTCGCCGGCAGGAACGCTACGAACTCATCGCGGGCGAACGCCGTTGGCGCGCCGCCCAGCGCGTCGGCCTCGTGGAAGTTCCCGTCATCCTTCGCGAGGCGTCCGACCAGGACGTGCTCGAGCTGGCGCTGATCGAGAATCTTCAACGGGAAGATCTCAACCCGATCGAGGAAGCGAACGCCTTCACGCGGCTCGCGCGGGAGTTCAATCTCCGGCAGGAGGACATCGCGCAGAAAGTCGGCAAGAGCCGGGCGGCCGTCGCGAACAGCATGCGCCTGCTCGATCTCCACCCCGAGGTGCAGAGCTGGCTCACGCAGGAACGGATCAGCGTCGGGCATGCGAAGGTGCTGCTCTCGCTGAAGTCGCAGGAAGAGCAACGCCTGCTCGCCGAGCAAATCATCCGCGGTTCGCTGACTGTGCGTGCGGCCGAGCGGCTCGTGACGGAGCACTTCACGCAAAATGGCGCGACCAAGCCAACACGCGGTCAGAACGGAACCCCTTCGCTCGCACCCGCCATCCAGCACCTGCAGAACCGGCTTCGCACCCATCTCGCCACCCACGTCGCCGTGCATCACAGCGAGAAGCGCGGCCGCATCGAAATCGAGTACTACGGCAACGATGATCTGCAGCGGCTCCTCGGCCTCCTCGGCCTCCAACCCGAGCAGAGCTGAAAGTGGAGCTGCCCCAGTCTTCCACGCCCCCCGCTCGCCGCTCGCCCACCACGCGCGCCCTCCTGCCACGATGGCTAGTGGGATCGTGCGCATTTCGGATCTTCACCGCGCTCTGCTGCTCCGCCGTGTTTGTCGCCGGATGCAAAAAGAAGCCGGTCTCCCAACCCCTTCATCCGCCGGATTCCACGACCGGCACGGCGCCGACAGCAAGCTCACCCGCGAGGGCCGCATCAGCGGGACCAGAGGAAATCTGGAAAGAGTTCTCAGGTGAAAAAGCGTTTGAAGAGGTGCGGAAGCAGGTGGCCGTCGGGCCGCGTCCATCCGGCTCACCCGAGCTCGAAAAGGCGCGGTTGCTGACCGAGGAAGGCCTCGGGCGCTCAGGCTGGCAGGTGGAACGGCAGGCGTTCACCGACGACACCCCGCGCGGTGCGATCCAGTTCGTGAATCTCATTGGCCGCTTTTCCGCCGACGGTAAAAAACCGGCCTCGAGTGCCACGCAGCGCGCGATCGTTTGCTCCCACTATGACACCAAGCGCTTCAGCACGATTCAGTTCGTCGGCGCGAGCGACGGCGCATCGAGCACCGGCGCGCTCATCGAACTCGCCCGCGTCCTCGCTCTCGATCCCGCTCTCGCCGCGCAGATCGAACTCGTCTTTTTCGACGGTGAGGAAGCGGTCGTGCAATACACCGCTCAGGACGGCCTCTACGGCAGCCGCCACTACGCCGCGAAACTGCGCGAGGCGGGGCGTGCCGGGCAGTTCAAGTTTGCGATCCTGTGGGACATGATCGGCGACGCCGACTTCGGCATCACCTTGTCCCCCGACTCGCCCGCAACGCTCGCGCAGGAGATTCTCAAGTCCGCCGAGACGCTCGGACTGAAGAGCTTTTTCGGCTATCACAACGTGAACATCTACGACGATCACGTGCCCTTGCAGACCATCGCGCGCATCCCGGCGATCGACCTGATCGACTTCAACTACCTCTACTGGCATACCGCCGACGACACCCTCGAGCGGATCGCACCGGGGAGCCTGCAGAAAACCGGCGCGGTCACCCTGCACCACCTGCGGCAGAAGCTGAAGTAGCTCGCCAGCCCGGCGGACCGCTTCTCAGTCGCGCAACCTACTCCGCGACTTCCACCTCGTAGGCTGCGTTTTCGAAGCGCGTGAATTCCTTTCGGAACGTAAGCGGCACATCGCCGACTGGGCCGTTGCGTTGCTTGGCGATGATCAGCGTCGCTTTACCCGCGGCCTGTTCCTTGTCGTCTTCGGTATCGGCGTAGTACTCCTCGCGCACCAGCAGACCGACGAGATCCGCATCCTGCTCGATGCTGCCGGACTCACGGAGATCACTCAGTCGTGGGCGGCCCTTCGCGTCGCCACTGCGTTGCTCGGGATTACGATTGAGCTGTGCGAGCACGACGATGGGAATGTTGAGCTCCTTCGCGAGCGCCTTCAGTCCACTGGAAATCTCGGCAATTTCGAGCTGCCGATTGTCCTGTGCTCGGCGGGACGTCGAACGGAGGAGCTGAAGGTAGTCGATGAAGATCGCCTCGATGTCGTGCTGGGCCTTGAGACGGCGGCCTTTCGCGCGCAGCTCGAGGATGCTCAAGCCTGGCGTGTCATCGATGAACATTTTGCTCTCCGCGAGCTTGCCAGCCGCGGACATCAGCGCTGGAAAATCACGCTCGCTCAGGAATCCATCGCGCACCTTCTTCAAGTTCACCTGCGCGCGTGAACAGAGCAGACGTTGCACGAGCTGCTGCGTCGGCATTTCCAGACTGAAGACGGCGACGGGCTTCTTCTTATCCACCGCGAGATGCTCCGCGATATTCATCGCAAAGGCCGTCTTGCCCATCGAAGGCCGGGCCGCAATGACCACCATTTCCCCGCGGTGCAGGCCCTGCGTCATCTCGTCGAACTTCGTGAAGCCGGTCGAAAACTCCGCCGCCTGGCCGCGATTTGCGTAGAGCGCCTCGATCGAATGGATCGCCTCCATCACCTGATCGCGCATGTCCGCCGCCTTTTCGCGGTAGCGATCCTTCGCAATCTCGAAGATCTCTTTCTCCACGTCGTCGAGCAGGATGGCGACATCCTGCTGAGGATCGTAGGAGCGGGCCGCATGTTCGGTGCAGACGCGGATGATCGCGCGCAACGTGTGCTTCTCCTGCACCGTGTCGAGGTAGTGGCTGGCATTCGCCGCCGTGGGCAGGAAGGTGAAGAGATGCGTGACGAATGGCGCACCACCGATGGCCTCGAGTTGCCCCCGGTCCCGCAGACGCTGGCAGAGCGTGATGAAGTCGATCGGGATGTTCTTATCCCACATCTCGTGCAACTCCGCGAAGACGGCAGCATGCGCGGGGATGTGAAAGTGCTCCGGACGAATTAGCCGCTCACCGCACATCGAGCCCACCTCACGCGGAGCGAGCAGGAACGACGCAAGCACTCCCTGCTCCGCCTCGACTGCCTGTGGGAGCAACCTGTGAATATCTGGCAGATAAGTGACCTTCTGCTGCAGGTCCCCTGCTCCACGATCTCCCGCTTTCCGCGCGGACTTCCCCTTGCCGCTCATGGGAGGAGCCTCGTCTGGCATCAGTATTTTCCGCGACCCGGCCGCGGCTGTGAATTACTTCGAGTGTTTGGCCTTCGGGCGGGCTTTGAAACCCTTCTCCTCGGCTTCTTCCGACTTCGCATCGGCAGCCGCTTCAGTACCCTTCGCCTTCACGGTCACGTTCAGCTTCGCCGTCACGTCGTGATGGAGCTTGATCGTGATTTCATGTTCGCCGGTGTCCTTGATCGGACGATCGAGATGAATGCGATGACGATCGATCTGGGTGCTCCCGCCGAGTTCCTTCTTGATCCGCTCGGCAAGATCCGCGGCAGTGACAGAGCCGAACGCCTTGCCGGTTTCGCCGGTCTCGAGTTCAATGGTGATCTTGAGCTTGTTGATCCGGCGCGCGAGTTCGTCCGCTTCATTCAGCTCCTTCGCTTCGCGCTCCGCGCGCTTGGCTTTGAGATTGTTGATACGCTTGAGCGATCCAGCCGTCACCTCGAGCGCCTTGCCCTGGGGCACGAGAAAGTTGCGAGCGTAACCGCGCTTGACCTTCACGATGTCGGCTTCGGCGCCGAGATGCTCGATCTTTTCGGTGAGGATGATTTCAGTGGTGGCCATGGGAAAAAAGGTTGTCGCCCGGTTCGTGCGGGGCGTCGTTGGTAATGCACCGTCCGAAGCGTGTCAACCTCCGCGGGAAAAAAGGCACGCACTCGGAAAATGAGCGCCCCGACGCCGTCCCGGATGATTTTCCGGCACGAAGTTGTTGCCACGTTCCCCAATCGGTGATTGCATCCCGCCTCGCGATTTCAAAATCGGGAAGCACTCGTAGCTCAATTGGATAGAGCATCTGACTACGGATCAGAAGGTTCCGCGTTCGAGTCGCGGCGAGTGCACCATATCGGAGGATGCGGCGGCTTTAACGGCATCGGCATTGGCCGCTTTCAATCCTGTCTTTCGCTCACGGAACCGGAACGCTCTTCACATCCCCGGCCCGTCCCTGCCAGACCAGCAGCCCATCTCGGACGAGGAACGCGCGTCGCTCCGGAAAGCCAAAAAAGGACCTCACGCGAAACGCTTTCGCGATCGCTCCGTCCGCGTCGGCGAGGAGTCGATACGGCAGGTGGCGATTTTCACGGAAGGCTTTGAGCCGCTCCGGTGGATCGCTACTTACGCCGAAGATTTGCAGGCCGGGTTCGCGGAAAGCGTCGAAGTTGTCCCGATACCGGCACGCGTGCATCGTGCATACGGGTGTCCCGGCGCGGAGGTAGAAGAAAAGCAGCACCGGCCCCTGGCGATAAGCATCCTGCAAAGAAACCCGCGCGCCATCCTGATCGAGCGCTTCGGCCGTTGGCGCCGAAGACCCCAGCGCCAGCACATCGGGCTTGGAAAAGAAATCCAGCAGCGTACTCATAGACAGTGGATCGCAGCGACTCCTGGATTCGCGGACCATCGGATCGAAAACTTCTTCATGGGCAACACCCTTAGCTGCAATCTTCTTCGGCGACAACGCCACCGGCGATGGACGGCGAAACCCGGATTTGGAAAGCGTCCGAAGTGCCGGGCGAGACGAACCTAACGCACCTTTCCCATGCAGCCATCTGTCATTGTCATCGGCGCCGGACCCGGCGGACTTGCTTCGGCCATCCTCCTTGCCAGCGCTGGGGTGAAGGTCAAAGTGCTCGAACGTCAGCCCACCGTCGGCGGTCGCAGTTCCTGTATTGAGGCAGACGGTTTCAAGTTTGACCTCGGCCCCACCTTCTTTCTCTACCCGCGTGTGCTCGACGAGATCTTCGCCACTGCGGGCACCAGCCTCCGCCGCGAAGTCGAGATGGTGCGCCTCGATCCGCAGTACCGCATTATGTTTGGGCAGGGCGGCGAAATGCTCGCCACGCCGGACATTGAGCGGATGGAGAAGGCGATCGCGGCATTGTCTCCGGCCGACGCCCCCGGATTCCGACGCTTCCTCACCGAGAATCGCGACAAGCTTGGACGCATGATGCCGAGCCTCGAATCGGCCTTCATGAGCTGGCGCGACATCGTCAACGTGCGGCTCCTTCGACTCCTGCCGATGCTGCGCCCGCACCAATCGGTGGACACCTACCTCCAGCGCTTCTTCCGCGATCCGCGCGTGCGCCTGGCCTTCTCCTTCCAATCGAAATACCTCGGCATGTCGCCGTTTCGCTGCCCGAGCCTCTTCTCGATCCTTTCCTTTCTGGAATATGAATACGGAGTATTCCATCCGATCGGGGGCACTGGAGCGGTGACGGCGGCGATGGCTCGCGTAGCAGAGCGACTCGGGGTCGAGATCCGGCTCAACGAACCCGTGCAAGAAATCCTTTTCACCGGCAGATGCGCCACCGGCGTCCGCACGGCTGCGGGCGAGGAGCGAGCGCAAGCCGTGGTGGTCAATGCCGACTTTGCCCGCGCGATGAAGAATCTCGTGCCCGATCGGCTTCGCAGCCGATGGACCGATCGCAAGATCAGCCGGAAAAAATTCTCATGCTCGACCTTCATGATGTATCTCGGCGTCGAGGGCACCTTCGATCTGCCGCATCACACGATTCACATCTCGGAAGACTATGTGAAGAATCTCGATGAAATCGAGAACCGGCACGTGCTCTCGGACGATCCCTCCTTCTACGTGCAAAACGCGTGCGTCACCGACTCGACGCTCGCACCGCGTGGTCAAAGCGCGCTCTACATCCTGGCGCCCGTGACGCATCAGCATCCGAACGTGGATTGGAGCCGCGAGCGCGGACGCTATCGCGCGCTGATGCTGCGGCAGATTGAAAAGGCAGGGTTCAAAAACATCGAGGGACGCATTCGATTCGAGAAGGTGGTCACGCCGGACGACTGGGATCGGCAGTATCAGATCCATCTCGGCGCAACCTTCAACCTTGCCCACAGCCTCGATCAAATGCTGCACCTGCGGCCACATAATCGTTTTGAGGATCTCGATGGCGTATATCTCGTGGGCGGAGGGACCCACCCCGGCAGCGGGCTGCCGGTAATCTTCGAGTCCGCACGCATCACGTCGCGCCTACTCCTGGCCGATCTCGGCATCGCACAGCAGCCCGCCGAGCCGGCGCGCAGAACGGAGTTTCCTTCCATGCAATTGGAGACAGTGTGAAGACGCGATGAATGCTCTGCACGATTCACGGGAAACCGGCATCGCGGCGCACATCGCCGAGGCCTGTGCCGCGCAGGCGCAGTGGGCGCGCCAGCCGATCGGTGCGCGACTGCAGATCATCCGCAAGATCCGCCACGGTCTCGCCGCGACGGCCGAGCAGTTTGCCCATGCCGCAGCGGTGATCTCGGGTCGACCGGTCGCTGAGAAGCTCGTCTCCGAAGTGCTGCCGCTCGCCGAAGCCTGCCGCTGGCTCGAGCAGAATGCCCACACCGTGCTCGCGACGAAGCCGAGCAGCAATGCAGGACGCCCGTTCTGGCTGGCTGGCACTTCCTTCGTCGTCCATCGCCAGCCCCATGGCGTGGTGCTGGTGATCGGACCGGGCAACTACCCGCTCTTCCTGCCCGCCGTCCACACGTTGCACGCCCTGGCTGCCGGCAACGCCGTGCTGCTCAAGCCCGCCCCGTCGACCCGCGAAGTCGCAAACGCGTTTGGCAGCCTCGCGTATGAAGCGGGGCTCGATCCGCGCCTGCTCACCGTGCTTTCCTCGGAAGCCGACGCCGCGCGCGAAGCCATCGATGCCGGGGTTGACAAAGTCGTCTTCACTGGCTCTTCGAAAAACGGCCGTGACGTGCTCGCGCAACTCGCCGCGAGCAATACGCCTTCGGTGATGGAACTGTCCGGCGCGGATGCCGTCTTCGTGATGGCCGACGCGGACCTCGACCTCGTGGTGCGCGCGCTGCGCTTCGGCACGCAACTCAACGGCGGCGAAACCTGCATCGCACCGCGCCGGATTTTTGCCGCGGATGCAGTCGTTGCCGATCTGCGCACGCGCCTCGCCGCCGCTGGTGTGAACTCCATCCCGCTGCGGCGCTTCGGTGATGCCAGCGAAGCGCGCCAGCTCGCAGCGACGCCGTTCGCCCTCGGCGCATCGATCTTCACCCGCGACATCGCCGCGGCGGAAGATCTTGCGGCGGAGTTCAAGACCGGCTTTGTCACGATCAATGACCTCATCGTGCCCACCGCCGATCCGAGGATGCCCTTCGGCGGAGTGAAGGCGAGCGGCTTCGGCTCCACGCGCGGCGAGGAGGGGCTGCTCGAGATGACCTTCCCGCACGTCGTTTCCACCCGCATCGGCGGGTCGTACGCGCACTTCGACGAGCCCGGGGAGGATGACGCGCGCCTTTTCTCCGGCTACATCAATGCCGTGCACGGGGCTGGCCTCCGCGAACGTCTCGGTGGCCTGCGGCAACTCTGGGCCGCGCTCATGCGCAAAGCTAAAGATCGAAAGCACCACGCTTCATGAAACCCATCGGCATCATCGGCGGAGGCCTCGCCGGCCTTTCCTCAGCCTGCGTGCTCGCCGCACGCGGCCACAAAGTCACACTCTTCGAACGCAACGACTGGCTGGGCGGCAAGGCGGCACAGCTCCGCGGCGGCGGCTTCCGCTTCGACATGGGACCGACCATCGTCACGATCCCTTCCGTGCTCCGGCGCATCTTCACGGAAGCCGGCGCGCGACTGGAAGACTATCTGGAGCTCGTGCGGCTCGATCCGCAGTGGCGCTGCTTCTTCGAAGACGGCTCGGCACTCGATCTTGCGCAGAATCCCGAAGCGATGGTGCAGACGCTCGATGCATTTGCTCCAGGCACCAACTCCGGCGCGCGCTACCGGGACTTCATCGCCTACAGCGAGCGCCTCGATGCCATCTCGCAGCGGCACTTTTTCTACAAACCGATCGGTGGTCTCCGCGACATGTTCGAGTGGAAGGCGTCATTCGATCCGAAGATGCTCGGCGACGTCATGGCGATGCGCATGGGTCGCAGCGTCGCGAGCACCGTCCGCTCATTCACGCCGGATCCGCGCGTCGCGCAGATGATCGATCATTTCACGCAATACGTCGGTTCGTCGCCCTATGGCTCGCCGGCAATCCTGTGCGGCATCGCGCACATGCAGACGGACGAAGGCGTGTGGTATCCGATGGGCGGCACGCGCGCCGTGCCCGAGGCTCTGACGAAGCTCGCAACGGAACTCGGCGTCGAATTCCGCACGGGCGTGAAGATCGAGAAAATCGTCTCGCACGGCGGTGAGATTACAGGCGTGCGCACCGACGCGGGTGAAGAGATCGCGCTGAGCGCGGTGGTGTCGAACTGCGACTCCGTCCGCACACATCGCGAACTCATTAATGGAGCAGTCGGCGCGACCTTCGAGCGGCGGCGGAAGTACGAGCCGGCCTGCTCCGGCGTGGTGCTCTACCTCGGCCTCAACAAACGCTACGAGCACCTCGCCCATCACGATTTCGTCTTCAGTCGCGACCCGCACGAGGAGTTCGAGTGGATCTACAAAAAAGGCGAACCCGCGCCCGATCCGACCTGCTACCTGGCAGCGACGACCTGCACCGAGCTTGGCACCGCGCCGGCCGGAGGCGAGGCCCTTTACGTCCTCGTCCACGCGCCGTATCTGCGCCCGCATCACGACTGGAAAAAGATGCTGCCCGACTATCGGCGCGTCATCCTCGACAAGCTCAAGCGCACCGGAAAGATGCCGGACCTCGAGTCGCGCATTGTCTTCGAGCAAACGCTGACGCCGCAGGACATCCACGACCGCTATCACGTGCTGAATGGCGCGATCTACGGGCTGGCGAGCCACGGAACATTTCTCGGAGCCTTCAAGCCCGGCAATCGCAGTCCCGATCTGCGCGGGCTCTACCTCGCCGGCGGCGCCGCGCACCCTGGACCCGGCATGCCGATGGTGCTGATGTCCGGATGGATCGCCGCGGATGCGCTGGATCAGGATTTTGGGAAAACCGGTCGAGGCCCGGAGCGAGAAGTCGCCGTGGAGGAGGTCGTGGGATGAGCGCGTCGGAGCTGCCGCGGGTCACGCCGTGGTTTGCGAAGCGTTTCACGGACTACAGTCGTTGGTACATCCGCCGCCGGTTCCACGCGGTGCGTGTCTTGCGGAGTTCGGCAGACGCTTTGGCGAGCGCTTCAGGCCGAGTCAGCGGTCGACCTCTCGTGGTGTATCTCAATCACGCGGCGTGGTGGGATCCGCTCGTCTCGCTGCTGGTCGCCGATGCATTTTTTCCGCAGCGCACGTGTTTCGCCCCGATCGCCGCCGATCATCTCGCCCGCTATCGCTTCTTCAAACACCTCGGCTTCTACGGCGTGAACGAGCGCAACGCTCGCGGCTTCCTCCGCACGACCTGCACGCTGCTCGATTCGCCACACAACGCGGTGTGGCTCACTCCGCAGGGACGCTTCGCTGATGTCCGCGAACGCCCGCTGCGCTTCGCCCCCGGACTCGGTGCCGTCGCGCGTCTGAAGCCCGAGGCTGCCTACCTGCCGCTCGCGATCGACTACACCTTCTGGACCGAGCCACAGCCGGAAATTCTGATCTCGTTCGGCGAACCGATCATCCCGACGGAGCAGCCAGCGACCGATGATTGGACCCCGATCCTCGAGCAAGCGCTCGCGACTGCGCAGGGCGCGCTCGGCGCCAGGGCCTGCCTGCGCGAAGCGTCGGACTGGCAGGCGTTGGCGGAAGGCGCGCGCGGCGTGAATCCGATCTACGACGGCTGGCGCTGGCTCCGGGCCCGCTGCATAGGCGAGGAGTTCACTCGGGGACATCGCGCGGAGGTCGCGAAGTGATCACCGCGCTCGCCATTCTCGGAGCCGCGCTCGCACTGCTGCCAGCGCTCCTTTTTCTGCGGAATCTCCGCCTTTACGCTCCCCCACCCCAACCCTCGAGTCCACTGCCCTCGTGCTCCGTGCTCATCCCCGCACGCAACGAAGAGGCGGGCATCGAACGTTGCGTCCGCTCCGTGCTGGCGTGCCGCGGCGTCGAGTTGGAAGTCATCGTGCTCGACGACAGTTCCACCGATCGCACGGCGGAGATCGTGCGCGAAATTGTGCAGAGTGACCCGCGCGTGCGGCTGGAGACCGGCACGCCGTTGCCCGTCGGCTGGAGCGGAAAGCAGCACGCCTGCTTCACCCTCTCGCAGCACGCTCGGCATCCCCTGCTCGTGTTTCTCGATGCGGATGTGTGGGTGGAAAGTGACGCGATTGCGCGCATGGCGACCTTCATGGAAAGCAGCGGAGCCGCACTCGCCAGCGGCGTCCCGCGCCAGGTCACCGTCACCTTTTCCGAGCGGCTGATCATTCCGCTGATTCAGTTCGTGATGCTCGGATTTCTCCCGCTTGACCGCATGCGCCGCACGCGCGATCCCGCGTGCAGCGCGGGCTGCGGACAGCTTTTCGTCGCGCGGCGTGACGCCTACGAAGCCTGCGGCGGGCACCGTGCGATTCGCTCAACCCTCCACGATGGCACCAAGCTGCCGCGCGTTTTTCGCGCCGCTGGTTTCGCCACCGATCTCTTTGACGCGACTCCGATCACCACGTGCCGAATGTATTTTACGAACGCCGATGTCTGGCAGGGACTCGGACGCTGCGCGCACGAGGCCATGGGCTCGCCGCGGGTAATCGGACCCGCGACCTTCCTTCTGCTCGGCGGTCAGATACTGCCGCTGCTGTTGCTCGGCGCGGCCGCGCTCGGCGCCACACTTTCACCGCTCGCGCTGGGCTGTGCGATCGCCGGCTCGCTGGCCGCCTATCTCCCGCGTCTCATCGCTGCCGCGCATTTCCGCCAGCCGCTCGACAGCGCTCTTCTCCACCCTTTGGGGATTCTCGCGCTGCTGACGATCCAGTGGCAGGCGTGCGTCCGCCTGCTGCGAGGCCGTCCCGCAGAGTGGAAAGGCCGCCTCTACACCGCGCCGAAGTCGGCATGAAACTCCGCCTCCTTCAGGCGATCTCGTTCACTCTCTGTCTCGTCGCACCCGGCGCGAGTGCGGCAAAGCCCGTGCAGATCGTGGACTTCACGCTCTCCGATCAGCACGGCGCGACTCGCGAGTATCGTTTCCCGAAGCGGAAAGTGACCCTCATGACGCTCGCCGACTGGAAAGGCTCCGAACAGCTCGAGCCCTGGATCCAGCGCATCCACGATCGCTACGGCAAACGCATCGACATCGACGGCGTGGCCGACATGTCCGCCGTGCCGAAGCCACTCCGGGCGATGGTGCAGGGCGCTTTTGGGAAAAAGCTCACCTACTCCGTGATGCTCGACTGGGCGGGACCGGTCGTTCGCCAGTTCCCGGCGAAATCCGGGGTCGCCAATGTGTACGTGATCGACCGCAGTGGGCGCATCGTCGCACACCGTTCCGGGAAAGTGAACGACGTCGAAGCTCGCGCGCTTTTCACCGAAATCGATCGGGCGATCGCGGACGCCGACTAGCGGCGAGCCAAGGCCGCGTGGCTACTTTTTGGTCTTCTCCGGCGGTAGCTCGAAGAGCGCCATCGCGGCATCGACGTATTCGTATTTGATGTCCCCAGCCTTGGTGATCCACGCGTCCGCTTCCTTCATTTTTCCGTTGAGGAGGAGGAAAATTCCCAGATCAAATTGGCGGTCTGATTTGTAATCGAGTCGCGACGTCGCCGCGATGAATCCGGAAGCAACCTTGGTCAGCCAATCCACCGAGACTTCCTTCCACGGCACCGTGCCGACGGTCGCTTCGTTGGCCGCGCGCACGTCGCCTGGCACGATCTTCCCATCGGCGCGGGTGACCCCTTCGCGGTAGCCGATGAGCGCGAGATCCGCGGCGAGATTGCGTTGAAAGCGGACCAGCGAACCCATCCGCTTCTGAATGAGCTTATGCTCCGCCTGCCGCCTCTCCGTCGTGAACTTCCCCTGTTGCGCCGCGGCCAGCGCTTCCGCAAATCGAAACTCCTTCGCCAGCGCATCCGTCTTCGTCTTCAGCTCCACGATCCCGGTCGCCTCCGCCGCTTCGCGCTCCGCGAGCATCTTCGCCTGCGCCGCTTCGTGCGCGGCGACCGCGTCCGCAAGTTCCGTCTCCATCTTCGTCACTTCGGCCGTGAATTGCTTGCTCTGCAACTGACGCCGGGCGCTGCGCACGGTGTCCAGCGCGGCCGTCAGTTTGTCCGGCGAACCTTTGGAATCCGCATACGCCTTGCTCGCGGTGAGCCATTGCTCGCGATCGGAGACGAGGCCACCCGCGAGCGGCTTGTATTCGTCCACCCACTCGTCTTCGCCCTCCGGCGTCGCCTTGGTGAATTCCGAAAGGAGCGCCGTCGCTTCCTCGATCTTGCCGAGCGACCAATTCTTCAACCCGTAGAGCAGCAGCCCCATGGCCTCGTAGTTCTTGCGGTTGAGCCCTTCCCCCGCGGAAACCGGAACCGCATCACTGGTGCTGCCCAGCTCCGCGCTGCGCGCAAAAAATGCCGCCAGTTTCGGATCCGAAGCTTCCTTCGAACTCGCGCGCTCCCCGAGCTTGCGAAACCGTTCCTCCGCCCCGTCGGCATTGCCGGCGATGAGATTGGCGAGGCCGGCGTGGAAGGTCACCCAGTTGCGCATCGGCTGCGCGATGGCCGGTCCGTCGAGTTCGCGGAAGCTCTTCGCCGCCTGGAGCGCGGTCTCCTTGTCACCGTCGAGCAACTTCATCCGCGCCAGCCGATACTCGCGATCAAAGTCCACTGGCGGCATGGTCACCACCTCCTCCGGCGCCTTCAGCGGCTTCTCCGCTTTCGGCCAGATGCGGTCACGGAAGATGAACGCCGAGATGCCGCCGCCGACCATGATCGCCAGCATCAGCAGCACCAGCCACCCCTGCGCCGAAGATTCCTGCACCACCACGATCGGTCGCACCTGCGGGCGGGCCTGCGGTCGCGCCGCCGGCATGCGGGCCTGCACCGGGCGTGCTGCCGGGACCGGCCGGGCGCCGATCTGGTTCGTCGCACCGCAGGTCGGGCAGAGCGCTTCGCGCACCGAGGCATAGACCTGGAATCGCGCTCCGCAGATGGCGCAGGACTGAACGACAGTAGCTTGAGAATCACCCGGCATA
>JANPIS010000322.1:0-2715 GCA_031425095.1 Chthoniobacteraceae bacterium
CGCTTCAGCGTCTCCGCCGCCCACTCCAGCCGCTCCGGCTCGATCGTCCGCCACGCGAGCTCGAGCTCGCGGAAGCGCGCATCGAGTTCCGCGCGATCCTTCCACTCCACCTGCGCCAGCGCCGCGTGCACTTTCCCCGCCACGTCCTCCGCCACATGGCGCATCTGCGCATACGGCGGCTTCGACACGCGCGGTCCGCGGAAATTGATGTTGTTGATATCGCCGCTCGTCCCATTCGCCATCATCGGCACAAAGGGCGGCTCCTGATCCTGCGCCTTCGCCAGCTTCGTCAGCGCCGTGCAAAACATCCCGTAGTAATCCGCCGAGATCTCGCCGCTCCCGACTCCGCCGACATAGTGCAGCGAATACGCCGCGTAGACCGAGATCAGCGCCCCGCCCGGCTCGCGCAGCGCGATGAAGGACACCGTCGGATCGATCGGCCCCGCCGGCTCCACCAGGTTCGCCGGATCGGAGGGCGGATTCATCTTCACCTTGTCGATCTTGCCAAAAGGATTCGGCGGCGCCGTCCCTTCCTTCATCACCCAGCGCCGATTGTGCACATGCTCCGGCACGTCCACTTTGCCAAAGGCAATCTCCGCCGGCCGCAGCGTATGGATCGCCCGCCGCACCCCATCCGCGATCCGTACCGCCACGAAGCGCTGATATTCATCCAGCTCCTGCTCCGAGGTGTAGCGATTCTCCCCCAGCGCACTCGCCGCCGAGTGCGTGTGCGTCCCCGAGATCGCCACGTGCGAAGGCGGAATCCCCGTCGCATCCTCGATCAACCGCCGCGCCTCCAGGCTCACGCTGCGATGCAGCCCCAGAAGATCGCAGACCACCAGCGCCAGCTTCGTCGTCCCATTGTCGAGCACCAGACAGCGCGCGTGCAGTTCATCATGCACCCCCGTCGCCGGGAAGGGCACAAACCCACCCACGATCTTCGACCCGAGCGGCGGCGTGATGTTACTCGTCGCCGCCCCCGCGCGCAGCGGAGCCGTCGGCGGCGCCGCCGCCAGCGCCGCACCAGCTGTGAGCACGGCGATGAGCAGCAGAGCAGGGGAGAACTTCATATGCAGCACGTTAACCCCCCGACCCGAACGCCCACAGCCCCGAATTTCACCTCGCACCGAGGCGCCTTGAAGTCTGTCGATTTTGCCCACGACGCCCGGTTCCGGAGGGCTCACCCGCCCGCTGGCATCCACCGCCGCCGGGCGCTCCCATCGCGTGAACCATCCTTGCCGTGAATGCCGCAGCAGGCGCCCGCCCCCCGACAGCGCGCGCCGGCGCTGAAAAAGCCTCGAACAACGACCGTTCGTTCATGACCGAACCCATCCCGTTACCCCCTCCGACCCCGCCCAAGCGGTCGAAATCTGCCCACCCCGCGCCGCTGCACCCGCCCAGCCCCCGGCCTCCCCCTCGTGCCCCGGCTGAGCCTCGACACGCCCCTGTCGAGCGAAACCAGCCCCGCCGAATCCGAGCGCGCCCTGTCCACGCACACCGACTCCCGAGCGCTTTGCCCTTTACCCGCAGTGGGGTGTTGGAGAGCGTCATCGCGAGTGAGCGACATCAAACTCTTCCGCATCGTGGCCCAGACGGCTCAGGAGATCCAAGGGAAGGCTTCAAGCTTGGAACCCCCTGTTGTCTGCGCCGCTTCATTACCTCACTGTTCCCTGGATCAAGTCCCACAGGAGGTGTCACGATTTCGGTACACATAGCTGACGGAATGTCGTCCCACCCGCGCACCCCATGCCTGGCCTGTGCCTCAAGTCGTCGCACAAGGCTGTCGCCGCCTATTACGAATCGCTCGCGGCCTTCCAGACCCTCGGTGCCACGCATGAACTGGCGGTAAAGACGGCGTTTGCCACGCTGCTCGAGGCGGCGGCCAAGCCCTTCGGTTGGAAGCTCGTGCCCGAGCACTCGATGAAGGGCAAGGGAGGCCGGATTCAGCTCGATGGCACGCTCATGGACCTTTACCGGCTGCGGCATGGTGATTGGGAGGCCAAGGATTCCAAGGACGACCTCGTCAAGGAAGTGAGGGCCAAGATCGAGAAGGGCTACCCGCTGGAGAATACGCTCTTCTGGGAACCGCGCAGAGCCATCCTCTACCAGCACGGCGAGAAGGTGGACGACCGGCCGCTCGACTAGCCCGAGACGCTGCTCGCCATTCTCCGGCGTTTCCTCGAGTTCGCCCCGCGCGCCATCGCGCAGTGGGAGAAAGCCGTTGCGCACTTCAAGGAGATCATCCCGCAACTCGGTAAAGGGCTCGCCGATATCCTGAAAAAGGCGCGCAAGGAAAACCCGAAATACAAAGCTGCCTTCGACGGCTTCGTCACGACCTGCCGCACCTCCCTCAACCCGAATCTTTCCGAAGCCGCCGTCGAGGAAATGCTCGTCCAGCACCTCCTCACCGAGCGCATCCTGCGCAAGATTTTTGACATCGAAAACTTCCGCGAGCGCAACGTCATCGCCGATATCGAGAAAGTCATCGCCACCCTCTCGGCCAAACATTTCAAGCGCGACGATTTCCTTAAGACACTCGACCCATTCTACGCCGCGATCGAGGAGGCCGCTGGCACCTTCACCGACTTCACCGAAAAGCAGAAGTTCCTGAACATCGTCTATGAGCGGTTCTTCCAGGGCTTCGCGGTCAAGCAGGCCGACGTGCTCGGCGTCGTCTATACCCCGCAGCCGCTCGTCCAGTTCATGATCGCCAGC
>JANPIS010000323.1:0-3530 GCA_031425095.1 Chthoniobacteraceae bacterium
CGGGCCGCTCAACGACGCGCTCATCCACGTCGGCTTCAATCGCCCCGAGCTTTTCCGCGTGCTGCTCAACGAGCGCGGCTCGCGTCCGCAAGGGGCCGTCGTCAGCGTCCTGCGCGACTTCGACGTGCCGGCTCTGAACGCAACTGTGAATCCGGCGGACGGTTGCCTCTACGTCGCGGGCTTTCAACTCGCTGGCTGGGGCACCACCGCGAAGCGCCTGAGCGCCCTCGGGCGGTTGCGCTACACCGGAGCACCGAGCACCGTGCCGCGAGAGTTGGTGCCGATGGATAAAGGGGTGCTCCTGCGCTTCGACATCGCACTCGATCCGAACACCGCGACCGACGTGGCGAACTACTCCCTCGAGAGCTGGCACTATCGCCGCAGCTACCAGTATGGCTCGCCGCATTTGAAAGCCGACGGATCGCCGGGCCAGGACTGGACAGTGCCGAGCAGCGCGTATCTCTCGAAAGATGGCCGCAGCGTTTTCGTCGGCGTGCCGGAGATAAAGCCGGTGATGCAGATGCGAATTGGCTGGTCGCTGGCCGTCGTGAATGGCCCGCAGTTTGGCGAGACGGCGTACTTCACGCCCTACGAACTCGCGAAGTTCGATCCCGTCGCGGAGGGCTTCGGTCCGCTCGAAGTCGATCTCACCCCGCGAGCCGCCGCGCCGCGCGTCTCCGCGGCAGCGACGATCGAGGAAGGCGAGCGCATTTACAAAATGATGGGCTGCATGGCCTGTCACGGGACAGACGATTCCGTGCAGCCGAAGATCGGCCCGACCTGGAAGGGCCTCTTCGGCAAGGAACGGCCGATCGCCCAAGCGAAGAGCGTCGTCGCCGACGAAGCGTATCTCCGGGAATCGATCCTCACTCCGGCTACGAAGGTCGTGAAGGGCTTCGAGAAGGTCGAAGCCGGCATGCCGCAATACGCCGGAGTGCTGACCGACGCGCAGGTCGAGTCGCTCATCCTTTTCATCAAATCCCTGAAGTAGCCTACGCCTCCCATGTTCCGCCGCGCCCTGTTCTCCGTGTGCCTGCTCCTTGCCAGCCTGACGCTGCTTCGCGCTGTCGAACCGGCGCGCATCGTCTTCATGATCGGGGAAGACGAGTATCGCACGTGGGAGACGCTCCCGGAGTTTGCGGAAAAAGACCTGCGGCCACTTGGCTATCGCATTACCGTCGTGCAGGCCGACGCGGCGGATAAGAACAACTTTCCCGGGCTCACCCTGGCGCTGCGTGATGCCGATCTTCTCTTCGTCAGCGTCCGCCGACGCACTCCACCGCCGGAGCAGCTCGACGCCATCCGTGCGCATCTTGCCGCGGGCAAGCCACTCATCGGCATCCGCACCGCGAGCCACGCCTTTGCGTTGCGCGACAAGGACAAGCTCGAAAATCCCAACCGCGCGGTCTGGCAGGATTTCGATCCCGAAGTCCTCGGGGGAAGCTACTCGAATCACTACAAGGGCAACCAGACCGCGCGCATCTCGCTCGCGCCTGGAGCGGAATCGCACCCCATCCTCCGCGGCATCTCAGCGACTCGGCTGGCCGGGCACGGATCGCTCTACAAGGTGAGCCCGCTCGGCGAGGGCACGAAGCCGCTGCTCATCGGCGCCATCGTCGGCGAGGCTCCGGATCCTGTCGCCTGGACACGACTCTACGGACCGAAGTCGGCGCGCATCTTCTACACGTCGCTCGGCCACCCCGACGATTTTCCGAACGCCGACTTCCGCCGCCTGCTCCTCAACAGCATTGCCTGGACGCTCGATCGCTGAAGCTGCGGGAATCCTCATTTACGCAAGTCCGGGGCGCTGCTACTGAACTCTCCTCGATGAGCGCGTTTCTCGATCTAGTCCGCAATCACCCCATCGAAAGTTTCCAGCCCGGAGACATCCTGCTCGAACAAGGGCAACACACCGGCAAGCTGCTCGTGCTCCTGGAAGGCGAAGTCGAAGTCCTCCGCGACGGCGTGCGCGTGGGCAAAGCCGCGCAGCCCGGCGCCTGTTTCGGAGAAATGTCCGTGCTGCTCCATTCCGCGCACACCGCCACCGTGCGGGCGATCCGCGCTTGCCGCTTCGCCGTGATCGACGATCCCCGTGCGTTTCTCACCAATTCACCGGCCGCCGCACTCCACATTGGAGAGCTTCTCGCCCGCCGATTGGATGCGCTGAATAAGTACCTCATCGACGTGAAGCGGCAGTACGAAGGCCATGACCACCTCGGGATGGTCGACGATGTTCTTGAGACGCTGATGCACCGCCAGCCCAAGGTGGCGGTCAGTTAAGCGGAGCGTCGGCGAGTTCACGCTTCGCGCGACCATCGATCGCAATCCACTCCGCGGTCATCTTTTCGAGATCAAATGCCACGCATGTCGGCTGTGGCCCGAGCTGCCGGCCGGGATTGAACGCCCACGTCTTCCCGATGCGATCGATCCACGAGCCGCCGTCATAGAATGGCGCGTTGTGCACGTGGCCACACAGGACGAGATCCGGCTGATACTGCTGGATCCAGGCGAGCAGGAATTCGTCACCGGCGAATTTCTTGCCCGTCCACGCCACCGGCGACCCATCCGGCGGCGCATGATGCACCCAGATCCAGCGCCGCTTTTCTTTCAGGGCATCGGCCGCCAGTTGCGCCTCGAGTTCGGCGCGGCTGCTGGGCCCGTCCCACCACGGGCAGACCGTGATGAGGTGATCTCCGAGCTCGATCGAATCACCGTCGGAAAAAAGCTGCGGCATCTTCACCTCGAGCAGCCAGCGCGCGATGGATTCGTCCGCCGCGTTTCGGCTGTCGCCATCATGATTGCCGGAGCTGACGATGAGACGGGTCAATTGCCGCAGGCGGTTGAGATATTTCTCGATGACGACGATCTGCACGTCGATCTCGAGCGCACCCGCGAGATCCAGCAGATCACCGCCGATGATGACGACTTCGTACTGCGGCGCGTTCGCGATCAGCCAGTCAAATTGCCGGAGCGCGTAATGGAGGTCCGCGACGAAAAGCACGTTCATGCGCGGTCGGGACAGTGACGGGAGTGCGCGAAGGCGTCGATGGAATTTCCCGGGGAGAAACGAATCCTGCTCCGCCAACTCTCCGTCTGTCAGTTTCAGACATTGACCCGGGCACCACGCGTGCTCTCACATCGCGACCAGTGCCGCCTCTCTACGAGCTCCTCTTCAACGCCTTTGCCTTCATCCTCGGCGCGTCGATCGGCTCGTTCCTCAATGTCTGCATCTACCGGCTCCCGCTGGATATGAAGGTGAACGAGCCGAAGCGATCCTTCTGCCCGAGCTGCAAGTACCAGATCCCCTGGCACCACAATCTGCCGCTCTTCTCCTGGCTCTTCCTGCGCGGAAAATGCGCCAACTGCGGCGCTCGCATTTCGTTCCGCTACTTCGGCGTGGAACTCCTCACGGGGCTGCTCTTCCTCGCCGTTTGGATGAAGCTCATGCACTCACCGCCGCCGATGTGGGCCGAATCGCCATGGCTGCTCGCACTGCCCCTGTTCATTCTCGTGAGCCTGCTCATCGTCGC
>JANPIS010000324.1:0-2050 GCA_031425095.1 Chthoniobacteraceae bacterium
GGAGAAGATGTGGCCGAGCAAGGCTGGCTGCCGTTCCGCGCGGAGCGCTTCGTTGCTGAGGAAAAATGAATCGCCCGCGAGCACGATCGAGCCCGCACCGAATTTCCGCTCGATCACCACCGGCTTTTCTTCGCTCGTATAGAGCGTGACCCACTCGGGGCCGAGGTCCTTGAAGAAGAGCCCGCTGTGCCAGGTGAGTTCCTTCGCGGCGCCGACTCCGGTCGCTGGCACCGCCTTGCGTTTGTAGGCCTTGTCCTTCGGCGCCGGAAGGTAATCGAAGGCGACCTCCCAACGCTTCGCGACCTCGTCGAACGTCAGGCCCGAGTCCTCGTCATCCTCCTTTTTCTTTTTCTCGGCTTGGTCTTTCGTTTTTTCGTCGGCCGCTTTCTCCGTGCCCGCGCGTTCGCGGTTTTTCTTCATCTCCTCCTGCGTTTGCCGATCGCTTTCATCCTGCGGCGATTTCTCGGCGGGGAAGAACGCAAAGATCGCGCGGGAGCCGGAGCTCACCCGCGATTCGAAGAAGGTCAGCTCTTCCTCTCCCCAGATCGATCGGCGCGCAACACCGGCATACAGCACGGTAATCGGCTCGGGCGCATCGAGCCGCGGCAGCGGGCGAAAGTTGCGACGCACGCTGACTCCCGGGAGATCGCCGAGCGCTTCGTGGAGGACCTTCGTGCCGAGCGGATCGGCGCGGAGCGAAGAATACGGCGGATACACATGGCCCGAGCGGTAGCCGAGCGTGAAGAGCTGCAGAACGCCGTAGAGAAATCCCGCCCCGAGCAGCACGGCCACGACGAGGGTGAGCGCGGGGCACTTTAGCATGCGCGGATCCTTTCCAAATGCCGCGCGAAGTCGCCGAGCGTCTCGCGCGTGACTTCGTGATCGCCATACCACGAGCGCTCAAAGGAGCGCAGCGTGTCGGCGAAAGAATCGACGAGTTCCGGCTGCGTGCGCGCGCGGCGGCGCAGTTCGCGATCGTAATCGCGATTCGATTTGTGCCGCGCGAGGCGCAGAAACTCACGGTGGCCGAGATGCGCCAGCCCCGCGAGATACGAGGCGCGCAGCGCGAGGCGGAGTTCGCCGCGATCCATGAGTTCGCGCGCCATCCGCAGCCAGCCATCCTCCGGGAGCAGCTCCGCGCTCACCTCGTCTTTTGTAAGATCGGGACGTGCCGCCACCGCCTGCGCCGTCACCGCGCCGGAACGCGCCCGGCGTTGCCGCACGATCAGGAAAATCAGCCAGCCCACCGCGATGGCGAGCAGCACCCACACAGCGGGCCGCACCGCCGAGGTGAAGCTCCAGCCCTCGCCGTCGCTCGTCGGGCTCTTGGGAAAAAGCCACTTCCCGATCCGGCGCAGCAGACGCTCGACCCAGCGCTCGAAATCGCGCTTCCAGCGCGCAAACCACGAGTGCTTATCCTCCACCTTGCGCGCCGCTTCACTCGGCGAACGCCAGGCAAACTCGCGCCGCTCGAGCACGCGCTCGATCGACTCCTCCAGCCGCGCCGGCTCGACGGGCGGCGCAGTTTCAGCACGGGCGGCGACCGGCGTGAAGCAGAGCAGCAGCGCGAGGGCCGCTTGCGCCAGCGGAGTGCGGAGCGCGCGGAAACGCACCTCGAGATCCGCGCCGGTGCGGAGCGAGCTTCCGTGGAAGCAGCGCAGGACGATCAGCGCCTTGCGGATCGGGTCGAGGCAGAGATACGTGCCGGCAAAGACGCTGAGGAAGAAGAGCGGCGTAAGCATGCCCATGAAGTGCCGCGAGAAGACCGTCTCCACGCCGAAAAACATCTTCACCAGCGCGGGCAGCGAGAGGAAAAAGATCCCGACATTCAGCCAGACGAAGAAGCCGAAGACGAAGAGGAAGGACGCCAGGACGTGCGCCTGAAACGGCCAGAGTCGCGCCTGCGCCCAGGCGCGCGCGGAGAGTTCTCGGACGCCGGCCGGAGTGCCATCGCCGAGCACGGTGACATTGTGAAAGAACGTCGCGACCCAGACATACGGCAGCCCCACGACGAGCGCCATCGGACGCACCAGCAGACCGATGGATTGCA
>JANPIS010000325.1:0-2906 GCA_031425095.1 Chthoniobacteraceae bacterium
CTTCCGAGCGGAGCAGTTCACGATCGTCGGGCTCACGGCCGCGGGACGGGCCACCGCGGCGCTGCTGCAAATGAATACGCCGGTGCGCGTGGAACTGCGGCGTTGGACCGCCGGACGGTAGTCGCAGGTGGCGGCCATTTCGGGGCGGCCTCCCCGGCAAGTCCGGCCTGGGTCTTCCAAGACCGGGACGCGTCTTTCTTCGGCCTACTCCGCCGGCAGCGCGCCAGTGGCTTCGAGGTCGAGCTGGTTGCGCACGAGCTGGAAGTAGATGCCGGCCCGCGCGACGAGATCGCTGTGCGTGCCGACTTCGGCGACGCGGCCTTTGTCGAGGACGACGATCTGATCGGCGTCGCGCACGGTGCTGAGGCGGTGGGCGATGACGACGACGGTGCGGCCGGTGGCGAAGTAACGCAGGTTGTCGAGCACGGCGCGTTCGTTGTTCGCGTCGAGGGCGCTGGTGGCTTCGTCGAGGAGCAGGTACTCGGGATCGCGATAGATGGCGCGCGCCAGGAGGAGGCGTTGCTTTTGTCCGCCGGAGAGGCCCTGGCCTTCGCTGCCGACCAGGGTGTTGATGCCATTCGGCAGGTCGCGGACGTAGTCGTTGAGATTCGCCAGGCGCACGGCGGAGCTGAGGCGGATGGGTTCGATGGGCTGGCTGCCGGGCGCGATATTGCGCGCGATGCTGCCGGAGAAGATGTGGCCGTCCTGCATGACCACGCCACAACGCGTGCGCCAGGCGTGGCCATCGAGCGCCGGGAGCGGGATGTGGCCGACGCAGATCTCGCCCCCGCCCGGGGGGTAGAGGCCGAGCAGGAGCTTGAGCAGGGTGGTCTTGCCGCTGCCGCTCGCGCCGACGATGGCGGTCACTTTCCCAAAGGGGATCTCGAGGTCGATGCCGCGGAGCACGTCCTCCTGCCCGGCGCCGGGATAGCGGAAGGTGACCGCGCGCAGGACCAGCGGCTGGAGCGAGGGGATCGCCGTCGTGGTCAGCGCGGCGGCGGCGGCGAGTTCGTCTTCGTCGCGATGGCCGTAGATTTCCTCCATGCGCTCGAGGCTCAGGCGCGCGTCCTGGGCGCTATACAGGAAGTCGATGAGGCGGCCGATGGGCGAGTTGAGCTGGCCGACGATGTATTGCGTGGCGAGCATCATGCCGAGGGTCATCTCGCCCTGGATGACGGCGCGCGCGGCGAGGAAGGAGATGAAGATATTGCGCAGATTTGAGAGGAAGAAGACGCCGACGCGCTGCATCTGGCGGAGCGCGAGGCTCTGCGCCTCGAAGCGCGCAGTGCGGACGGCGAGTTCCTCCCAGTCCCAGCGTTTGTCGCGCTGGATGCCCTGGATCTTGATCTCGGGCATCGCGTGGATGATTTCGAAAAGCGTGTCCCGCTCCTTCGCTTCGAGCGTGAAGCGTTTGTAGTCGAGCATCCGCCGCCTTTTCAAAAACATGGAGAGCCACCCGACCGAGAGCGCCGTGAGGACCACGAAAACGGCGAGAATTTTCCAGCTATAAAGCGCGAGCACCGCACCGAAGACGACGAAGGTGAGCAGCGAAAAAAGGATGTCGAGCGACGACGACATCAGGAAGCTCTTCACGCGCCGGTGATCGCCGATGCGCTGCATGATGTCGCCCGCGGTGCGGCTGTCGAAGAAGGGGAGCGGCAGGCGCAGGAGCTTGCCGAGGAAGTCGGCGATCATCGCGATGCTCACGCGCGAGCCGACGTGGAGGAGGAGCCACGAGCGGATCATGTCCGCACCGGTCTGGCTGAGGGAAAGGACGAGCTGCGCGCCGAGCAGCACGTAGATGAAGCTGATGTCGAGATTCCCGATGCCGTGATCGACCGCGGCTTGGGAGAGGAAGGGGAGGATCAGCTCGATGCCCAGCCCGACGCACATCCCGAGCATGACCTGGAAAAGCAGGCGGCGATGCGGGCGCAGGTAGCTGAAGAAAAAGCCGAGCCCCTTCTTGGGCGCCTCGCCATCAGTGCGGCCCGAGGCGGGCTGCTCGTGGAAGGCGGGCGTGGGCTCGACCAGGAGGTAAAGGCCGGGCGCGGTTTCCGAGACGGGCGTGTCCGGCGGGGCGCTGGCGCGGATGAATTCCTCGTGGGTGTAGTCGATGAGCCCGTGCGCCGGATCGGCCACGCGGACCTTCCGCGGCGTGATCTCATACACCACGACGAAGTGATCGCCATGCCAATGGGCAATGCAGGGCAGCGGCGCTTCATCCCACAGTCGGCGAAAAGCGAGCCGCACCGGCAACGAGCGCAGCCCGAGCTTTTCCGCGGCCTCCGCGATCCCGAGGAAATTTACCCCGCCCCGCCCAATCTGGCAGAGATCGCGGAGTCGCCCCTGTGGCAGATCGCGCCCGAAATGCGCGCAGACCATCCGCAGCGACGCCGGCCCGCAATCCATCGCGTCGAGTTGGGCGTGGTAGGGGAAACTCTTGGACATGGAGTATGCCGGATCGTGGAGGGGCGGGCGGCGCGGGGGCAAGA
Organism: Chthoniobacteraceae bacterium; assembly: GCA_031425095.1. Lineage (GTDB taxonomy): Bacteria > Verrucomicrobiota > Verrucomicrobiia > Chthoniobacterales > Chthoniobacteraceae > JANNXQ01. Next base: position 2,493 of record JANPIS010000325.1, read on the forward strand.
ACCTAGATGCACCGGAGCCCTGCGCACGCCTCAGCGACAGGAATAGTTGCTGCTAGAGGTAGAGGGTTTGATGGCTCATCGCGCGTCCAAACACTGCCGCAAGCTCCTTCCGGAGACTCGCACCCTGCGCAGCGCCACCATCCCGGCGGCGGGCTCGCAAAATGGCCGTGGCGGCTTCACCCTGCTCGAGACGGTGATCGCTCTCGCCATCGTCGCGATCGGCTTCCTCGGTTCGCTGGCGGCGGTCACGCAGACGGGCAAGCTGGCCTCCGCCGCGGAGGAGGACGCGCTGGCCGCGTCCAGCCTGGAACAGCGCATCGACCAGCTTCGACTGCTGGAATGGCCTGACCTGACCAGCACCACGGGCGTGACGGCCGCGGTCTGGACGGCCCGCCCCACGGCAATGGCGGGCAT
>JANPIS010000326.1:0-10150 GCA_031425095.1 Chthoniobacteraceae bacterium
CCGGGAACTACACCGTCTTCCTCGAGCAACGCGAAGCCGCTTACATCCGCCAGGAAGCCGCCTACAAAAACCAGCAGAAGGAAATCGCCAACCTCCGCGAGTTCTACGATCGCTTCCGGCAGGTCGCGTCGAAGGCCTCCCAGGCCATGAGCAAACTGAAGCAGATCGAGCGCATGGAGCTGATCGAGAAACCTGTGCCGCCAAAGAAACCTTTCCGTTTCAATATCCCGCAGCCGATCCACAGCGGCCAGCGCGTCATGGCGCTCGAAGGCATCCACATGGCCTACGGCACGAACGTCGTTTATCGCGGTCTCGATCTCGACATCGAACGTGGCGAACGCACTGTGCTCGTCGGCCCGAATGGCGCGGGCAAGTCCACGCTGTTGAAAATCCTCGCCGATGAACTCCAGTTCCAAAAAGGCAAACGCACCCCCGGCCTGAATGCCAAGATCGGTTACTTCAGCCAGCACCGCTCCGCCACCCTCGATCCCGCGAAGACCGTGCTCCAGGAAGTCATGGCCGCCAATGGCGAGCTGAGCGAAAACGAAGCCCGTGGCATCCTCGGTTCCTTCCTCTTTCGGAAGGAAGAAATCTACAAGAAGACCGAGATCCTGAGCGGTGGTGAGAAGACGCGGCTGAACCTGATCAAGTTCCTCGTCGATCCGCCGAACCTCCTCCTCATGGACGAGCCCACGACGCATCTCGACATCCACACCGTCGAGTCACTCATTCTCGCATTGGAGCACTACGAAGGCACCCTCGTCTTCATCTCCCACGACGTGCATTTCATCCGCAAGCTCGCCACGAAAGTCCTCCACGTGACCAACGGTAAAGTGATGCCGTATCCGGGTGGCTACGATTACTTCCTCGAAAAAACCGGCGCCCTTGAAAACGAACGCGCCGCGCTCACGGCACAGTAGGCTTTTCCGGGAAGCGCGAGGAATCCAGGCTAGCACTCGCGCCCGCCAGCTTCATGAAACCCTTCCGCAATCTCGCCGCGACCCGCACGCCGGATGGTTCGCAGTTCACGCTTCACGAACACGACGGCGATTTTTTCCTGAAGCTGAATGGGCGTCAGCTGATGAGCACGACGGCGACGGTCTCGGAGCTGCTGCTCGCGGAGCTGCCGTGCAAGCATCTCGGCGCGGTGAAGCAGCCGTGTGTGCTGATCGGCGGGCTCGGGCTCGGATACAGTCTCAAACGTGTGCTGCAGCTCGTGCCGAAGGATTCCCTGGTGAAGGTCGCGGAGCTGCTGCCGGAGGTGGTGGCGTGGAATCGGGAATTTCTCCGCGGGGTGAATGGGAAGCTGCTCGATGATCGCCGTGTGGAGGTGATCGTGGGCGATGTCTTTCAGGTGATTCGCAAGGCGGGGCCGGCGGTGTTCGATGCGATCCTGCTCGATGTGGACAATGGGCCAACGTCCTTCGTGCAGGCGGAGAATGCGCGGCTCTACGATCGGCGCGGGTTTGGGCTGATCCGATCGGCGCTGAAGGTGGAGGGGCGCGTGGCTTTCTGGTCGGCGTGCGAGGAGCGCGGTTTCGTGCAGAGTCTGGCGCGCGCGGGTTTCCAGGCCGAGGCGTTTCCGGTCAAGGCGCATGAGCGGGCGAAGCGGCTCGCCCATGTGATCTACGTGGCGCAACGGCGCGATGACCCGGCACCGTTGCGCGACATTCCCGGACCGCGCGGGCGGACGTCTAAGCCCGCGCCGGGCTCCCCTGATAGTCGGCGGTCGCGGAGGTGAGGCCGCGGGCGAGGCACTGAGGGCAGAGGCGGGTGTCGGGATTTTCGCGCTCGGTTTCCTCGGCGAGGAGGAAGAGGACGTGGCAGAGATCGTGGAGGCAATTCACGTAGCGGCTGGTGGGGCGGCCGGTGTGGGCGCACTGGCCGATCTGCACGAGGGAATCATCGACGCGGACGGTCATGCGCTGATCGAAGACGAAACACTCGCCGAGCCAGTGCGCGTTGCCGAATTCCTCCTGATACTTTGCGATGCCGCCGTGGAGCTGGTGGACGTGCTTGAAGCCGTGCTTGCGGAAAAGCGCGGAGGCCTTTTCGCAGCGAATGCCGCCGGTACAATACATCAGGACCTTCTTCTCCTTGAGTGGTTCAAGCTTCTCGAGATAGGCGGGGAGCTCGCGGAAATTTTCGATCTCGCAGGCAATGGCACCCTCGAACTTGCCGGCGACGGACTCGTAATGGTTGCGCACATCGACGAGCACGACGTTCGGGTCCTCCTCGATGGTGCGTTTCCACTCGGCAGGGGAGAGGTGATTGTCCTGATCGGCGGTGAGCGGGCCGGCGCCGAGGGTGACGATCTCAGGCCGGACCTTGATCGCGAGCCGTGGAAAGGTGTGCTCGTCGCCAGGGCTCACCTTCATCTCGATGTCGGCAAAGCGGTCGTCGGCACGCAGGGCAGCGATGTACTCGTCGATCGCTGCGTGCGGGCCAGCGAGGGTGCCGTTGATGCCTTCCGTGGCGATGAGCACGCGACCTTTCAAACCGAGCCGGGCACAGAGCTCGCGCTGCGCGGTGGCGAACTCCTGCGGGTCGGCAATGGCGATGTATTTGTAAAAAAGGATGACCGGAAAGTCGGGGCTCATGGGCGCAACGGGAGATAGCGCACTGGCGGCGCGATGCAATTCCGCGGCGTTCCGTCAGCCTCTTCACGTGGGTGGCGTCGCGGCTTTCTAGCATGACAGCCGACCAAACCGTGTGCATCGTCGGCCAACCACCGAACCTTATGGCTGCACCTGCTTCCTCCCCCGACCCCCAAAGTCGTAAACGCTCCAGCCGCACGAAGCGGAGCTGGCGTTGGTTTGTCGTGCTCCTCGTCCTGGTCGCCGTCGGCCTGATTGGCTTCGGCGGCTGGACGGCGTTCAAGTCGATCCGCCAGAACCGTGCGCTGACGCGCGCGCAGAGTTTCCTGCAGACCGGTGACTACGCGCAGGCAGCGATGAGCGCAACGTGGGCGCTGCAGCTCAATACGAAAGACGTGGAGGCGACCCGGGTGATGGCGGAGGTCGCGGCGGCGCAGAGCCAGAAGCAGGAGATCGCGTGGCGTGGCCGCCTCGTGGAGCTGTTGCCGAAGGAAGCGGAGCCGCGGTTGAAGTGGGCGCTGGCGGCGTTGACCCACGGCGAGGTGCGGTTGGCGGAAGATGCGCTCGCCGGGCTCAGCGATGAGCAGAAGAAAAGCGCGAGTTACCACGAAGTCGCAGCGCGCCTCGCCGCTCGGCTGAAGCAAAGCGACGCGCTCGAGGCGAGTGTCGCGGAGTCCGTGCGGCTGGAACCGACCAACGAACTTTACCAACTCGAACTCGCGGCGCTGCGTCTGGGCTCGGAGCGAACGGAGACGCGCGAGCTGGCGCGGGAGGAAATCGAGCGTCTGGTCGCGACAGCAAAGACGAGCCGACCTGCGCTGCACGTGCTGATCCGTGATGGCTTGATGCGTGGCGATTCCGCGCGGGCGCTGGCTTTTGCGGAAAAGCTGAACGCGCTGCCAGGAGCGAACTTTGAGGATCGCATGCGCTATCTGCGGCTCCTGCGGCAGTTGAATCGCCGCGAATTCTGGTGGTGCCTCGCACAAATGCAGAGCGAGGCGCTCTCGAGCGAGAACGAGATCCCGGCTCTGATGACCTATCTCAACAAGTCGGGTCTCCCTGGCGCGACGGTCATCTGGGGCAAAAGGCTGGGCGAAGCGATGCGGGCAAAATCGCTCGTGAGCGTCGCGCTCGCGGAGGCGTATCTGATGTCAAAGGACTGGGACAGCTTGAAGAGTCAGGTGAAGTTTGGCGGCTGGAAGGATCTCGAGTTCCAGCGGCTCGCTTTGCTGGCGAGGGTCGCCCGCGAGGAGGGCGATCTCCCGGGTTCAACCGCGCAGTGGAAGGCGGCGGTCGTGGCCGCAGGCACGCGCACGGAAGATCTCGCGACCCTCGCGCGGCTCGCGACGAGCTGGAAATGGCAGAACGAAACCAACATTGTCCTGTGGCAAATCGCCCGTGGTTCGAGAAACCAGATGCCGGCGCTGCAGTCGTTGAGCCGGAACTTTCAACTCGCGGGTAATACGCGCGAACTGCTGAGCGTCGCAAATCGCATGGTGGAGTTGGAACCGGAGAGTGCGTATGCGAAAAACAACGTGGCCTACCTTTCCCTGCTGCTCGAAACGGACAGGGAACGCGCGCACGCGCTCGCCAAGGAGGTCTTTGTTTCGGACCCCAAGAACCCGGCCTTTGTCTCGACCTATGCGATCGGGTTGCACATGCTCGGCAAGTCGGAGGAGGCGACGAAACTGATGCAGGCGTTGCCGCCAAAGGCTCTCGAAGAACCGTCGAATGCCTTCAGTTACGGAGTGCTCCTCGCCGCGCTGAACAAACGCGAAGAGGCCGCGCGTTATCTGACGCTTGCGGAGAAGAGCTCCATTCTCCTTCCGCAGGAAAAGACAATGCTGGCTACGGCTCGGGAGTGGATCACCAAGCCGTAGAGACGACTCAATCCCAAGCTGTTCGATCCTTGCGGCCACACGGGCGGATCGTTCCCGGTCGGAACGCAGTTTTTCCGAGCCCTCGACGCCGCGGGTTTCCCTGCTAGTCTCGCCCCCCGCTTTCATGTTTTCACTGCTCGCCGACAAGCTTCAGGACGTCTTCAAAGACCTCCGTGGTCACGGAAAAATCTCCGAGACCAACATCACCGACGCCCTGCGTGAGGTGCGGATGGCGCTGCTCGAGGCCGACGTGGATTTCAACGTCGCGAAGGGTTTCATCGCGCGGGTGAAGGAACGGGCGCTTGGCGAAGAGGTGCTGCGCTCGGTGACGCCCGGGCAGCAGATCGTAAAGATCTTTCACGACGAACTCACCGCGCTCTTGGGCGGAGACGCGACACCCTTGAGTCTCGAAAAACCGGCGCGGATTCTCATGGTCGGCTTGAACGGTGCAGGCAAAACGACCTCCTCGGCCAAGCTCGCGAACTGGCTGAAGAAACAAGGGCGCGCGCCGTTGCTCGTCGCCTGCGACCTTCAGCGTCCAGCGGCCATCGAGCAACTCGCAACGCTCGGACGGCAGATCGGGGTCCCGGTTTTCATCCCGCCGGCTGGCGAGAAGGATGTGCTGAAAGTGGCGAAGCTCGCCCTCGCATGGGCGGCGGAGCAGGGGGGCAACGTTCAGATCTTCGATACAGCAGGCCGTCAGGAGATCGACGAGCCGCTGATCGCCGAGATCCGGCAGTTGAAGGAATTTCTCAACCCGCAGGAGGTGCTGCTCGTGGCTGACTCGGCGACCGGGCAACAGGCGGTGAGCGTCGCGAAGCATTTCCACGAGGCACTCTTGGTCACTGGTCTGATTCTCACGAAGCTCGACGGCGACGCGCGGGGCGGCGCGGCACTCTCAATGCGTGAGGTGACGCAGCGGCCGATCAAGTTTGCCGGCGTCGGAGAGAAGCTCGATCAGTTTGAGCCCTTCGTGCCGGATCGACTGGCCGGTCGGATCCTCGGGATGGGCGACATCGTCGGCCTGGTGGAGAAAGCGGCCGAGGCGATCGATGAGGACGAAGCGCGCCGGATGGAGGAGAAAATGCGGACCGCTTCTTTCGATCTGAACGACTTCCTGAGTCAGTTCAAAATGATCAAGAAGCTCGGCCCCTTGGAAAACATCCTTGCCATGATCCCCGGCATGAGCAACATGAAGGGCTTTTCGGTTGACGAGAAACAGATGAAACGGGTCGAGGCGATTGTGCTTTCGATGACGTCCGAAGAACGGACGAAACCAGACATCTTGAATGCCCGCCGTCGCCAGCGCATAGCGCGTGGCTCCGGCGTCTCGGTGACCGAAGTAAATGATCTCATCAACCGCTTCTCCCAGATGCGCAAGATGATGAAAAACATGGGTGGCTTGAAGAAGATGATGGCCCGCTCCGGCGGCCCTGGTCGCCTTCGCCCCCGCTGAAATCCCTGTCTCCCAAATCCTAATCCGCAAAAGTAAAAACCAATGGTCTCCATCCGTCTCCGCCGCGAAGGCTCACTCAACAATCCGTACTATAAAGTGGTCGTCGCCGATCAGCGCAGCCCTCGAGATGGGAAGTTCATCGAGATCATTGGCAACTACGACCCGCGCAAGCAGGGCGACAACGCGAACATCGACCTCAGTCGTGCCGACTACTGGATCGACAAGGGCGCCCAGCCAAGCGAGACCGTCCGCAGCATTCTGAACAAGAAGCGCAAAGCCGAAAGCAAGGCGGCGAAGTAAGCGGCGAGGCAGCGCTGGCGGTTTTCAAGTGGTCACGGCGGAGAAGATCCGCGGAATTTCTGCCATGGATACATCTCGTGAGTGACTGAGAAGGCTTTGCCCCGCAGTAATGGTGGGGGCGGAGCTTTGCGCCGCGCAGGCGAAAACGGAGCGGGATAGGGCGCGACTGGTGGCGGAGGGGTTGGATGTGAACGGCGTATCGCAAGGTGATTCTCGACGCGGTCAACGCTTTGGGGACCGGCGTCTTGGCGGGTTCGACGATGCGGAGCGAAATATTTTTACCGAAGTGCAGCGGTTAGCTTGACCAGCACCCGCACCTGCCCATAAATCCCCGACTCCTTTTTTCCCGCCAGATGGAAAGAGGAGCGGGGTGCGGAAACGCGCTCGTCCGGGGTGGGGGATTTTCCAAGGAAAACCTCCAGTGCTGCGCACGTTTTCGCTGGCGTTCGCAGCTTTGCACCCGCTTTCAGCGTATAGGAGCACAACCACATGAAGAACCAGGGACTACCAGAAAAACAGGGCCTCTATGATCCGCAGTTTGAACACGACGCGTGCGGCGTTGGGTTTGTGGTACATATGAAGGGAAAACAGTCGCATGAGATCGTGCAACAGGGGCTGACCATCCTGCTGAATCTCGATCATCGCGGCGCGGTGGGCTGTGAGACAAATACCGGCGACGGCGCAGGGATCCTGATGCAGGTGCCGCATAAATTTTTGAAAAAGGCGGCACAGGCGGCGGGGTTCGATCTGCCGGCGGCGGAACACTACGGCGTGGGTTCATTCTTCACGTCGCCGGATGCGGCGGCGCGGGCAAAGGGTGCGGAGATCTTCGCGAAGGTGGTCGCGGAGGAAGGGCAGACCTTCCTTGGCTGGCGCGATGTGCCGACGGACCATTCGATGATCGGACATTCGGCGCAAGCTTCGGAGCCTTTCATGCGGCAGGCCTTCGTCGGACGCAGCGCGAGTTGCCCGGACACGGCGGCCTTTGAGCGGAAGCTCTATGTGATCCGCAAGCGCGCACACAATCTCATCCGATCCGCGGGCGTAGATACCTTCTGGTACGCGCCGAGTCTCTCATGCCGGACGATCGTCTATAAGGGCATGCTCATGCCGGTGCAGGTGGGGCAGTATTTCCTCGATCTCCGCGACCCGGACATGGAGAGCGCGCTGGCGCTGGTTCACTCCCGGTTCTCGACGAATACTTTCCCAAGCTGGGAGCGCTCGCATCCGTATCGCTACATCGCGCACAACGGCGAGATCAACACCCTGCGGGGCAACATCAACTGGATGCGCGCCCGCGAAGCGCTGCTCGAGAGCCCGCTCTTCGGCGAGGACATCAAGAAAATCATGCCGATCGTGAACACGAACGGATCGGACTCGGCGATGTTTGACAACGTGCTGGAGCTTCTCGTGATGGGTGGCCGTTCGCTGCCGCACGCGATGATGATGATGGTGCCGGAGCCATGGGTCGGTCACGAGTCGATGAGCGATGCGCGGAAGGCCTTCTACGAATACCACTCCTGTCTGATGGAGCCGTGGGATGGGCCGGCGTCGATTGCCTTTACTGATGGCACGATGATGGGCGCGACGCTGGATCGTAACGGGCTGCGGCCTTCGCGCTACTATGTGACGAAGGACGATCTCGTGATCATGGCCAGCGAAGCGGGCGTGCTGCCGATCGCGCCTGAGCGCATCGCGCACAAGGGGCGCTTGCAGCCGGGGCGCATGTTCATCGTGAACATGGAGGAGGGGCGCATCGTGCCGGACGATGAGATCAAGGACGCGATCGCCTCGGAGCAGCCCTATCGCCAGTGGATCGATGATCACATGGTCGAGCTGGCTTCGGTGAAGGATCCAGCCGAGACGGTGCCGCCTTCACACGATGAACTGTTGAAGATCCAGCAGGCGTTTGGTTACACCTTTGAAGATCTGCGCATGCTCATGGTGCCGATGGCGCGCGATGGCGTGGAGGCGATCGGCTCGATGGGGACGGATACGCCGCTCGCGGTGCTCTCGAATAAGTCGAAGCTGCTCTACGAGTACTTCAAGCAACTCTTCGCGCAGGTCACGAATCCTCCGATCGACTGTATCCGCGAGGAGATCGTCACTTCCTCCGAAACGACCATCGGGCCTGAGCGGAATCTGCTCAAGCCGGAGCCGGAGAGCTGTCACCTCATCGAGCTGAAGACGCCGATCCTGAGCAATGAAGAACTCCTGAAATTGCGGCACGTGGCCGAAGGCGAGTTCAAGTCCGTGACCATCCCGACGCTCTTCAACCCGAAGGACGGCGCGAAGGGCATGGAGAAAGCGCTCGACGAAGTCTTCGCGCAAGCCACGCGGTCGATCAAAGCCGGCGTCAATATCATCATCCTGTCGGATCGCGGCGTGAACAAAGACAGCGCGGCCATTCCCGCGCTCCTCGCGGTCTCAGGCCTGCATCATCATTTGATCCGCGAAGGCACGCGCACCCGCGTCGGCCTCGTGCTCGAAAGTGGCGAGCCGCGCGAGGTGCATCACTTCTCGCTGCTCATCGGCTACGGCTGCGGGGCGATCAATCCGTATCTCGCCTTCGAGACCCTCGACGACATGATCCGCCAGGGTCTGCTCGTGAAGGTGGACCACAAGACGGCGTGCAAAAATTACATCAAGTCGGCGACGAAGGGCGTGATCAAGGTCGCGTCGAAGATCGGCATCTCCACGATGCAGAGTTATCGCGGCGCGCAGATCTTTGAAGCCGTGGGGCTCAATCAGGCGGTGGTGGACAAGTACTTCACCTGGACCGCGACGCGGCTCGAAGGTGCGGACTTTGCGGTCATTGCCGGCGAGGCGATCGCGCGCCACCAACACGCCTTCCCGGATCGTCAGGTGAATGGGCACACGCTGGAAGCCGGCGGCGAATATCAATGGCGCAAAGAAGGTGAGGCGCACCTCTTCAGTCCGCAGACGATTCACACTTTGCAGAAAGCCGTCCGCACTGGGAACTACTCCACCTTCAAGCAATACTCCGCGCTCGTGAATGAGCAGGGGACCCAGCACTACACACTCCGCGGCATGCTCGATTTCAAGGCCGGCACGCCCGTGCCGATCGAAGAAGTGGAGACCGTCGAGGAGATCATGAAGCGCTTCAAGACGGGCGCGATGAGCTACGGCTCGATCTCCAGCGAAGCGCACGAAGCCATGGCCATCGCGATGAACCGCATCGGCGGAAAGTCGAATACCGGCGAAGGCGGCGAAGATCCCGAGCGTTATACGTGGACTAATGAGCGCGGCGACTCGAAGAACTCCGCGATCAAGCAGGTCGCGAGCGGACGTTTTGGCGTCACGAGTCTTTACCTTACACAGGCGAAAGAACTGCAGATCAAGATGGCGCAAGGCGCGAAACCCGGCGAAGGCGGTCAGCTGCCCGGTGCGAAGGTCTATCCGTGGATCGCCAAGGTGCGGCATTCGACGCCCGGCGTCGGACTCATCTCGCCGCCGCCGCACCACGACATCTACTCCATCGAAGATCTCGCGGAACTCATCCACGACTTGAAGAACGCAAACCGCGAAGCGCGCATCAGCGTGAAGCTCGTTTCCGAAGTCGGCGTTGGCACCATCGCCGCCGGCGTCGCGAAGGCGCACTCCGATGTCGTCCTTATCTCGGGCTTCGACGGCGGCACCGGCGCTTCACCACAGACCTCCATCAAGCACGCCGGCCTGCCGTGGGAACTCGGCCTCGCCGAAACGCACCAGACGCTCGTGCTCAATAACCTCCGGTCGCGCATCGTCGTCGAAGCGGACGGCCAGATGAAGACCGGTCGCGACGTCGTCGTCGCCGCGCTGCTCGGTGCCGAGGAGTTCGGCTTCGCCACCGCGCCGCTCGTCACGCTCGGCTGCATCATGATGCGCGTCTGCCATCTCAATACCTGCCCCGTCGG
>JANPIS010000327.1:0-13852 GCA_031425095.1 Chthoniobacteraceae bacterium
GGCACTTTCGCGGCGATGGCGGCGTTCGGATTTTCGATCAACAACCTCTCGCTCTTCGGCCTCGTGCTCGCGATCGGCATCGTGGTCGATGACGCCATCGTGGTGGTGGAAAACATCGAGCATCACATCGCGAACGGACTCAACCCACGCGACGCCGCGCGCAAGGCCATGGATGAAGTGAGCGGGCCGGTTGTCGCCGTGGCGCTGGTGCTCGGCGCGGTCTTTGTGCCGACGGCGTTCATGACCGGCATCACCGGGGAATTCTTCCGCCAGTTCGCGCTGACCATCGCCGTCTCGACCGCGATCTCCGCGCTCAATTCGCTCACGCTTTCGCCGGCACTCGGCGCGATCCTGCTCCAGCCGCGCGGCGCGAAGAAGGATTGGTTCCAGCGCCTGCTCGACGTTCTGTTTGGCTGGTTCTTTCGCGGCTTCAACAAGGTCTTTACGCGCGCCTCCGAGACTTACGGCAATGTCGTCGGACGCCTCACGCGCCTCGCCGCGATCGTGCTGCTTTTCTACGCCGGCCTGCTTGCGCTGACCGCGCTCGGCTTCAAGGCGGTGCCCAGCGGCTTCCTGCCGACGCAGGATCGCGGTTACATCGTCGCCTTCGCGCAGCTCCCCGACGCCGCGAGCATCGAGCGCACGCAGGAGGTGATCGATCGCATGGGCGAAATCGCGCGCGAAGTGCCGGGGATCCTCGCGACGATCGAACTCACCGGCTTCAATCTCCTCGGTGGCAACCAGCCGAACACCGGCACGATCTTTCTCCCCTTTAAAGACTACCAAGAGCGGAAGTCCGCCGAGCAGCAGATGGGTGCGATCATCGGCGCGTTGCAGCAGCGTTTCACCGCGGAGATTCCCGAGGCCTTCGTGGGCGTCTTCCCGCCGCCGCCGGTCAGCGGCATCGGCAATGCGGGTGGGTACAAGATGTGGATCCAAGACCGCGGCGACGCCGGCCTCGACGAGCTGCAAAGCCAGGCCTTCGGCATGATGATGAAGGCCAATGGGACACCTGAACTCGCCGGCAACCTCACCACCTTCCGCGCGAACGTGCCACAGATGTGGCTCGATGTGGATCGCGTAAAAGCGAAGACGATGGACGTGCCGCTGAGCAATATCTTCGGCACGCTGCAGACGTATCTCGGCTCGAGCTACGTGAACGACTTCAACCTCTACGGACGCACCTATCGCGTGACCGCGCAGGCCGACGCGCAATTCCGTCTCCAGCCCGAGGACATCCGCCAGCTCAAGACGCGCAACGCCGCCGGCGGCATGGTCCCGCTCGGCTCCGTAGCCACGGTGCGCGAGACCAGCGGCGCGGACAAAATCGTGCGCTACAACATGTTCCCTGCCGCCGATCTGAATGGCGCGCCCGCGCCCGGCTTCAGCACCGGCCAGGCGCTCGCGACGGTCGAGCGGCTGGCGAAGGAAAATCTGCCCACGAGTTTCACCACCGAGTGGTCCGAACTCGCGCTCCAGCAAAAGCTCGCGGGCAACGCCGCGCTCTACATCTTCCCGCTCTGCGTCCTCTTCGTCTTCCTCGTCCTCGCCGCGCAATACGAGAGCTGGGCGCTGCCGCTCGCGATCATCCTCATCGTGCCGATGTGTCTGCTCAGTGCCATCGGTGGGGTGTGGCTGCGCGACATGGACAACAACATCTTCACGCAGATCGGCTTCGTCGTGCTCGTCGGTCTCGCGTGCAAAAATGCCATCCTCATCGTCGAGTTTGCGCAGCAGATTCAGAAACGTGACGGCAAGAGCCGCTTCGAGGCCGCGGTGGAAGCCAGCAAACTGCGCCTCCGTCCGATCCTGATGACGAGTTTCGCCTTCATCCTCGGCGTGCTCCCGCTGGTCCTCGGCACCGGCGCCGGCGCCGAGATGCGCCAGGCCCTCGGCACCGCCGTCTTCTTCGGGATGCTCGGCGTGACGATCTTTGGCCTCTTTCTCACGCCCGTCTTCTACGTCGTCATCATGCGCTTCAAGGAGCGGAGCGCGAAACCGGAAGCGGAGAATTCCAAGGCCGGTTCCCAGCCCGCGAGTGCGACGGCACCCGCCGTCCCCTCTTAAACCAGCCGCATTCCATTCCCATGAGTCGCGTCTCCATCGTCGGTCCCCGTGCCGGTACCTGGTTGTCCTTTCACGGCATTCCCGGGCAGATCCTCGCCCTCGGCAGCGAGACCGCTGGCACGCACACGATCTCGCGTGGCGTGCTCGCCCCCGGAAGCGGGGCGCCGCCTCATGCGCACACTTTCGACGAAGGCTTCTATGTGTTGCGCGGCGAGGCGCGCTTTGTGGCCGGCGATGAATCGGTGACCGTGCGCGCCGGTGGATTCATCAATATCCGCGGGGCCGTAGGGCACTTTCCCAAAAACGAATCCGACGCGGATACCGAGCTGCTGGTGATCTGCGCGCCGGCGGGCTTCGATGACTTCCAGCTCGCAGTGAGCCTGCCTGCGCCGGGGCCGGACGGTCCGTTTCCTCCCGCGCCGCCGGACATCCACGAGCGCATGTTGCGCGCGGGGCCGGCCTTCGGCATCGACCTCGCTCCGGCGGCCGAGCTGTTCCAGCAGGCGCCGCAGATCACCGTGCGCCAGCCCGGCGAGGGCGAGAGCGTGGCGGTGGTCGGCGATGTCTATCGCTTCCTCGCCACCAGTGCGGACACCGGCGGGCGCTACGCCGTCTGGCATGGCACGGTCTTCCCCGGCGGTGGTCCGCCGCCGCATCTGCATACCCGCGAGGAGGAGGCCTTCTACATCCTGCGCGGCACGCTCGCGGCCTACGACGATGGCCAGCGCGCGGAGGCTGGGCCTGGCAGTCTCATCATCCTGCCGCGCAGGAGCCGGCATTGGTTTAAAAACGAGACGGCGGAGCCCGTCGAGATGTTGATCGTGATCGCGCCGGGCGGCGGCGAGGCGTTGTTCCGGGAAGTTGGACGCCCCTGGCCGGATGCCACCCGCGCGCCAGCGGTGGACCCGCAGGAGATCGCCCGACTGATCGCCGCCGCGCCGCGCTACGGCATCGAACTGCATCTTCCTCCACATTGAAGTCGTAAGTCGGCAAGGCAAACACCGCCACCTCCATGTCACTCCAGGATTCCAAAGTCATCGTCATCGGCGGCAGCTCGGGCATGGGCTTCGCCATCGCCAAAGCGGCCTCGGTGCAGGGCGCGCAGGTGCTCATCGCCAGCCGCTCGGTGGAAAAGCTCAACTTCGCCGCGGCGAGCATCGGCGATGGCGTGACCACCCACGTCGTCGATCTGCTCGACGAAGATTCCATTGCTGCGCTCTTCGAGGCAGCGGGTCCGATCGACCATTTGCTGATCCCCGGCAGCGGCGTGAAGACCGGCCCGCTGCGCGATCTCCCGCTCGACGACGCGCTCTTTTCCATGCGCAGCAAATACTTCGGCCCCTACCTCGCGGCGAAGCACGCGCAGATCTTGCCCACCGGATCGATCACGCTCTTTTCCGGGATCCTCTCCCGCCGTCCGGGGAAAAATGATGCGCTCCTCGCGGGCATCAATGGCGCCGTGGAAGGCATGGGCCGTGCGCTGGCCAAAGATCTCGCGCCGATCCGCGTGAACGTGATTTCGCCCGGCATGACCCGCGGCACCGGCGCCTACGACGAAATGCCCGACGCCGCGCGGGACGCGATGTTCACGGGCATTGCCGCGCGTCTGCCCGCGGGCCGCGTGGGCACACCCGAAGATGTGGCGCAGCTCGCGCTGATGGTGATGACCAATGGCTTCATCACCGGCACCGTCATCGACATCGATGGTGGTGGGCTGCTGGCGTAATCGAGGAGGATCCCTGAGCGAAGGGATGGTCGGTGCTGGCGCTTTTCGTCGGTTGGTCGGCTTGTTAGCGTGTGCGCCGTGAATGACACCATCGCCGCCATTTCCACGCCTTTCGGCGAGGGAGCCATCGCGGTGTTGAGGCTCAGCGGGCCACGGTCAGTGGAGATCGCGGATCTGGTCTTTCGCGGAAAGCTGCAGGCGTCGGCGCTCGTGCCGCGGATGCAACACGTCGGCGCGATCTTTGACGGTGATGCGAAGCTCGATGACGTGCTGCTCACGGTCTTCCGCGCGCCGCACAGCTACACGGGCGAAGATGTCGTCGAGGTGGGTTGCCACGGGGGTGTGCTCGTGACCCGGCGGATTCTCGCGCTGCTCCTGCGCAGTGGCGCGCGAGCAGCGCTGCCGGGGGAGTACACGCAGCGCGCCTATCTGAACGGGAAGCTGGATCTCACGCAGGCCGAGGCGGTGATGGATCTGATCACCGCACAGACCGACCTCGCCCTGCGCGCGGCGAGTGAGCAGCTCGAAGGTCGGCTCGGGGAGCACATCCGCGGCCTGCGCGAAGGGCTGCTCGAGTTGCTCGCGCACGTGGAGGCGTTCATCGACTTTCCCGACGAAGACATCGACCCCGAAACCGGCGATGCGCTTTGTGCCCGGCTCGACTCGGTGCTGGCGGAAATCGCCGCGCTGCTCGCGACGGCTGGTCGCGGGAAAATCCTGCGCGAAGGCGTGAGGACGGTGATCTACGGTGCGCCGAATGTCGGAAAATCTTCCCTGCTGAATCTGCTCCTCGGCAGCGAGCGTGCGATCGTGAGCGCACGTCCGGGAACCACCCGCGACTCCATCGAGGAGACGATTGATCTCCGCGGGATTCCGTTGCGGTTGGTGGATACCGCGGGCATCCGGGACAGCGTGGACGAGGTCGAGCAGGCAGGCATGGAGCGCACGCTCCGCCAGGTGGAGCGCGCCGATCTCGTGCTGCACGTGCTGGACGCGAGCGAGGAGAACTCCGGTGCGAATCCCCCGAAAGGACACGCGACGACGGTGTTGGTTCTGAACAAGAGTGATCTCGGCGAACACGCATCGTGGCAGGGCGTCGATGGCGTGCGAATTTCCTGCCGAACAAATGCCGGAGTCGTGGATCTGGAAGCGGCGATCGAGCAGCGTCTCAATGGCGGACAGACTGCCCAGCGTGATTGGTCTGTCGCGATCAACGCGCGTCATCAGGCCTGTCTGCAGGCTTCGCAAAACTATGCGCTGGCCGCGCGTGCGGGCCTCGCGAATGCGCTATCGCCGGAGTTGCTCGCTGAGGAATTGCGGGCGGCGCTGAACGCGGTCGGCGAGGTCGTCGGGCGGGTCGATTCCGAGGACGTCCTGGGGAAGATTTTCGGCACCTTCTGCATCGGGAAGTAAGTGACAATCGGATGGCACAACGCTTCCCCGGGAATTGTTGCTCGCCACTTTGGCTCGTGCCGCTAGCCTTCAAGCCGTGCTTGAAATCATGAATCGACTCTCTTTTTTCCGCCTGTTCATCGTGGTATGCTCCTTCTCCGCGGTCGCTGACGCGCAGACTTTCGTGCCGAAGAACGAACGCGAGTTGAAGGAAGCGGAGGACCTTCAAGTCGAGATCGCCGCCACCAAAGCCGCTAATGCGCTCTCCGCGGAGGAAACCGCCGAAGGCTGGCGTTTGCTCTTTGACGGAAAGGCCGTGCCGGGCTGGCGCGGGCTGAAGAACCGCGAGTTTCTCAAGGCGGGCTGGAAGATCGAAAACGGTGCGCTGATGCTGACCAAGGAGATCAATCAGATGGGCGAGGTGACGGGCGGCGATCTGATCACCGCGGAGAACTGGGGCGACTTCGAGTTTGCCTTTCAATGGAAGCTCGGGGTCTCGACGAACTCGGGCATCATGTATTTCGCCCGCGGCGGCATCGGCGGCGCGCGGGTGTCCGGTTGCGAGTATCAGCTCATCGACGACGTGCATCATCCCGACGGTCTCAAAGGCGGGCCCATCAAACGCACCGGCGCGCTCTACGGCGTGCTCCCACCCGACGAGACGAAGAAGGTCTTGCACGAGCCGGGCAAGTGGAACGCCGGAAAGATCCGCGTGCAGGGGGCGCATGTGGAGCACTGGCTGAACGGCGCGAAGATTCTCGAATATGATCTCGCGAGTCGGCCGTTGCAGGACGCGATCAAGAAGGCGGTGATCAAGCTTCCGCAGGGTTACGGCATGTACAAGTTCAAGACCGCTCTGGTGATCCTCGATGACGGCGATGAAATCGCTCTGCGCGGGCTGAAGGTGCGCGCACTCCCGCCAGCCGCTCAGTCCGCGGCGCGGTAGTTGGAATCGTGGAAGCGCACTGTCGATGACGCTTCACTGCTCCTGAAAAACGGCCATGGATGAGGAACGACTGCGGGATTGGATGGCGGCTGATCTGGCGGACATCGCCACGATCCGGATGCCGTTTGGGAAGTTTGGTCCGGATCATTTTCCGCCGCGGGGCGTGCCGCTCTACGATCTGCCGGTCGAGTACCTGGCCTGGTTTGCGCGGAAGGATTGCTTTCCAAAGGGCCGCCTTGGCGAGCTGCTACGGATGGTTCACCAGATGAAGGTGGACGGGCTGGACACCGTCTTTGACGAGTTCCGCCGCCGCTCGGGAGGTCGCACTTTGCTGCGGCCACCGCCGGGGCAGAAGCACTGGCACTTTAACGACTGAGTCGCCGATCGCTGCCTAGCTCAGGGCGTCGAGCATGCGCTGGAATTGCGCGAGCTTTTCGCTCCAGGCGAGTTCGCGCTGGCGATGCTCCTCGAGGACGGCGGGCGGCACTTTCTCGGCGAAGCTCGGGTTGTCCAGCTTGGCGCGGACTTTGCCGAGTTCGTCCGCGACTTTGGCCATCTCCTTGCCGAGACGTTCGCGTTCGGCGGCGGCATCGACGAGACCTTCCAGCGGGAGCAGCAATTCGCCGAGCGGAGTGATCGCGGTCGGCGTGCCGCGCGGCGGTTGCCATGCGCCGGTCACGATGTCGAGCGCCTCGGCGTTGAGCAGGAACTTGAGCACGGCGGACTCGGCGTCGGGCAGGGGAGTCGTCGGGCGAAAGACGAAGCGGACGCGTTTGTTGCTCGCGATATTGAAGTCGCGGCGGAGTGCGCGGCCTTGGTTCACGACGGCATACTTCGCGTCGGCGAATTTTTCGTCGCTCTCCTGCAGCCCGTAGTGGGTGCGAAAGCCCTCGTCGAGCGGCGTGGGCCAGTGGGCGAACATGATCGTGCGTCCTCCTTGATCCGCGGGGAGATCGTCGTGGAAGGCCATGCCCTGCCAGAGCTCCTCGGTGATGAAGGGCAGGAACGGATGCATCAGCCGGAGCATGTGTCCGAAGACGAAGTCCATCACGGCGAGCGTGTTTGCTTTGCGCGCGGCATCTTCGCCTTGGAGCGCGGCCTTGGCGGCTTCCAGATACCAGTCGCAGTACTCGCTCCAGAAGAAGCGGTAGATCGTCTGCGCGGCGTCGCTGAAGAGGTACCCGTCGAGCGCGGTGGAGATTTCGCGGATCGCGGCGTCGAGGCGCAGCAAGATCCATTTGTCGTCGCTCGAGAGGAGCTTCGGCGCGATCTCGCCTTCGGATTCGCCGCCCTGCATCTGGCGGAAACGCGCGGCGTTCCAGAGCTTCGTGCAGAAGTTCCGGCCGAGCTCCACGTTCTTCTCGTCGTACATCACGTCCGCGCCGAGCGGAGCGCTGCGCATCACGCCGAAGCGCAATGCATCCGCTCCGAACTTCGCGATGAGGTCGAGCGGGTCGGGCGAATTGCCGAGCGACTTCGACATTTTGCGCCCCTGCTTGTCGCGGATGATGCCGGTGAAATAGACGTTCCGGAACGGCATCTCGCCCATCCACTCGAAGCCCGCCATGATCATGCGCGCGACCCAGAAGAAGAGAATGTCCGGGCCGGTGACGAGATCGGTGGTCGGGTAGAATTTCTTGAGCGTGTCGGTCTTCTCCGGCCAGCCCATCGTGGCAAAGGGCCAAAGCCACGAGCTGAACCACGTGTCGAGTACGTCGGGGTCCTGCGTCCAGCCGTCACTAGCAGGTGCGTCGAGGCCGCAGTAGGTTTCGTCGCCGCGATACCACACCGGGATGCGATGGCCCCACCAGAGCTGACGCGAGATGCACCAGTCCTGAATGTTGCTCATCCAGTGGTCGTAAACTTTCGCCCAGCGGTCGGGGAAAAACTTCATCTGTCCGTCAGCCACCACGTCGCGGGCGGCTTGCACGCTCGGATACTTCAGGAACCACTGTTCGCTGAGGCGTGGTTCGATCGGCACGTCGGCACGCTCGGAGTAGCCGACGTTGTTCGTGTAAGGCTCTTCCTTTTCGAGAGAGCCGAGCTCGGTGAGCAGTTCGACGGCGCGCTTGCGGGCGGCGAAACGTTCGAGGCCGGCGAGGTCACGGCCGGCGGCGTCGTTCATCACGCCATGCGGATGCATGATGTCGAGGACCGGCAGGCTGTGCCGCTGACCGATTTCGAAGTCGGCCTTGTCGTGCGCGGGCGTGACCTTCAACACTCCGGTGCCGAAGTCGAAGACCACCGCGTCGTCCCCGACGATGGGCAACGACTCCTGATTCTCGGGCGGCAGCGGGCGGCGGATGTGTTTGCCGATGAGATCGGCGTAACGCTCGTCCTTCGGATTCACCGCGACAGCGGTGTCGCCGGGGATGGTCTCCGGACGGGTGGTGGCGATGGTGAGGAAACGGCCTGGCTCTTCGACGACCTCGACTTTGAAGTAATAGAGCGCGCCGTTCTGTTCCTTCATCACGACTTCCTCGTCGCTGAGCGCGGTGAGCGAAGCGGGGCACCAGTTCACCATGCGTTTGCCGCGGTAGATGAAGCCCTTCTGGTAAAGATCGACGAAGACCCGCGAGACGCACTGCGAGTAGTGCTCGTCCATCGTGAAGCGCGTGCGCGACCAATCGCACGACGCGCCGAGCGCGCGGAGCTGCTGCAGGATGATGCCGCCGTATTTCTCGCGCCATTCCCAGATCTTCGCGACGAGGCCTTCGCGTCCGAGATCTTCGCGATGTTTGATTTCACCGGCTTTGCGCAGCGTTTTCTCCACCACGTTCTGCGTGGCGATGCCGGCGTGATCCGTGCCCGGCAGCCAGAGCACTTCCTTGCCGAGCATGCGCGCGCGGCGGGCGAGGATGTCCTGAATCGTGTTGTTGAGGACGTGTCCGAGGGTCAGGACACCGGTGACGTTCGGCGGCGGGATGACGATGGAATACGCGGGCTTCGACGAGGCGGGGTCGGCAGCGAAACAACCGCCGGCCAGCCACGCGTCATACCACTTCGCCTCGACGGCGCTGGGTTCGTAGGTCTTCGCGATTTCGGACATGGGGCGCGGAATCTGCCGTGCCTGCCGGACCTTGGCAAACTCGCAGTCGGCGCGCTGGGCGCTACGGGACGCGGACTTCGATGCGGAAGTGACGCGTCTTGTGGCCTGGCGTGTGGAGCGATGGCTTGAGGCGGAGGACGATGGTTTCGGTCAGGCCGTCAGAGTTCGGATTCGGAGCTCCCACGGTCTCAAAGTCGGCCGCGGCAGCCGGGCTCCAGGATTGCAGGTCGGGTGAAAGCTCGAGGGTGTAAAGTATCGGTCCCGGCGCGAGGAGTCTGCGATAGCGGATCACGGCGTAAGGAAGCAGGTCACCCGGGTTGACTTCCCACGAGACCACCGGCAGGCCTGCAACATCGGTCAGCGTGGGGTCGAGACCGAAGGCGCGTTCGAGCAGATTGTTCACGCCATCTCCGTCGGCGTCGCCGAGGGCGCCGTTGGCACCGGTGCCGTCGAAGAAGTTGAGACCATTGGCGGCTTCCCAGGCGTCGGGTAGCCCGTCTCCATCGCCATCGCGGCCCATGGTCGCGTAAAAGACGGCCGCGACGCCGACCGTCTGATTCGGCAGCACGGCGCCGTCGGTCGCGCTGATATTGATGGCGTTCGGCCCGGGCACCAGCGGCACATTCGCCGTCCACGTCGAGAAACCATTCGCACTCGTCGCGGCGACTCCATTGACCACGATGCCGGTGACACCTGCGCCATCGGTGGCAGTTCCTTCGACGGTGTTCGCGATCAGAGTGACCGGCGCGATCGTCACGCTGGGACCCGAGGCGTCCTGCCGCGAGACGACCACCGGACTCCACGCGCTGAGACTGTCGGTTGGCCCTGGCGTGCGGTAGCTCACCGTCCAGTCATGCAGAGTCGGAGTCGCCGCGCTGTTCGTGGTGGAAAGGTTCGCGCGCAACTTTAGCGCGGGCTGGCTCGCCACGAGTGGGAGCGTGCTGAGATCCGTCCCATGCGCGACGTTCGCGGAGAGCAACGTGCCGTCTGCAGCGAGCACGTCGATCGTGACCGCGGTGCCTGCCGCCGGGACATCGCGTGAGTAAGAAAGCGCGGCCCAGCGAAGGAGGGTTGCGGGTGTGATCGTCGGGCTAATCAGCGTCCCGCTCGTCGCGAAGCCGGGGCCGATGAGGCGCACATTATCGAAGTAGAACCACTGGGCATTGAACGTGCCGGTGGTGACGACCTCCGCGCGGAATTCGATGACATGAGTGCCCGTGTAGCCGGCGAGACTTACCGCCTGACTGAGCTGAGGTCCGGCGTTGTTCGAACTCCACAGCGTGGTGCCGTCGATACGGAATTCCCCGCGCAGGCTGCCGCTCCACGTCGAGCCTGCGGGACTTGTGAGCAGCGCGTCGAAGGCGAGTGAAGTGGCGCCCGTAAGGTCGAGGCTGCGCGTGAGCCGCACGAACTCGCCGACCGTCCGAGCAGTGTTATGCGCCGAGCGGAGGCCGGCGTAATAGGTGCCCGCGGTGGGCATCGGCGAGAAGCCCGCGCCGCTCGTCGATTGTGCAGCCATGCCGGAGCTGTTCGTCTCCACGGTCCAGTCGTTGAGCGATCCACCTTCGAAGCTCGGATTCGTGACGCGTCCCGTCAGGACGGCGCCGGCCTGACCAGCGAGCACGACTTCGCCGGTCGGTGTCAGCGAAATGTCCGAGGCCGCGCCGGTTGCAAAATCCGCCGCCGAAGTCTGCGTCCAGGATTGGGTCGCGCCGGGCTGCGGGCGCCGGGCGCGCACGCGGTAGTGATAGACGGTGCCGTCGAGCAACGGCGTGAAGGTGTAACTGGCGGGAGTAATGAGGCCGCTGCTGACCGCGCTGGAGAAATCCGCGGTGGTGGCGCGCTCGAGTTCGTAACGAGTAGCGCCGACGACTGAGCTCCAGAAAAGGGTGTTCCCAGCGCCGCCGGTGGAGACGGGTTCGGGGACGATCACCGACGCGCCGAGCACGATTGTGAGCTCGAGTGGGCGCGTCGTATTGCCGACGCCATTCGTGGTGTTCGTGAAGGTGATGGTGTCTGTGTAGAGGTCGGGTTCCAGAGCATTGCCGGAGATGGTCACCGTGACCACGGTGCTCGCACCGACGGCAAGCGTGCCGCCAGATGTGCTGAGTGTGAGCCAATTTGCGGTCTTGGTCGCCGTCCAGTTCATCGCCGTGCTGCCGGAGTTCGAGACCGTGTAAACGATGGCAGCGGGAGTGACGGCACCGCCAAATGCACCGGTCGAGGACTGAGTTCCTGCCGGGGTTACCGTCAGGCTTGCCGCTCCGACTACGTTGAAACTGGCGCTCTCGCCTTCGTGGCCTGCCCCGTCTGTCGCGCGCAGCCGCATCTGGTTGGCGGGTTGCAGGACAGTGACCACGCCATTCCAAGTGCCGTTCGCAAATGCGCCAGTAACCGTCGGAGTGATCGATATCTCGGTGAGCCCGGGCGGGAAGGGCAGGGTCAGCCCGGGATTTAACGTGCCGAGTCCCGGCGTAGCGGTGGTCCAGTCAGCGGCCGTGTTTAGCTCCGCACCGCCGGTGCGTGCGAAGTCCAGCGTGTCATTGGCCGGTGCCGTCGCGGTCACTCCGTTCCATTGTGCTGCTGGGATCGTGACGGGGTTCGTGATGCTGCCGGGCGTCGCTGCGCCGCCGCCGAAGAAATCCACGATGTTCCCGCTGGCGTCGCGAAGAAGCACGGCCACGGTGGAGGTGATGGCCGCGGTCCAGTTGATGTTTGAGCCGAAGAAGAACTGCGGGAACGTGCCCGGAGCGATGCCCAATTCCTGGATTCGGAAGATCTGTCCGGGAGCGCAGTTGGTGCCCGTCGGAATGGTGAACGCACTGCGCGGCACCGGCCACGTGTCGTTGTCGTAGATGTGGATGGTCCAGCCGGAGACATTTACGGGCGCGCTGCTCACATTCACGAACTCGATTTCATCCGGCGTGTTCGGATTCACCTCCGAGATGACGACCGTGGAGGCGGTTGGGTTACCGGTCACGCCGCTCAGGTCTGCGGTGCCGGCGAAGCTCGTGACCGTGTTGCCGCCGGCATCCTGCGCGAGGATCGTCGCCGCGATCGGCGCGCCGACGAAGTGCGGTCCGCCGACCGGTGCCCAGGCAAAGTGATGCAACGAACCGATGCCGACGTCGAAGGCATTGCTTGCGCCGGTGTGGCCCGCGCCGTCAGCCACGGCGAGCACGACGCCCGTGCCGAAGCCGTTCACGACGACGTTGCCGGACCAGATGCCGTTCACAAAGCCGCTCGCGGTGGTGGGTGAGATCGCGAGGCCACCGCTCGCGCTCAGGCTCGGAGCGCCCGCGTAGATGGCGATCGGCGCATCGTTCACGTCGCGGGCCGTGATCGTGATGCTGATCGGCACGCCGCGCACCTGTGGCGAACTGATGGTCGAGATCGTGAAGTGATGCACGTCATCATCGCGCACGCTCGTGTTTCCGGTGGCGGTAGCGAAAGTCGCCGCGGTTGCCGTCAAGATCACGGCTTGCGTGCCGTCGGTCGCGTTGTTGTTCGTCGCAGCGAGTTGGAAAGTTGCCGAACTTGCACCGGCCGGAATGGTAGCCGTCGCCGGCACCGTGAGGCGCGAGGTGGCATTGGACGAAAGTGCGACGACGAGCGTCGCGGAGACGATGCCCGAGGCGGAGACGGTGCCATTCGGGCTCGTGCCCTCGTAAATCGAACTTGGCAGCGTGAGGGAGAGGACTTTGGTTTCGTTATCCAGCACCGTGACCACCGCGTCGTCGCCGGTCCAATTCTGCACCTGTGCGGTGAGGGTCACGTTGCGAGTGCCATTGATGATGTTGTCGTCGATCACCGCGACCTCGAAATTCACCGAGGAACTTCCGCTTGGGATGATCACCGACGACGGCACCGTGAGTTCGGTCGGGCTGCTCGAGCCGATGAAGATTTCCACGTTGCCCGCGGCCGGCGCGCTCATCGCGACCGTCGCCTGGAAGCTCCCCGTACCTTCCGCCGCGCTCGCTGGCGCGGTGAGCGTCAAGGTGGCGGTTTCGTTGTCGTGGATCGAGATCGAGTCGGGTGTGTCCGTGTAGCCGGCCGCAGTGGCGCGGATCGTCACGACGTGGGTGCCGTCGAGAGCGGCGTCGTCGATGGCGCTCGCATTGAACGGCGCCGAAGTCTGTCCCGCGAGCATGGTGACCGTGGTGGGCACAGTCGCCTGCGTCGGATCGTCCGATGAGAGCGCGACCACGAGGTCGCTCGCCGGTGCGATCAGAGCGGTCACCGTGCCTGCGGTGGCGCTACCTTCCGCCGCCGAATCCGGCAAGTTCACGGTGAGGGCCAGTGCGGAGTAGGAGGAGAAGTCGCTAACTTCAAAGTCCGCCGGAGTGCCGGTCCCGCGTGAGAGGCCGATGAGTCCATCGGTGGCATCGATGCCGAGGCAGGTCACGCGGATCCGTCCGTCAAAGAACATCTCGATCTGGAAGCTGTTGGAATTGGTCGTGCCGTACTCGGGAATGGCGTTGTAGGTCACGGCCACACGGTCCGCGAGTTGTCGCCAGGAGATGATGCCGCCATTCGGCGGGAGCAGATCGTCGTAGAGCGCCGCGATGCGCGGACGCGAGAAGTGCGCCGCCGCAGATTCGTCGTAAGCAATGTCGCCGGATCCAAAGGTCACGTAGCCATTGCTGCTGATGAAGAAGCTCCCGTAGCTCGC
>JANPIS010000328.1:0-18310 GCA_031425095.1 Chthoniobacteraceae bacterium
GGACCGTTTCGCCGAGCCCGACCTCCAGTGAGCCGAGCGCCACTGGCGAGTCGGGATTCGCGAGCGAGAAGGTCTCGATCTTCGTCCGGCTCGCATTGGCGGGGTCAGTCACGGGCTCGTTCCACGAGTTTTCCGTCCAACGCCGCGGCACGGCGGAGACGGCCGTGAAGATGTCCCCGTCGAGATGCATCTTGAACTTGTCGTCCACGCGGCCCGCGGTGGTGAGGGTTCCGCGACGCGCGAGCACACCGGTCGGCGAGGAGATGTCGATGAGGTTGATGACGGAATGATTCCAGTCGTCACTGTAGCGCACCACGAAGAGGAAGCGGTCGGTCGCGTGGATCACGCCGCCCCAGCCACTCACCGCGAGGGAGTCGCGTTTCACCGGACGCGTCGGATCGCTGAGATCGAAGGAGGTCACCTCGAGCGCGCCGCCGTTGTTTTCCCAGACCTCCGAGACGACGTAGAGCACGGAGCCGACGCGGCGACTCTCCCGCAGCCAGCCACGGTACTCGACCCGCGCCACTTCCACCGGGCGGCCTTGCGCCACATCGACGATGACCACAGAGCCGAGATTCGCATCCTGGCCGACGGGCGTGTTTGCGGTGAGCGAGATCACCGGCAGCCGCAGAAAGTTCGAGCGACGCACGAGGAGTGCGACGTGGGTTGCATCGATCAGGTACATCTGCTCGCCACTGCCGGGCGCGCGAAGCTGGCCGAGCAGTGCGGGATCATCCGGATCCGTGATGTCGAAGACCTGGAGTCCACGCAGCTCATTGAAGAAGTAGAGGCGATCACCTTCCACCCGCCAGATGTCCGACTCGGAGACCGCGCGTCCAGCCGAGATGGTCGTGCCCGCCGAATCGTTCGCCATGGCCAGCGCGCCGACGTTCGCGGACTGACCGAGGACGCTACTGGAAAAGACGCCGCCTCCAGAGAGTGCGGGATCGGCGAGGAAAAGCCGGGCGCCGACGAGCCCGGTGGAGACTGGCGCCGCGACTGCGCCCTTCACCCGCAGGAAGCGGCGGGAGACGGCCTGTGGAAGCTGAAAATCAATGGTGCCCACATTTGCGCGCGCCAACTTTGTCGCGACGACTTCCCAGCGACCGTTCCGCGCGCTGGTGCAGCGCTCAAGGGTGACGCCCTGCAGGCCGGACGGCACCCGGACGCGGACGGTCCGACCGGTGACGGATTCGATCAACGGGAGGGCGACGCCTCCGGCGCGCGGCGCGTCCGCACCATGGAGCGGCAGCAGACCGGTGATCAGGAAGCAAACGGCAATGAGGATTCTCATGGGGGAGAGGACTTTCGGGATAGTGCATGGTTGTGAGGTCGCGAGCAAGGCCGGGAACAACCGAGACCCCGGACTGTCCGAGCGGTTTGACACCCTGGGAACGCCCTGCCAGCCTCCGCGGCTGCTTCCATGAAAAAAGTCATCGCCACCAGTGACGCGCCCAAGGCCGTCGGTCCCTACTCCCAAGCCATCGCCCTCAGCAACCTGCTCTTCTGCGCCGGGCAAATCCCACTCGATCCGGCGACGGGCGACCTCGTCGGCACCGACGTCACCGAGCAGACCGAACGCGTCTGCAAGAACATCGCCGGCGTCCTCCAGGCGAATGGGATGAGCTTCGCGAATGTCGTGAAGTCCACGGTCTTCCTCACCGACCTCGCAAACTTCGCAGCAATGAACGCGGTCTATGCGAAGTATTTCGTGGAGCCCTATCCCGCCCGCTCGACGATCCAAGTCGCCGGCCTGCCGCGCGGATCGATGGTCGAGATCGAAGTGACCGCGGCGGCCTGAGCGACAATGACGAAGGACGAAATCCTCGGACATTTCCGCGCGTCGCATGCTCTGCTTGACGGGCACTTTGTGCTGCGTTCCGGGCTGCACTCGCGCCAGTTTTTCCAATGCGCGCTGCTCCTGCAGCACACGCAGATCGCGGCCCAGGTCTGCGGCGCTCTTGCGGAGAAAGTGCGCGGCGTGCCGGCGGAACGGGTGATCTCCCCTGCCCTCGGCGGCATCATCGTCGGGCATGAAGTGGCGCGCGCGCTCGGCAAGCCGCACATCTTCGTCGAGAAGGAAGCGGGCAAGCTGGTGCTCCGGCGTGGGTTCGAGATTCGGCCTGGCGACCGTTTCATCGTCGCCGAGGATGTCGTGACCCGTGGCGGACGGGTGCAGGAGACGATCGACATCGTCCGGGCGCATGGCGCGGAAGTCGCCGCCGTCGCGACGCTCGTGGATCGCAGCGGCGGAAACTTGCCGGACTTTGGGTGCCCCTTCATCGCGCTGGTCGCGTTGGATGTGGAGACCTTCGAGCCGGATCAACTCCCGGCAGATCTCGCTGGCACGCCCGCGATCAAGCCGGGTTCGAAATAACTCAGCCGAGCCTCACGACCGCGGTCATCGCGTGGGTCGCGCCGGGCGCGAGCGTCACGGCATTCGCGCCAGTATTCGCGGTCTCGATGCAGAGCATCTTTGGCCACTCGTCATCGCCGAAGTCCGCCATTGCTGCGGCTTTCGCGATCCACGGATTCCAGACCACAGTGGTGTCCGACCCAGATTTTTCGATCACGATCTTCCGCCCGCCCGCGCGGTCATCAATCACACAAGTGCCGCGGTGGTTCGCAAACACGCGATCGGTCTCCGCATCGAAACGCAGCGGCGCATCGCCGAGCGTCTTCAGCTTTCCTCCGTCGGTCTTGTCGAGGTAGCTCGCGCCCTCCAGACCGGTGACCTGGACTTCACGCACATCGGCGACGGCAAAGTAAGTGTGCAGCGCAGTCTCGAAGGTGAACGGCGCCGGGCCGGAATTGTGTGTCTCCAGCGTCATGCGTAGCGCCGCGCCGATATTCACCCGATGCCGGAGTGTGAAGTCATGCGGCCAGAGCGCACGGGTGTGAGCCGAGGACTGGAGCAAAAGCACGACCGTAACCGATCCGTCCGCCTCCTGCGCGGTCGCTTCCAGCTCCCAGTCCACGATCCGTGCGAAGCCATGCATTTTTGCCGCCGGATCGCCCGCCTTCGGCCCGAACCATGGGAAGCAGATCGGCACTCCACCGCGAATCGCGGTGCCCGGCACGAGCTTCGATTCCCGGCTGAGAAAGAGCAGCGGTTCTGCGCCGGCCGGCTGATATTGCGCGATGTGCCCGCCATCCACGTAGAGCCGGGCTGTCGCCAGCGGCGAATGAATGTCCACCTGCACAAGACCGGTGGGAGCTTCGGTGAGGTCGACGACGCCCGGGATTTCCCGGACGCGCAATGCGCGGGCGATGAGTTGCATGGGGCGGCGTATAGCGGCCCGGCGGGCCTTTGCAAATGCGGCAGTCGCGACGGGCGTCGATTGCAAATCCCTCCCACACTGCTAGGAAAGTGGTCGGCCGAGCACCTTCGACCGACCCACCAGCGCATGCTAGACGACATCGTTCACACGCTCCTCATCGAGGACAACGCGGAGCATGCCCGGGTGCTCGCGCAGTTTCTGGAGCCGTTGGACGCCGTCCATTTTGCCCTGCATGTGGAAGCGACGCTGGCTGGCGGACTCCAGTGGCTGGCGAATGGCCGCGCGCAACTCGTCATCCTCGATCTCACCCTGCCGGACTGCGAGGGAATGGAAACTTTCATCCGCCTCGCGGAAGTAGCGCCCGATCTGCCGATCGTCGTCCTGAGTGGTTTGCAGGATGTGCATGTGGCGATCGAGACGGTGCGGCTCGGCGCGCAGGACTATCTGGTGAAGGGGCGCTTCGATCAGGCCGTGCTGCATCGAGCCCTGCAGTATGCGGTCGAGCGGAAGCGCATTCAGCTCCAGCTCAAGCGCAATAACGAGGATCTCGAGCGCCGGGTGGCCGATCGCACGGCTGCGCTGCTCGACATGAATATCCGGCTCCAGCAGGAAGTCGCCGAGCGCAAGAAAGCCGAGGCTTCCGTGGTTGAATCGAACCGCTCGCTGGCCGACGCGCTCACGCGGCTCGAGACCACCCAGGATCAGGTGATCCGGCGCGAACGCATGCACGCCCTCGGCCGGATGGCGCACGGTATGGCGCACGATTTCAACAACGCCCTCGCGCCCATCCTTGGCTTCACGGAGCTCCTGCTCATGAAGCCCGAACTGCTCGCGGATCAGGAGAAGGTGCGGGGATATCTGGAGATGATCCTCGCCGCGGCGAAGGATAGCGAGCGGGTGACCAGCCGTCTGCGGGACTTCTCCCGCTACCGCGATGCCAACGAATACGTCACCCCCGTGGTCATCAACGACCTCGTCCTCCAAGCCATCTCAATCACGCAGCCGCGCTGGAAGGACCAGTCCCTCGCCGCCGGGGTCAACATCGAGATCCGTACGGAGTTTGGAAACGTGCCGACCGTGCCCGGCAACGAGCAGGAGCTCCGCGAGCTGCTCGTGAGCCTCATCTTCAATAGCGTCGATGCGATCCTCAAACGCGGTGTGATCACGATCCGGACGACGGTGAATGGCCGCTGGCTCGTGCTCACCGTGGCGGACGACGGCGTGGGCATGAGCGAGGAAGTGCGCGCGCATTGCCTTGAACCGTTCTTTTCGACCAAGGAGGAAGAAGGCAACGGACTCGGGCTCGGCAGCGTGTATGGCATCGTCCGCCGGCATGAAGGGCAGCTCGACATTCAAAGTGAACTCGGGCGCGGGACGACGGTCGCCGTGTCTCTCCCGCTCGATCGCGGCAATCGCGCTCCCGACGCACCGAAGCTCGACCGCGGCGCCACCGAGCCCCTGCGGATCCTGGTCGTCGAAGATGAGCCGCTCGTGCGCGAAGTCATCGGCGTCTATCTCGAGGAGGACAAGCACTCGGTGACCCTGGCCGAAAACGGGCGCGACGGTCTGGATAAATTCAAGGCCGGCGAGTTCGATCTCGTGCTCACTGATCGCGCCATGCCGGAGATGAGCGGCGACGAACTCGCGATGGAA
This sequence comes from Chthoniobacteraceae bacterium, assembly GCA_031425095.1. Lineage (GTDB taxonomy): Bacteria > Verrucomicrobiota > Verrucomicrobiia > Chthoniobacterales > Chthoniobacteraceae > JANNXQ01. The sequence goes on from JANPIS010000328.1 coordinate 4,935, forward strand.
ATCCGCAAACTCGACCCGGCGCAGCCGATCGTGCTGCTGACCGGCTTTGGCGACCTCATGGCCGGAGCCGGCGAGAAGCCACCGGGCGTCGATCTCGTCGTCGGGAAGCCATTCAACCTCACCTCGCTGCGCAACGCCCTCGCCACCGCGACTGGCCGCACGCCGAGCGGCACGTGACGCAACCGGGAGAACTCCCGTGTCAGACCTGCGCCCGCGGCCTTGCGGAAGATCGTATGGCTCCTAAAGTCGCCGCTCCATGCCCTCACCCCGCCTTCCGCTCGCCGCCCTCTTCGTCCTCACCGCCGCCGCTCACTGCACCGCTGCCGAGATCGCCGGCAATGGCGCAACCACCGGAACGCTGAAACCCGAATCCCGCGCCCCCGAACCGCATCTTCAGGCCGCGTCGGACGAACCGACGAAGGCGATGGCGAAGTTCGGCCTTCCGGCGGGCTTCAAGGCCGAGGTCTGGGCCGCGGAGCCGATGCTCGGCAATCCCGTCTCTTTCACCATCGACGACCAGGGCCGCGTGTTTACGTCGGAGACGAATCGCTACCGCTCCAGCGTCCTCGATATCCGCCACTACATGTTCATGCTCGAAGACGACATGGCGTGCCGCACCACGGACGACCGCATCGCGATGTCGAAGCGCAACTTCCCCAACGATTGGAAAGAACTCGAGAAGCAGACCGAGATAGTCCGCGTGATCGAAGACACAAAGGGCAGCGGAAAAGCGGACTCGTCGCGCGTCTATGCTGATGGCTTCACGACGATGCTCGACGGGATCGCTTCCGGAGTGCTCGCGCACGAAGGCCAGGTCTATTTCACAAATATCCCGAATCTCTGGCGCATGAGCGGCCTCGCCGCGGATGGACGCGCGGAGAAAAAGGAATCGCTCAGCTTCGGCTATGGCGTGCGTTTCAGCTTCACCGGCCACGACATGCATGGCCTCGCCCTCGGGCCGGACGGGCGGCTGTACTTTTCCTTCGGTGACCGCGGCGCGCATGTGGTGACGAAGGAAGGCAAGACGCTCGCCTTCCCCGACGAAGGGGCCGTCTTCCGCTGCGAACTCGACGGCTCGCACATGGAGGCCGTCTATCGCGGCCTGCGCAATCCGCAGGAACTCGCCTTCGACAACTACGGCAATCTCTTCACTGGCGACAACGACTGCGATCAAGGCGACCGCGAGCGCTGGGTGTATCTCGTGGAAGGCGGCGACTCCGGCTGGCGGGTCGGCTGGCAGCACCCGCCGCTCGGCAAAGAGCGCAACATGTGGCTCACCGAGAAGCTCTGGATGCCGCGGGAGGAAGGCACACCCGCCTGGGTGCTCTCGCCGATCCTGAACATCCCCGACGGCCCGAGCGGCGTGGTCCACTATCCCGGCACCGGCCTGCCCGCGGAATACGATGACTCCTTTTTCGTCTGCGGCTTCAAGGGCTCCAGCGCGCGCTCGGCGATTTCGTGGTGGAAGGTAAAGCCGAGCGGTGCAGGCTTCGGGGTCGAGAAGTCACCCGCGACTTTCCTGGACACCGTTCAGGCCACCGACGTGGACTTCGGACCCGACTCGCGGATGTACTTCACCGAGTGGGGCGAAGGCTGGGAAGGCACGGGCCGCGGTCGCATTTTCAAACTCGAACACGCCGCCGCCCGCGCCGAGCAGGCAAAGCAGATCGCGCAAGTGCAGCAACTGCTGAAGGAAGGTTTCTCCCAACGGCCCACGGACGAATTGATAGCCCTGCTCGGCCACCAGGATCAGCGCATCCGGCTGCGTGCGCAGTGGGCGCTCGCGGCAAAACCCGACGCCGCCATGCCGCTCTTCATGGCCGCGACGAAAGGCACCGAACGCCTCCCGCGACTGCACGCGCTGTGGGCGATCGGTCACCGGGCGCGCCTCGCCGGTTACCTAAAGTCTGAGGACGAAGCTGCGACTGCCGCTCCGGTCGCCGCCGTGCTCACCGACTCCGATGAAGAAGTCCGCGCTCAGGCCATCAAGGTCCTCGGCGACGCGCGCATCGCGAAGCTCACGCCCCGACTGATCGAGGCGCTCAAGGACCCGAGCCCGCGCGTGCGCTTCTTCGCCGCGCAGGGATTGGCGAAAGTGGACGTCGCGTCAACCGAGAGTGCAGTCGCACCGCTGCTCGAGATGCTGCGCGCAAATGCGGATCAGGATGAGTTCCTCCGCCACGCGGGTGCGATGGCGCTCCAGCATTTCGGGGCCGCCGCCCTAAGCAGCGCCTCGAAAGACGCCTCACGCAGTGTCCGCCTCGCCGCGCTCCTCGCGATGCGCCGCACCAAAGACGCCGCCGTCGCGCAGTTTCTTGCGGATACCGATCCCGCGCTGGTGCAGGAAGCCGCGCGTGCGATCAACGACGAAGGCATTGCCGCTGGCTACCCGGCGCTCGCGACGTTCCTGGCGAAGGCGAGCGCGGATGAAAAGCTCACCTTGCGCTCGCTCAACGCCGCCTTCCGCCTCGGCGACGCCGCTGGTCTCGCGCGTTACGCGAGCGACGACGCGCGGCCCGAAGCGCTCCGGGTCGAAGCGCTCAAGCTCCTCGGACTGTATCCGACGCCTCCCGCTCGTGATCGCGTCGCGGGAGTGTTCCGTCCGCTCTTGCCGCGCGATGGCCAGCCCGCCGTCGCAGCCATCACCGGGATCGCGGGCGCCGTCCTTTCCGTCCGGACTCCCGCCGTGGCAAAGGCCGCGCTGGAAGCAATCGGGCAACTCGGCGCCACCACCACCAGTCCCCTGCTCCTTGCCTTACTCAAGGACACCGCGATTCCCGCCAAAGTGCGCGCCCTTGCCCTGCACACGCTCGGAACGCTGCAAGCGCCCGAACTGGCGGACGCCATCAAGATCGCCCTCACCGATACGAATCCCTCCGTCCGCGTCGAGGCCAGCACGATGCTCGGGAAGCTCGATCCCGAGGAGTCGGCACGACAGCTCGCCGTCGCCTTCACCGGCGCGGAACCGGAGGAGCAGCAGCAAATCCTCATCGCCCTCGGAGACCTCGAAGGCCCCGGCGCCAACACCGCACTCGGCGCGATCTTCGAAGACTTCAAAGCCGGCAAGGTTGCCGCGGAAGCGCAACTCGAGGTCCTCGAAGCCATCGAGAAGCGCCCCAGCGATGAGCTGAAAGCAAAGCTCGCCGCCTGGAAGCAGAATCTGCCCGCGACCGATCCGCTCGCCCGCTTCCAGTTCGCGCTCGCCGGCGGCGATCTGAAGAAAGGCGAGACCCTCTTCAAGGAGCACGCCCTCGCGCAGTGCCTGCGCTGTCACAAGATCAACGGAAGCGGCGGCGACGCCGGTCCCGACCTCAGCGACATCGCGCTCAAGAAAGACCGCCGCTATCTGCTGGAGGCGATCGTGAATCCGAATGCCACCATCGCTGAAGGCTTCCAAAGCGTGATGGTTACGATGAAGAGCGGCGACTTGCAGATGGGTGTGGTTAAGGAGGAGACCGCCGACACTCTCGTGCTGCAGATGCCGGCACCGGGCGCTCCGCCGGTCACCGTGAAGAAAGCCGACATCGCCTCGCGCGAAGCCAGCGCCGCGAGCGGCATGCCTCCTGGCTTCGGCGACATGCTCGCCCGCCGCGACCTTCGCGACATCGTGGAATACGTCTCCAGCCTGAAGGTCAAAGAGAACTCGCACTGACCGGATAGAGGGGTATGGCCATCCCCCTTCGCCGTTTCGGCTTCGTGCTCGCCGCCGCCCTCGCGCTCCTGCCGTTCGACGGCACAGCGCAGGATTCCAAAAAGAACGAAGGCGAAAAAGTCACCGATGCCGCCGTCGGCAAGAACTCCGCGATGAAGCCGATCGCCGACGTGCCGGGACTGCCGCGCGTGCTGCTCATCGGCGACTCCATTTCCATCGGCTACACCCTGCAAGTCCGCGCGCTGCTCGCGGGCATCGCCAATGTCCACCGCATCCCGATAAACGGCGGCGCAACCGAAGTGGGCCTCGCCAAACTCAAGACTTGGCTCGGTGACGGACGCTGGGACGTGATCCATTTCAACTGGGGCATCCACGACGCCAAGCACACCAGCGACACGGAATTCCGCGCCTCGCGTGAGCAATACGCCGCCAATCTCCGCACGCTCGTCACGCAACTGAAAGCCACCGGCGCGCGCCTCGTGTTCGCCACGACCACGCCGATCCCGGGTGACGGCGTACTCTCACCCACACGCCGCTTCGACCGCATCCCGCCACGCAATGCCGTCGCCGTCGAGATCATGCAGGAGCAAGGCATCGCCATCGACGACCTCTTCGCCGTCGCCGATCCCGTGCAAACGAGAATCCTGCGCCCCGGTGACCTCCACTACACCGAGGAAGGTTACGCCGTGCTTGCGAAAGCCGTCGCGGCCAGCATCGAGGCACAGTTGCCGAAGAAATGATCCCATTCATGAAGAGCCTTCTCCCCATCGCCCTCGTGGTCGCCGCCACGATGGCATTGAACGCCCAGACGGCCGCTCCGCCCGCGAAACCCGATGCTCCGAAATGGAAGAAAGTCCTGCCCGAGACGCCGCCGGGCGTGACGATGAGCAAAGAGGTCGTCGCCGAGTTTCCGGGACACACCGTCGAACTCGTCGTGTATGTGCCGGACCAGCCGGGCCAGTATCCCGCGATCCTCGATATCCACGGCGGCGGTTGGGAGAAGGGCCAGGTCGAAAGTGATCGACCGATGATGGAACGCCTCGCCGCGCGCGGCTTCGTCACCGCGCTCGTGAACTACCGGCTCTCCGATCATTCCAAATACCCGGCCGCACTCCACGACTGCAAAGCCGCGGTGCGCCTGATGCGCGCGAAGGCCCAGGAATGGAAGATCGATCCCAAGCGCATCGGCGTGATGGGCGGCTCGGCGGGCGGACATCTCTCCGGCCTGCTCGCGATGACCAGCGGCAAGCCGGAGTTCGAGGGCGACGGTCCGCATCGCGATCAATCGAGCGCCGTGCAGGCCTGCATCGTGATGGCCGCGACGCAGGATCTCGTCGCCGCGAATAGCGCGAAGAGTTCTCCGAATGCCGTGAAGTTCTTCGGCGGCGAGTGCGCGGATAAACGCGACATCTACGAGCAGGCCTCGCCGATCACCCACGTCCGCGCCGGAGTGCCGCCGACGATCTACATCGAGGGAGAGAAGGACATGCTGAAAATCGGCCGCGCAGAGATGCAGGAAAAGCTGCGCGCCCTCGGGATCGAGACCGCGGTCCACACGCTCAAGGACGCGCCGCACCCCTTCTGGATGAGCCAGCCGTGGCTCGACGAAACGGTGGAGATCGCCGACGCCTTCTTCAAAAAACACCTCGGCACACCAGCCGCCCCGTAACTGCTCTCCCATGCCCTTCCACCTCGCTCCCCTCTCCCGCCGGCAATTCCTCCGCCGCTCGCTGGCCGCGAGCGCGGCGGTGCTCACCCTTCCCGCGCTACGTGCCGCGACCGGCGCCGATCCGGATCGCTGGGCGCTGCTCGCCGATACGCACATCGCCGGTGATCCCGCCGCCGTGAGTCGCGGGGTGAATATGGCGGACCACCTGCGCGCCACCGTCGCCGAGGTGCGCTCGCTTGCCACTCCGCCCGCGGGGCTGATCGTCAATGGCGATTGCTCCCTGCTCGCCGGCTACGCGCCGGATTACGCATTGCTCAACGACCTCATCGCGCCGCTCCGTGAAGCCGCCCTGCCCCTGCACTTCACGCTCGGCAATCACGATGAGCGGAATGTCTTCTGGGACGCGCTCAAGGACGCCCGCTCCGCCACGCCGCCCGTGGCGACCAAACACGTCTCGGTGCTCGAAACGCCACGCGCAAATTGGTTCCTGCTCGATTCTCTCGACAAGACCAACGTGACCTCCGGCCTCCTCGGCGCCGAACAGCGCGCCTGGCTCGCGCAGGCGCTCGAAGCCCGCCCCACCAAGCCAGCCTTGCTCGTCGTGCATCACAATCCGATCGCCCCGGAGGGCAAAAAGCCCGGCCTGCTCGACACCGAGGATTTGCTCGCCCTCGCGCTCCCGCGCCGACAGGTGAAGGCGATCTTCTACGGCCACACGCACGTCTGGCGCTTCGCCGAGCGCGACGGACTGCACCTCGTGAATCTTCCCGCCGTCGCCTATCCTTTCGCCGCGACCGAAGTCACCGGCTGGGTGGATTGCAAGCTGCGCGACGATGGCGCGTCGCTGGAAATGCGAGCGCACGACACAACGCACAGCGCACACGGCAAGGTGACGAAACTGGCCTGGCGATTGTAGCGTCGGTCTGTGACCGTCGCTCGCATCCGGGCGCCGGTGGCAGGGCTCCGCACCACCGCTGCCCGCGGAAATCAGCGACGGTCATAGACCGACGCTACAGTCGCGTCAGCGGATTCTCGCGCGTCTCCAGCGGAAAGGTGACGCGCCGTCCGCCGAGCCGGTGCGACTCAAAGACGGCGGTAATCATTTCCACGATCACTCTTCCATCGTGCGCGCTGCACAGCGGTTGCCGATCGTCGCGGATCGCCGCGAGCAGATCGCGGCCGCCGACGAGATGCCGCATCACTTCCTTGCCGATCGCGGCCGGTGATTCCGGCAGACCGATTCCCACGGAGCTAATCGGCACCCAGGTGCGCGCGTCTTTCACCGGCTGAAAGGGGCTGCCCGCCAAGATGTGCGCGAGCGGATCGGCGTCGATCCGCAGGTCGATGAGGCCGGTCGTGCCGATGAGTTGCAGGCCAAAGCCCGCGTCCTTGTTGCCCGCATTTTGCACCGAGTCGAAGAAGGCGGGCACGCCACCCTCCATCTCGAAGCGCGCATGCACTTCGTTTCCCGCGAGCGGCCCGATGCCTTCGCCGCCCTCCTCCACATCTGCGCGCACGACCGGCTTGCCGCCTTTCAAGACCACCGCAGAAGAGGCCAGCGGCTTGCCGCCGAAATAGTTCACGAGATTCAACAAGTGCGAGCCGAGCACCCACAGGTCGAGCGAGCCGCCGCGCGCGTCCTCCTTGCCGCGCGCGCGCAGCTCGAGCAGTCGCCCGATCGCGCCGTCCGCGACGAGCTGAGTGATCCGCGGCAGCACCGGGTTCCAGCGATTGCGATGCGCGATGGCCAGCTTCACCTTCGCGCCGTCGCAGGCCGAGACGATCTCATCCGCCTCGGCCAGCGTGCGGCAGAAAGGCTTCTCGATATAGATCCCACGCACGCCGGCCCGGACCGCGGCGAGCACGGCGTCGCGATGTCGATCCACGTGCCGCATCCCGATTGCCACGACGTCCGGCTTCGTCTCTGGAAGCATCGCGCGGTAGTCCGCGTAGCCCTTCGCGAGTCCGAGCTTCTTCACCGCACCCGCCAGTCCCTTCTCATCCGCATCCGCCACCGCGATCACTTCCACCTCGGGCATTTCCAGCCACATGGTGTCCAGGCCGTGGCCGAAATTCCCCCGCCCGGTGTGGCCGATGATCGCCACGCGCGGCTTCGGGGAGGTCTCCGCCGCGCGGGCGGCCAAGGCGAGGCTGGCTGCGGCAGTCGTGGTCAGGAAGTCGCGGCGGTTCATGGTACGTACTACCGGCTGGAAACCGCTAGCCATAGGCAGAATCACCGCAGGGCGGCCGGAGTTACATCGGTGCTGCGCGCGAATTTGAATCCCGCGAGCGGCGGCGCGAGCGGCACTCCTTTTCCAAAGCCGAGCGCGTGGAAGCTTGTGCCCATCATCGTCGGGTGCATGAGCGTCTTGTAGGCCCGCAGCTCGGCCATCTCCGGCACCGCGTCGTCGCGGAAGTGGAGCTGCCCGAGCCCGACCATGAAGTGATGCTGATCGGTGAAGCCGGCGAGATCGAGCCCCGCACGCGCGCTGCTTTCCATGACGCTCGTGAACTCGACGTGCGCCGTGAGGTCCAGTTCACCCGGCCGCGCCAGCGGATCCGGCTCGAGCCAATGTTGCGCATAAGCGCGCAGTGTCCCGGTCGGTCGCGTCGGAGCGAAGTAGTCTTCGCGCAGCAGCCCGTAATCGATCGCCAGCACCCAGCCGCGCTCGATCCGCGCGGCGATGGCCTCGACCCACTCCAGCGCGTCCAGATTCACCTCCGTGAGGAACCCCGCGGCGACTGGCGGAATGGTGGCGACATGCGCGCGGAGGCGCGCGGAACTCAGCGGCGCGTTTGTGAAGCCGAAGCAGTCGCCGTCCACGGTCACGCAACGCTCCAGCCACTCGGAACCCGTCCACGTCACGAGATGCACCGGCATCGCGTCGAGCAGTTCATTGGAAAAATGCAAGCCGGTGAATGGCGGGAGCTCCTCCACGCTCGCATGCCACTGCACTGCATCGCCGAGCGTCGCCCGCTGCGCCGCCTGCCACACCGCGCCCGGCTCGACGATGCGATAGCGCGTCGCCCCCAGACACTCCGGCGCGAAGACTCGCAGCGCCGCGATCACGTCGCGGGCAAAGTCCCCACGATGCGCCCCCTGCTCCACGATCGTGAATTCCGCCGGCCGCCCGAGCCGCTCCCACATCTCCGCAAACTGCCGCGCGAGCAGCCACCCGAAAAGCGGCCCGACGCTCACATTGGTAAAAAAGTCGCCGCCGCGTCCGATCGTCGCCCGCCCACTACCGTAGTAGCCGTGCTCGGGATCGTAGAGTGCCGCCGCCATAAAATCGCGAAACGGAATCGGGCCTTCGTGGGCAATGCGGGCGCGGAGAATTTCGGTCACCCCCCTTTCGTTCCCAAGCCGACGGAGGATGGCAAGCAATGCCGTGACACAGGCCTCCGGCCTGTGATCCCCCGACAGGCCGGAGGCCTGTATCACGACCGCCCGCCCTACGGCCTCGCAAAGTCCCAGCGCTGCGAATTCGCGCCCTTCGCGCTCAGCTCCACCCAATCTACATCGACCGTCGCATCATGCGTCGGAAGGTAGAGCCGCGTCGTGCCGAGCAATCCTTTCGCTGGCACCTCCACCGTGAGTTCCTGCCAGTCACCCGGCGGCACCGTGAAGGCGACGGACTTCGGTTCGGCACCAGCCGCGGCATCGCCCAGCCACTCCACTTTTCCCGCGCCTCCTGCCGCACTGCGCACGCGCATTTTCACCACCACTGGCGCAAGCGTTTTCCCCATCGCGTGGCCGAGAAACGCTGTGCCCGCCTTGCCTTTGCCGGTCATCGTCAGCACGCCATCGCGCACCACCACCTCGCACTGCCGCGCCTTCCAGCCTTCCAGAGGATCGCCCGCGGTCTTTCCATTCACGGGTCGTACGAGCGCCCCTCTGTAGGCAGGATTTGGCTGCGGAAAGGTCGCACCAGTCTCCGCCAGGAAGGTATCGATGAGCGCGTCCATTTCCTTCACCCGCGCCGGCTCCCTGGCGGCGAGATTGGTCGCTTCGCTTAAGTCGGCAATTAGATTGTAGAGCTCGTAGCGGCCCTCCTCGCCCGGCAGGACTCCGAACCAGCGCAGGAGCTTCCATTCACCCGCCCGCACCCACACGCCGCCCGCGCTCCCGAGGCTGCCGCCGTGCGGGAAGTAGTTGAAGAAGGCGCGCCGCTCCAGCGGGCCTTCGGACTTCAGCACCCGTGCGTAGCTCACGCCGTCGATCTTCTGCTGCGCGGGCTTCGGGACGCCGAGCAGATCGAGCACCGTCGGATACAGGTCGATGTGCCCGACCACCGCATCGCTCGTCTTCCCCGCGCCGATGCGGCCCGGCCACGACCACATCAGCGGGACGCGCGTGCCGCCTTCGTAGAGCGTGCCTTTGCCGTCGCGCAGCGGCGTGTTCATGGTCGGCGGCTGATCGCCGGCCCACCTCCGCCAGTCGGCAAGCGACTCGCTCTTGCTCTTCTCCGCCTTCGCGGTCTTCGCCGTGTCGGGCACGTTGCTGTGGGTGTTGCCGCCGTTGTCGGAGTTGAAAATGACGATTGTGTTTTCGGTCAGTCCGTTTTTTTCCAGCGCCGCAACAAGGCGCCCGAAGCATTCGTCCACGCTCTTGAGCATCGAGGCCATTATGGGATTTCCCTGCACGCCGCGCGGATCTTTCTTCGACTGAAAGGCCTTCGTGTATTCCGGCTTGTGGCCCCATGGACCATGCACGCCGTAGTTCCAGAGATTGAGGAAAAAGGGGCGGTCCTTATTTTCGGCGATGAACTTCTCCGCCTCCGCCGCGAGCCGATCGACGATGTATTCCCCGGGCGGGCCGTCGGTGATCGTGCCGACTTTGTTTTTGCCGCCAGGCTTGCCGTCCGCGGCGACGCCATACGGCGAGAAGTAATTCCCCGGCGGCCCCGGATCGGGATGGCAATGAAACGCCACGTCGAAGCCCTGCTGCTCCGGCCAGTGCGGTTGCGTGAGGCCGAGGTGCCACTTGCCGAGGTGCGCCGTGCGATAGCCCGCCGTGCGCAGCGCTTCAGCGAGGGTGTATTCGCCGGGCTCGAGGAAATTCCCGCTCTCCGGCGTGAGCATCCGCTTGTTCGCCGGCCCAGTAGCGGCCAGAGACGGATGCCCCGCAGCTTGCGGTGGGAGATGCCCGGTCGCGCTGGTGATGCCGTGGCGCGCGGAGTACTTCCCGGTGAGCAGACTGGCCCGCGTCGGCGAGCAGAGCGGCTGCGCATAGGCCTCGGTGAAGCGCATCGCCCGCGTCGCAAAGCGGTCGATATTCGGCGTCTCGTAGTACTTCGAGCCGTAGGCGCCGCAATCCATCCACCCCATGTCATCGACGAGGAAGACGATCACATTGGGCTTCCCAGCAGCGCGCTCAGCCGAGCGAACTTCAGGGACTGCGAGAAAGAGGAGGACGATCAGGAACGGGATTGCTTTCATGCGATGGGGTGACGGCGCGAAACCTAGGGATATCCGTCGGAAGGGGGAGCGGGAAATCTCATTGCCCCCACCGGGCCTTTTCATTTCAGTCATCGGTCCAGTATTTGATGAAAGTTTCCGATCTCCGCGGCATCCTGCAATACGTCCCTCGCTTCCGGGAGAAGATCTTCGTGGTCGCGCTCGATGGCGATGTCGTGGCGTCCGCCAATTTCCCGAACATCCTGCTCGATCTCGCGGTGCTGCGTTCGCTGAACATCAAGGTCATCCTCGTGCACGGGGCAAGCTGGCAGATCCGCAAACTCGCGGCGGAACGCGGCGTCACGCTGACGAACTCCGACGGCATCGGTGTGACCGACGACGCCACGCTCAAGGTGAGTCTCGAGGCGGCGACCAACGTTCTGAACGACATCATGCAGGGCCTGACGTCCGCCGATCTGCGGGCTGCCTATGCCAATGCGATCATCGCCCATCCCGCGGGAATTCTCGGTGGCATCGACCAGCAACACACCGGGCGCGTGGAGCGCGTGGACACCAAGTCGCTCCACCTTTTCCTGAATGACGGCATCATCCCCGTCATCCCGCCGATCGGGTATGATGGCGAAAGCCGGACCTTCCGCGTGAACTCCGATGGCATCGCGGTGGAAGTCGCCGAGCAAATGCAGGCCATCAAGCTGCTCTACCTCACCGTCACCGAAGACTTCACCCTCGGAGAAGATATCGCGCGGCAGCTCTCGATCTTCGAAGCGGAGGAGATCGTGAAAAAGAAAAAGACCACCGTGCCGGAGCGGCTGCTCTCGAAAATCGACCACGCTTCCCGCGCCTGTCGCGAAGGGGTCGCCCGCGTGCATTTGCTCGATGGCCGACTCGACGAAGCGCTCCTCACCGAAGTCTTCAGCACCGAAGGGATCGGGACGATGATCTACTCCAACGAGTACCAGCAGATCCGCCGCATTTATAAGAAGGATGTCCGCGCCGTGATGTCGCTCATCCGGCAGTCGGTCGCCGATGAGGAACTCGTGAAGCGCACCCGCGCCGACATTCTCTCCCACCTCGACGATTACTACGTCATGGAGATCGATCGGAATCTCGTCGGATGCGTGGCGGTGCATTTGCATCCCGAGCACCAATTGGCGGAACTCGCTTGTCTCTACGTGGCCAAAGCCCACGAGGGCCAGGGTCACGGTCGGCGCCTAATTGCCTTCGCCGAGCGGCAGGCGAGCGATCGTGGGATGAAACGCATCTTCGCGCTCTCCACCCGGACGTTTAACTTCTTTCAAAAGAAGGGCAGCTACCTCGAGGGCACTCCCGATGACCTGCCGCCGGAGCGCCGGATCAAATACGACGCGAGCGCCCGCAACTCGAAGGTCATGCTCAAGGATCTCACCGCCGCCGCAGTGACGGAGGCCGCACGCTCGTGAGCCACTTCTGGATCGATGCGCTGGTGCTCGTCGCCTACTTCGCCGTCATCATCGGCATCGGGCTCTCGCAGCGCTCAAAGAGCGACAGCGTCGAAGGCTTCACCCTCGGTGGCCGCCAGATCGCTTGGTGGGCGGTGCTCGCCTCGATTCTCGCCGCGGAGATCAGTGCGGCGACCTTCCTCGGCGCGCCGGAGAGCGGCTACCTGAAGCGCAACTGGACCTACGCCCAGTTTGCCATCGGCACGATCATCGCGCGGATCATCGTCAGCTTTCTCTTCATCCCGCTCTTCTACCGGCAGAATGTCATCTCGCTCTACGAATTCCTCGAGACGCGCTTCGGATCGGTCACGCGGAAGTTTGCCTCCGTGACGTTTCTGATCACGCGCGTCCTGGCGATGGGCACGCGGCTCTATGTCAGCGCGATCATTCTCGTGCTCGCCTGGGAGATGTTCTTCGGCCTGCCGGAAGATCTCGTCGCCCGCGGCTGGCTGAAGTTTTGGCTCTTCGCCGGCGCGGTGGTCTTCGTCACCGGGCTCACCGCGATCTACACCGCCATCGGCGGCATTCGTGCAGTCATCTGGACGGACTTCATCCAGGTCGGTGTGCTCGTGGCTGCGCTTGGGTTCTCGATCGTCTTTCTCCTCATGAAAATCCCCGGCGGATGGTCCACCGCCGCGGCGCACATGCAGGAGCCGCTCTTCTGGAACTTCGCCAAACCCGCGGCAGATCCGGGCCTGTGGGCATGGGTGAAAAACGTGCTCACCTCCGAATACACGATCTGGGCCGCGATCATCGGCAGCACCTTTGTCACCATGGCCACGCACGGCATCGATCAGGATACCGTGCAGCGCATGCTCACGGCGAAGAACCGCAAGGAGAGCGCGAAGGCGACGATCATCTCGGGTCTCGTCGATCTCCCGGTGGTCAGCGCCTTCATCCTCGTGGGCATCCTGCTCTACACGTACTATCAGGTGCACCCGAATCCGAACTTGCCGAGCAAGGATGGCGTGATCGTCGCGCGCGAAGTTTTCCCATACTTCATCCTCCACGAAATGCCCGCCGGCATGCGCGGCCTCGTCACCGCCGGCATCCTTGCGACCGCGATGGGTTCACTGAGCACGGCGCTGAATGCGCTGGCGACCAGTTACTCTCGGGACTTTGCGCTGCCGCGGCTTGAGCGCAGTGGCTACCTCGTGGA
>JANPIS010000329.1:0-14538 GCA_031425095.1 Chthoniobacteraceae bacterium
CAGGAGGATTACGCCGACTTCCGCGCGCTCGAGACCGAGGGCAACGACATCGTGGTCCAGCAGCACTACCGCACGCTCATCGGTCACATCTTCGAGGTGCTCCTCGCGCAGGGTGTGCCGCTGAAGGTGGACCCGTCCTGACCGGGCTGCGGCGAAGGCCGCGTCAGCGTGCGACTGCTGACGGTGGCTTGACCTGTGGCGTCGGCGTGGCGGCTGGAGCAGGGGGCGGGTCGAAAAGCTGAAACACCTGCACCGCGGGCGAGCGTGGATAAGTCGCGATCATTTTCCGCGCGAGCGCGAGAGCCTCCGCTTCACGATTCATCCCGCGGAGCTGGAAGATCTCGTGGATGGCCACGCGACAGATGTCCTCCGGCTCTTTGTACAAGCCGCGCGCGTCCTTGAAGAAACCAAGCGCCTCCGTGCGCTCCTTGACCGTGGCCTTCAGCATCCCGAGTCCTTCGTAGATCATGCCGCTGCCGAGGCGCCGCGCCGAAGCGCGCAGTGTGGACTCCGCCGCCGCGCGATTTTTTCCGAACCACTGCTTCGCCCCGCGCCGGTATTCCGCCCACTCGCCAGTGGTCGGCTTTTCCTCGCCCATCCCACCGCCGGGAAACGGCCGGTAGAGCGGATCGCCGACGAACGTGGTCTGCCACGAAAGAAATTTTTGCGACATGTAGGCGCTCTCCGCGAAGTTGAATCCGGCGCGGAGGCGTTCGTGGAAGATGTCGAGATTCGGGGTGAGCGAGAGGTAGGGCTCGAAGACATTGCCGAGCGTGGCGACCGCACCGCGGCGCAGCAGCGGTCCGACCCACGCGGAGTACTCGCTGCGCACGGTCGTGGCGCTGAAGGAGTGGATGTGCACCGCGATCGCGCCCTTCACGAAGCGGAAGTCCTGCGCGGCCAGCGCGCCGGTGACTTCCGCGGAATACCACCCGAAATACATCGCCACGCGCCCCATCGGGTAACCGGCGGGAAACTGCTCGGGACCCACGTCGAGAACCACCGGGCTCCCGTAGCGGCGGGCATCCGCGGCGACCCGCATCAGCCATTCGTCGCCCTCGGCATAGCCACCGTCCTTGAGTCCGCGCGCGTCCACATAAGTGAATCCCGCGAGTCCCTCATTCTCCGCCTCGATGGAGTCGGTGATCATCTGCCGCACGATCGCCGGAGTCGGCCCATCGAGCCGGCACACGAGCAAGAGCTCCGGCAGCTTGAAATCCGCGATGCGGGAGTAGGCGCGGTAGTAGGGGTTCTGGACGATGCCAGAGATCTGGCGCGAGCGGAGCGCGATCAGCGAGAGCTCCGAATCCACCGCGGCTTCGTTGTGCGTGGCGACAGCCTCCGGACCGATCTGCTTGTCGCCGGGAAACGCGGCCGCGGGCGAAATCTTCAGCGGAATGCCGCGCATCAGGGCGACGTAGCGAATCTTGCTCCACTCGACCGGGCTGAGCGGGCTGCCGATGTCGCGCAGCTTCCAGTGAAAGCCCGACGTGAGCGCGCGCCGCAGCGGTTCGGCGATCGTGGATTCGTATTCGTCGCGGTTGATCTCCTCGAAGGTCGAGCACTTCAGACCCACGAGGTTGTTCTTCGGGATGCCGCGTTTTTCCGCGTAGAAGCGCGCGAGATCGCGGGAGTCACCGTCGGCTTCGTTGTAAACGACGAGCGTGGCTGCGGCCTCGGGATTCACGGCGGCAGAATCGCCGAAGAGGGAGATCTGAGCATCGGCAATCGGCGCCATGAGCAGGACTGCCTGCAACCACAAGAGGGCGCGGCACCGCAGTCGCAGAAGTTGATTTTTGGAAGCCATGAATTGCGAAATCTTGAACTCCGGTCAGCGCACGCGCCTAGATCTCGATCTTCAAGCCGTCGTAGGCAATGCGAACCGAAGGCGGCAGGTCCTCTTCGGTTTCTGTGTGTCCCAACTCATGACAGAGATGCGTGAACCACGTCTGGCCAGCTCCCACTTTTTTCGCCACTTCGAGCGCGTCGCTCACGCTCATATGAGTCGGGTGTTCACGGTGTCGGAGCGCATCGACGATCAGATGCTTCACCCCGGTGATGCGTTCAATCGCCGCGTCGGGCACCGCTTTGCAATCGCTGAAGTACGCGGCCAGCCGCACTTCGCGGCGGGAGAAGAGATAGCCATTCACCGTGGTCCGCCCGTGTGGCACCGCGAGCGGCACGACTTCCGTCTCGCCGAGAAAGAAGGGGCCATCCACGAGCCGCGGCTCCGGCCGGATGTAACCGGGCCAGCGATTCTCGCCGTTGAACGCAAACTGATACACCCGCTGCAGGGCCGTCATCGTCTCGTCCGACGCATACACCGGCAGATCGCGCGAGCCGAAGCAGAACGGACGCAGATCGTCGAAGCCCATGATGTGGTCGGTATGCGCGTGGGTGTAGATCACGGCGTCGAGCTGGTGGATGCGCTCGCGCAGACACTGGCTGCGGAAATCCGGCCCCGTGTCCACCACCCAGGAAGTCTCGGGCGTGCAAACATGGATCGACGACCGCGAGCGTTTGTCGCGCGGGTCCGTCGAGGTGCAGACGGTGCAATCGCAGCCGACTACCGGCACTCCCATCGACGTGCCGGTGCCGAGGAAAGTGAGCGTGAATTCCGGCATGCGCGGGCGGGACGGTAAGAGGACCGCTCGATGTTGTCGAACGATTCGGCGAACGGGAAACCGGCCGCGGTTTTTCCCGGTCGCTCCCAGTTTTACGGCGTTCCGAGGGCGATGCGGATCCGCTTGGCCAGCGCTTCGTACTCCACGAAGCCGCCGATGAGGTCGCCATTCAGGAAAAGCGCGGGCGCGCCTTCTATGCCGAGTTGTACGGCCTCGGCGTAGCTGGCCTCCACGATCTGCCGCGACGCATCCGCCGCGCGGCACTGTGCAAACTTCTCCGCGTCCAGCCCGACCTCCAGAGCGAGCGCGGCCAGTCGTTCGTCGCTGAGTTCGCCGCGGGCGGCGAAGAGGCGGTCGTGATACTTCCAGAACGCGCCCTGCTCCGCGGCGCATTGCGCGGCGATTGCTGCCGGTCGCGCATGCGGATTCTTATCCAGCGGGTAGAAGCGAAACGCCACGAGCACATCCTGCGGAAACTCTGCGCGGATCTTTTCCAGCACGGGCGCGAGCTTGATGCAGAATTCGCATTGGAAATCCGAGAAGACCACGAGCTGGACGCGCGCGTCTTTCGGCCCGGTGACCTGCGCTTTGGAAAGGTCGAACTTCAGTCCGCGCAGCGGCGGCTTCCGGAGCAGGATCTCGATGCGGCGGCCCGCCGCGATCTCCGGCAAGACCGCCTCTTTCGGACGACCGGCGAGCAGCGCTTCGACGGAAAGGCCGCGCGCTTTCGCCGTCGTCGTGAGCAACTCGGTGTCCACCTTCTCCTGCACCCATGCGACCTCCCGCTCGTAGATCGATCGCCGCAGCGGCTGCACCGTCGCCGCGAGATCTGCATCCAACTCCGCGCGGGTGAAAGTGCGGCCATCGACGACTGCGACCGCGTCGGTCGGTTTCACAAGCGCGGGCAGGATGAGCGCTCCGGCGGCCAGGAGCGTCACGAGTGCGAGCGTCAGAGCCACCGCGCGGTTGCCGGGGGCGGCTGAGTTTTCCACGAGCCGCTCGGCGCGGAGCGTGGCCCAGACGAGCGCCGCGACCACGACCGCCGATGCCGTGCACAATCCGCAGAAGGCGTGCAGCAACCCAAATTGCACCCACATCAGCATGGCGGAGAACGCGAGCCCGGCGACCGAAAGCCAGACCGTCGGAGCCACCAACCAACCGCGCAGTTTTCCAGCACCGCTGCCATACGCGCAGAGCAGCAGCCCGAGCATCGTGAGGTAAAAGGCGAGACCGACCCACGGCAGCGGCACGCCTAGGAGCGCTGAGTGAGTGCTGCCGAGCACCGCTTCGCAACCCGAGCGCGAGGGGCAGAAGAGCATCTTCACTTCCGCGCGCGGCTGCAGCAGCAGCGAGGAAATGAGAACGCCCAGCCACGCCAGGCACACCGGCGGCAGCAGCGCGCTTTCCGCGGAAGCCGGTTGCGCTGCGGGAGTGGGGGATGCGGCGGACATCACTTCAGCCAGCGGTCTGCATAGTCGAGCCACGCCTTCCAGTCTTCGCGGGTCATGGCGTGTTTGCCGGGGCGGATAAAGGAACCGAGGCGCGACGCGAGCAGTTGATTCACTTTCGGCATCTTTTCCGCGCCGCCGCCGTCGCCCGCGACCAGCCGATAGACGGGGTCCGCTGCGCGCAGCATCTCGAACTGCCCCGCAGGATTTGCCCATTGGTCGTCGGTCGCATTCGAGATCAGCACAGGGCGCGGAGCGCAGAGCGCGATGAGGCAGTGCTGATCGAAGGGCAGCCGCTCCCGTGCGTCGTTGAAGGCTTTGAAGCGATCCGCAAACCAATGCGGGAACGCCTTGTTGATCACCGGTAGCGTCTCCACTGTCGGCCGCTCCTTGTCGTTCGACGCGGCGAGTTCCGGCGCCACGCGGCTCGGTGCCGTGCCTCCGCAGCCGGCCTGGCTTGGCACGGCGAGGGCGAAGCGTTCGTCGAAAGCCGCGGCGACCAGCGCGGTCTTGCCGTTGCGCGAATGCCCGACCACAGCGACGCGGCGCGGGTCGATCTCCGGCACCGTGACGAGGTAGTCCATCATGCGGGAAAATCCCCACGCCCAGGCCATGATCGTGGCGGTGTCCGAGGGCGCGCGCTTTTCTCCAGCCGACGCCTTCCGCAGCCGCGCCAGCACCGCCTCGGCGAGGACGCCATCGTCGGGGACGATGTCGCCATGGTAGAAAGTGGCGAGCGCGTAGCCGCGGTCGATCGTCTGATCCACGGCCCACTTTTCCTGCTCCGTCCCGCGTGCGGCGTCGGTGGCGCGGTTGTTCTCCACTCCGGCGTGGCGCGAGGGCAGCCAGCTCTGTGCGAGCTGGATCTTCGGATCGTCGATCACTGCGTGGTTGCCGGCAAAATTGATCCCGAGAAAACACGCCGCCAGCTTGGAGCGCTGGTTCGGGATGAAGATCAGCAGATGCACCGGAGCTTCGAGTCCGCAGCTCACGAGAACTTCGCGCAGCGTGGCCTTGCCGCCGAGTGCCTTGCGATCTTCGCGCAGGAGTTTGCCGGTCACTTCACCCGCCGCCGGCTGCACTCCATACATGTAGTGCTGGAAGAGCGCGCGCAGTTCAGGTGCGCGACTCGACGACCATTCCGCGGGTGTGGCGATGCGGGTGCCGTCGAGCATGGCGAGCGGCGCAGGCAGTCCGGCGTGTGGGGGGAGATTCTCGGGAGCTGGGTATTCCGCGGCGTTGAGCGACATGGTGAAGAGGACGCAGGCGGCGAGGGAACTTTTCCTGCGCGGCACGGAGAGTAGCGCGCCTGCGCCCCGACCTTCCAATCATTTGCACGCGGGCGCTTTCCTGCCGTGCATGGGAAAGATCGCGATGAAGAAAGCGGATGATCGCGCGTCTGTCTCCCTGACGCCGCACGCTTGACCCCGACCAAACACCCGCTTCTCATCCCCATATGCGCTTCCGTATATTCCTCCTGCCCCTACTGTTGCTCTTTGGTGCGGCGACTTCCGCGCGCGCCGACCTCGAGATCGAGAAAGCCAAATGGGTCGGCGACGACAAGGAACGCGACGTGCGCGACGTGATCCGGGCGTACGTCCGCTACAACATTCTCTCCTTCCGCGTCACCGCCGACGCGATGGGCGGCAAACTGAATCGGAAGAAGGACGATGTCCTCGAAATCGAGTACCGCGTGAATGGCAAGAAGTTCAAAGACAGCGTCAAGGACGGTCGCGTCTTCACCTTCGAAGGCGTGTCCGGTGTGATTCCCAGCCGGCCTTACCTCGGATTCATCCCGCAGCCCGTTCCGACGACCGCCAGCGTCCGCATCGTGAACCAGACCCCCGCGACGGTCCTCGTCTACGGGCTGGATCGTTACGGGCGTTGGGTGTGGATGGGGGATCTCGCGAGTGGTCGCGTCTTCAGCGACACCGGCGCCGTGGGGCAGCAGTGGAAGGTGACCGATCGCCTGAACCAGGAGATCAAAAGCTTCACCCTGCGCGACGGAGGCACCACCGTCACGCTCGACGCGCCGGCCGGCCCGACTCGGGTGCGCTTTGAGAATTTCAATCGCTACGTGCTCTACGTCTACAAGCTCGACCGCTGGCGCAATTGGGAGTGGGTCGCGCGGCTCGACCCCGGCGCCACCTTCAGCGTGAATGGCATCTCCGGCGAGACGTGGATCGTCATCGACGGTGCCGGACGCACCGTGCGGCAGTTCCAGGTCGGACCAAACACCTGCCATCACCGCTTCGGCTCATGAACGTTTCTGGGCTCCGCAGTCCGCACGAAAAGGTCGGCGGCATCGCCTACTTTGGGCGCATGCTCGATAAGATCCGCCTGAATGCCGCGGGCCAGCTTCCCGCTGACTATCAGCCGAATCTCGGCGTCGGCTTCGACGAGCGCGCCGTGGATTTCCTCTGGATCGAATACCCGGCGCTGGTCGAGCGCGTGAAGGACGGTGGGAATGACGAGGAAATCCTGGAATGGTGCGCCCAGCGCGGCCGCAAGCCGTCCGACGAAGACATCGAGATCTGGAATGAATTCATGCGCAAGCGCGGCTGGAACGATGAAGCCAGCCCGCGCCTCGCACAACGCAAGGCCGAGAGTGGCTTCTCCGATCGCGATGACATCCAGACCTTCTTCGACTACATCGACCTCGACGAAGGCCGCGACCCGCGCCGCGGTTGACGCGCCTTTACGGCTCCGTGCCGGAAATCCGCACCTGGAGTTCGATGGACTGAAACTCGAGCTGCGTGCGCACCGTGGCGAGAAATTCCACCGCCTCCGCACTCGGCGCGTGCGTGGTGTCGAGGATGATCCGCAGCGGCTGACCCGCGAGTTCGGGATGCTCGTCCGCCATTTCCCCATCGAGCGCAAAGGAGACGTAAGCATTCAGCTTTTCCTGGAGCTGAAAGAGCTGCGCCTCCCCGCCCGTCCAAGGCCGGCGCTCCACCATCACCAGCCACACCTCACCGCTTCGCGCGTCGCGCAGCATGGCATCGATCACGCCCGCGTGTTCGAGACCGCGCACGCGAGGGGGAGTGGAGCTGGGATCTGAACTCATCGGGCGCGGAACGTGCCGGACCCGCCCCCGCTGCGCACGTCAAAACTACGGGGCCTGCGAATCGCGGCGGCGGGAAAACCCTGCTTGCCCGCGATTCGGAATCTGCGATAGCTTCCCGCCTCTTTCGGCCAGGCCAGTGTAGCTCAGGGGTAGAGCAGCTGTTTCGTAAACAGGTAGTCATCAGTTCGAGCCCAATTGGTGCCTCTCCACAGAGGAACACGGCCCGGTTTTAGCCAGGTTTTACTTTGATTTGCTGCCTACTCGTGGCGGCGTATAGAAAGGGTGTATAGAACGGCTTGGAATGGAGAACTCCTTAAATGCCAACCTCAGAATCTTGTCGTCTCCAGCTTTTCCATGAATTCGTGAAGGCGATTTCCGCCGGTGCGCGGCGGGAAAAGCTCTTGCACGGGCACCTTCAAGACTTCCGCGAGGTAGAGGAGTGTCTTGTCATCTACATAAGAGAGGCGCGCTTCGATTTTCGAGACGCCGCTGCGGCTCGTGTCGAGGCCGGCGATTTGCAGCTTCGCCGCCAGCGTGGATTGCGACCAGCCGAGCACGTAGCGGCGGCGGCGCACTTGAGGACCGATGTTGTTCTTGTAGCGCATGGTCGTCGTGCGTTCAGGCGGCGGTCGATTGGCGCTCGGTGGTCTCGAAGCTGACGCGCGGGGCACTCTCCGTTTGGCAGAGTTTGATGAGCTTGCCGGCGTCGGTTTTCTCGAGAAGCGCCTTGGTCTCTTCGCGGAAGTTTTCGATCGGCTTGTAGCTGATCGTCGGCTGGAAGAGCCGGGCGAAGGCTTTGCCGGCGATCTCCTTGATCTTCTCGATCGCTTTGCCCTCGCCCTCGATCTTCGACTTCATCGTGGGTGCGGGAAAATTGACGCGAGCAATGCATCCATCGGTGCCTTCTGCTGTCCAACGCTGACCGCCGCCCTCGGTCGGGGAGTGCTCGTGGGTGCGTTCGCGTGCGGCTTCGACGAGCATCGCCTTGAGCGCTTTCAAGCGCTCCATTTGTTCGGCGATTTCGCGGTTGAGGCTGACGGCTTCCGTGACGAGGTTTTGTAGCTTGGTGTTCATCTGGATGTAGGATTTCGAGTTGAGGTTTCGCCGCGCTCTCGTTGGCGCATTTGCTCCAGACGTTGCGCGGCGTGAAAGCTCTACACCCCGTTTTTTCCAAGGCCGGTTGGGCGCGGTTTGTTCCTTCTCCGGTGTTCTCCGATCGTCCTCAGACGTTCTCAGATTACCTGCGAAAGATTTTGACAGGTTTCACGCTGGCTTCTTTGGAGCATCGGAGAACGCCGGTGCCTTCTGGCGAAGTGGTCATTGGCTCGCCATTGCTGCTGTGCGTCGGAAACCGGATACTCCGACACACAAAACAAAGACCGCCAATGTCCAAAGCCGCCGCTACCGCCGAACCTGAAAACCACCTGGAGTCCGATTGGTTCTCCTCCACCACCGCAATCGCCGCGCTGCTCTTCCTCGCGGAAAAGTTCCCGCATCGCCAATTCAACAGCGCCGAACTGAGTGTGCTGTCGGGTGTGGGCCGAACCGCGATGTCCCAAATCAAGAATGCCGACGACACGCCGTTTTCCCTCGGGAAATGCACCCTCCAGCGCCTGGACGCCTGGCTGGCTGGACACCCTGGCTACAAGCAGGAATGAGGGCTGCTATCTGCTTCTGGGAACATGTCCAGAGGCACGCGCAAAAGCATCACCCTACCCGGCCTGCTCGCACCGACTCTCAAAGCGCGTTGCTGCGAACTCGGCTACGTTACTTTCGCGCCCTACGCCGTGGAGTTGGTTTGTTACGACCTTCGCTCGCAGGCGCGCCACAGCATCACCCTCAATGTCGCGATGGATACGCAAGCGGCGCAGGATGCGGTAGATCGCGAGTTGGTGGCGCGCTATCAGCCTGGGGCGAAGCGCGAGGGACTGCTGGTGCAAATCGTTCAGCGCATTGACAGGCTCCATGAGATCGCGCAACGCGGTCGTCACCAACCCTCGGCACCGCTGAGTGCAGTGGTCGAGCGTATTACTTTTCCGCTCGATATTTGGCAATTGGCAGGCGAGCGCTGGCAGGAGCTTGGTTACCCATCCTTCTCCGCTTACATTACCGGGCTGGCTCGCTATGATCTATTGGTCGGTGGTCCTCACTCGGACAAGACCGCCGATTGTCGCTCGATGGTGCAAAGGGCGCTAACCCGGAAGACGCTCGCCGCCCGGCGCAAAGGACGGAAACGGAAACTACTTCTCGATCATCTTATCGAACGCGCCGAAGGCCGGGCCGTCACCTTCGGAGAGCTCGAAAAGATGAAGGCCCAAATCGCCGATACCCTCCGAAAATTCCCGCTCAAGGATTAGCGGGATGCACGGACGCCTTCACCGCGCTCGCGCTGGTAGAGCTGCGCTTTGTCGCCGCCTTCGATGAGATCGCTGATGAGCACGAAGATCGTCTCCACAGGTCGCGCGATGAGGCTTTGGCAATAGGTGACGGCGCGGTGAATGTCGGTGCCGCCGCCGAGTTGCGCGCCGAAGAGGACATCCACGGGATCGGCGAGTTTGTCTGTCATGTCCACTACGGCGGTGTCGAAGAAGACGAGCGACGTGCGCACGGCGCGTAGTGACGCCATGACCGCGGCCAGCACGCCGGAATAGACGATCGAGCCGGCCATCGAACCGCTTTGATCCACACACAAAATGATGTCGCGCAGCGCCGCCGTTTGCGGCCGAAGCCGATGCGCGTCTCTCGGATGATGGTGCGGTACTCGGGCTGATAGTGTTTGAGGTTCGCGCGGATGGTGCGCGGCCAGGCGATTTCGTTGTGGCGCGCTGCGTTTTCCGCGGGCTTCGTCGCCGAAGCCCTTGGCCGTCGTAGAGCGCGGAGAGCGCGGCATCGAGGTGCAGCTCTTCGGCGGACAAAGCGCATCCGGTTCCTTCGCATTTCTCCGCCGCCCCGAGCACGAGACGCCAGCGGCGGAGACGTTCTTCGGCGGAAATTGTGCTCATGGTTTCGCTCCTCCGAGCAGCGCCGCAAAAGTCGCCAGCATCCGATTCGCGCGTGCATCGTCGATGTCCTCCTCGACGGGCGCGGCGATTTGCGTCCCACCGCCACCGCACTTCGCCAGCTCGCCCATTTGCCGGCGCTCCGGCGGGGCGAAGGTGGCGAGGGTGCGGCGAAGCAGCGGGAGGACTTCGGTGAAATGATCCGCGGTGAGCGAGGCGAGCCAGCCATCGAGCAGACTCCAAAGCTGCGCCTGGTGCCGCAGCACGAGCCCGATTCCGGCGAGAAAACCTTCGATCCAAGCGGCAGCCTGCGCGGGTGCATTCGCACGCGAAAGGTGGCGCGAGAGCCGAGTCGCCGCGGCCTCGGCGGGGAGTGCGTCGTCATCGAGCAGCAGGCGCGTGCAGCGTCCGGCGAGCAGGCCGTCGAGCGTGTCGTCGTCCGCGAGTTGGCGCAGCGTCGTGCTCCACGGCGCGCGCAGAATTTCATCGGCGGGAGTGGCGAGCGCGCTGTGCGTCGCGTTCAGCCGCGTCTGCATTTCGCCGGCCGCTTCGTCGTTCAGCGCCGCGCACGCTGGCGGCAGGCCAGCGCAAATGCGAGCCACGAGACCGGTGACGATTTGGCCGACCATCGAGGCGTCGGTCTGCCTGACATTGCCGTAGCGCAGCACCGCGGCGAGCGGCGGCAATGCGTCCATCAAATGTCCCACGTCGCTCGTTACCGCGGCCTGATTCTCCAGCCGCTGCATCACGCGCTCGACCGCCTCGGGCAACTCCGCGAGCAGGAGCACTTCGACGAGTGATGTGAGTTCTGGCAGCGCGCTGCACTGCGTCGCGCGCTCAATGGTGAAGCGCGTCGCCGCCTCCGCGATGGTGTTGCCCCACGGCGCGCTTTCGATGAGCGTCAACTCCAGCTCCGGTTCCCAGCGCAGCGTCCACGCTTCCTTGAAGGTGCCTTTTCCTCGCTCAGCCTCCGCCTTCCCCCACTCGACGCGCAGCAACCGCAGCCGATGCAGCAGTCGGCTCCGGTCGAGATCGTTTGGTTTTCGCAGATCGAGTTCGAGTTTTCGGTCGAGCGCCTCCGGCGGCAGTCGCAGCCGTTTCGTTTCCTTTTGAAAGTCACGCTGGAGCGGCACCTGCGGCGCTTCCGCCGGCACGCTGCCGAGCGCGTCCCCGACGATCAGCCGCTCGCGAATCAGCGCCATCGGCGCGAGGTCGCCGAAACAAAACCCCGCCTGCGCCGCGTCGTTAAATTCCGCGAGCCCCGGCACCGCAGCCGCGCAAAACAGCCGCGGTCTCCGCGAGCCGCGTCGCTTCGATGATGCTCGCCGTGCAGCTTTCGAGATCCTCCGCGCGCATCAGGTGCGCGACGCGCATCATCCAGCGAGTCGCGAGTTCGCCGCCGTGCCCGAGCGTCCACAGTTGCTCGTAGTAGCCCGGCGAGTGTATGCCCGCGCCGTAGCCGCTCGCAAAAGTCAGCCGCCGATGCGTCCACGGCCACTGCCTCGACTCTCGCCGCCTCCTTCTCCGCGCTCGCATCGTGCTTCGCGATCCACTCATTCACCCACACCGGCGCCGCCGCTTCCACCACGCGTGCCGGATTCGCCGCGAGCAGCAGAAGCAGCCCGAGCCCATGCTTGCACGGAAACTTCCGACTCGGACACTAGCAATGAAACGCCGGCCCACTCCATGTCTGCCTGCGTGCGGTGGGGCACCTTCCCGCTGCCCTGGCACTCGCCTCATACCGAGCGCCCGTCGCGTCCGAGCGAAATCCACTTTCCCGGATTCGCGAGACTCTGCCCTGTCTTTACAGATGCCGCGTCCGGCGCGAGCGCGAGCATTTGCTCAGTCGTCAGCGTTTGCATCGGAGAAAGCCGGTCATTCGCTGGGAAGGAGAATTCTCCCAACTCGCCGAGGCAAGCCATGAGGTGCCGCGCAGTTCTTCCAAGAGTGCATGATCGCTCTTTCCAGCAACTCCTCTTCCAACACGAACCGATAGAAGCCGCCCCCCGCGGAGCGAGCACAGTCAAGGTGGAGCGCAGCACAGCGAGCAATACCTTGACGGCGCGCAGCGAGCGACAAAATCGAAGGCCCGTTCGTATTCTTCCGCGTTCCTCCGAATGGCTGCTAAAATGTCACGTTGAGAGGTCGGGTTCGATCTCTGACTTACATCTGGGCGAGTTCCTCCGCGATTTTCCGCCCAGCCGTGGCTGCGCGAACGCGCAGCGACGGCCTCGCGGCGTGGCGGAGCGCGGAGTCTTCGGCGAAGCAACCCGGCCCCGCCCGGCCCGCGCAGCCGAAGTCTCCGCGCGCGGATCGGCGGCTTTCCGCCCCGCTCTGTGGCGGAAACTTCGGCGCGACTCGCCTCTCGATGCGGCTGCGCAGCAGCGGCATCATCGCGGTGGGGCGGGAGGCGAAGTCTCCGGGTGCGCGCAGGAGAGCCCGCACGAGCACACCCGGAGTCTTCGCCGAGGGAGGGGGCTTACACCCCCGCGCTGACGCCCCGCGCAGGTGTCGTTGGCGTGACGGAGCGCAAAGTTCGCGCGGCGATCGAGGTCATCGCCCGCTCCTGCTGGTCCGCAGGCAGGTGCTTGACGAGCGTGCGGTAGGCTTCTTTCAACTCGGGATTGTCGTCGAGCTTCCGCATCACTGCCGTGCGAACGCGTTCGCGCCGCTCGAGCTTGTTCACATTTTGCAAGACCATCGCCCGCTCAAGGCGTTCGCGCGGCAGTCCCTGGATGTAGGCCCAATCCTTGGGATTGGCTTTGATGTAGGAGTCGATCTTGGCATCGACGGCCACGTTGTTGCGGTATTGGGGCGTCTCTTGGGCTTCCGCCGGAGCGCCGTTGTTATTGGGTTTGTCAGTGCGTTTGAGGCTCATAATGAGTTAGTGCGATGCGGCTGGGTTTTCACGTAAGGCTTCGACGATCTCGCCGCAGAAGAGATCAACGAGGCCGAAAGGATCTTCGTGTTCGACCGCCAGGCTCATGAGGAACTCCGGCCCGGGCGATGCTCCGAGACGTTCTTCGACTTCTTCACTTGCCTCTTGGTAGCGCGCGAGAGTCGTCGGCGGGACAGTTACGATGATGGGTTGGTAATCAGTGGTTTTCATAGTGAGTGTTGACGGGTGCATTGCTGGTCACCACTTATCCTCCGAGGGACGATTGTCCGATGAAGACGGCGGGGTTGGACGGGCAAGCAAGGCGGTTTGGATGGTGTCGAAGCGATCGCGCAGTTCCTGGACTTGTCGCTTTAAAGCCAAATGATCCTTCGCAACTTCCTGCGCCTGCTGGAGTGCTTTGCCTAGGTCAGCAAGGCGCTGATTGAGGCCGGTGGTTTGCTCGGCGATCGCTTGCGTGGCCGCACGCTGTTTGTTGAACTCCGCGCGCGCGGCAGCGTGGTCGGTGGACCGCTCTGCGGATGATGGCGGCACCACCGCTGATGTACGCGAGGTGTCGGGGGCTGTATTCCAAGCGGCGCTTTGCTCCACACGATAAATGGGATGCGCTTCGTGCATCACGGAGCGGTCGCTTGCCTCGACGTATCTTCCCGCTCGATACTCCCGCAAGCTCTCCGGGAGTCGAAGGGCACCGCTCGCTCGCGTTGCGGAAGACGGAACTCCGGACGGCGCCGGCTCCGGCGAGTGCTTGGAGACATGCGCGGCGCACCCCGAGAGGATGACGGCGCAGGCTGATAGTGGAATGAGTTGCGTGGATAACATAGTTAGTTGGTAAAGGTGTGCTGCTCTAGCATGGGAGACGGAACGCGGCTTCTCATAAGGGACGGCAGCGTTTTGCCTGGAGTTCCCTCTACAGCGGGCTCGACTTTGGCTCCGCCGATCCGTGCGTCAGAGCGATCGAGAGTTTGCGTAAGGTAGAGATAGAACTGCTTTCCTGCCGGGACGCGCACATAAAAGCCGTCTCGCTCGATAATGTTGAGAATTTGCTGCGCGTAGCGGTCGAGAACACTCTGACTGCCTTTCAGCGGTGCATTACCGAGGCTGGGCAGCGCGAACGAACCGAAGTCCGAAGTGCGGCGGTCGGTAAAGGCATCCGCAGCGCCACTGAGGAGTGTGGCGGCGAAGAGTTTGATTTCGGCAAGGTTGTCGCTCTTGATGAGCCGGCCTCGGAGGCCGGCGCTGCCATCGGTAATGGGCCACGTTTCGTTTTCACCTTCGTAGTCGTGGTCCAAGGCAAGGCCGGAGACGGTCAATTCTTCACCTGCCTGCCACACGAGCGTCCAACGGCCATCGCTGGCGATGCGCTCACGCGAACGATCGACGGTGGCGCTGCCATGCACTTCCGTCCCTTCGGCAATGATGAGTCGTCCGTGATGGAAGATGTCTTCTGTGACGAGGCCGATGATCGGTGTCTGGATGGCAGAGGAGTCCACGGTCACGACCA
>JANPIS010000330.1:0-5814 GCA_031425095.1 Chthoniobacteraceae bacterium
AGGCGAGCCCGCCGCCCGCCGTGCCAATCCACAAGATTCCCTCCGCGTCCAGATGCAGCCCGCGCAGGATGTCGATGGGCAAGCCTTCCGCCGTGGTCAAACGCTGCACGCGGCCTGCGTCCCAGCGATACAGGCCCGCACCCTGCGTCGCCACCCAGAACGCCGCTCCCGGCCCGCGCACCAGCGAGGTGATCTGCGTGGGAAATTTTTCATTGGTGACGGTCTGCAGCACGCCGTCCACCAGATGCTTGAGTTCGCCTTCCCGCGTGCCCAGCCAAAGCGTGCCGTCCGCGCCTTCGCACAGCGCCCTCACACGGTCGTCGAGCGACACCACCTTGAACTCGCCCGTGCCAGCTTCCCGACGGAGCAGCAGCCCGCCGCCCGCAAAATACATCGTGCCATCGCTCATCTTCAGGCAGGTCAAAAGGTCGGGGCGCTCCGCCAGTTCCTTCACATCCGTCACCGGCTCCAGCCGGTCCAGGCTTCCGCGAAACAGTCCGCCACCGTGCGTCGCAACCCAAAACTTTCCCGGCGATTCTTCGATCAGCCCACCGGATTGCCCGCGCAGCTTTTCCTGCCCCACCATATACTCCGTGATCAGCCGGGGCGTGAGGCGGCACAAGCCACGGGAGCGCGTGCCGACCCACATCACGCCATCCGGCCCCGCCCGCACGGCGCGGATCGAGTTTTCCAAGCCCGGCACTTTTTGAAACCGTCCCGCGCGAAAAACATAAAGCCCCTCCTCCCGGGAGCCGGCCCAGATTTCCCCGGATGACCCCAAGGCCAGGCTGTCCACATAGCTGAACGGCAGGCCGTGAGTTTGGTTGAATTCCGTCCACTCCCCGGCGTGGCGGCGCAGGACGATGCCGTTGCCGATGCTCACCCACAAATCCCCCGCCTTGTCCACCAGCAGGGCATACCCGTGAATCCGCGGGTGCTCCGGCGGTCCCTCCACGAGTTCGCATTTTCCGTCCTTGCAGAAAAACAGCCCGGTCTGAGACACCGCCACCCACAGCCCGCCGCTCGGGTCGGTCGTCATCGCCAACACCTCATTGCGCAAACCCTCGGCCTCACCCACCCGCGTGAATCCTTTCGAGTCCCAATGCTGCAAACCACCACGGGAGCCAACCCACACCGCACCCGCTTCCGCCGGAGCCAGCGACAACACATCATTGTGCGCCAGCCCGTCCGCCGTCGTCAGCGTCGAGATCACACCCTTTTGCCAGTGGCTCAACCCACCGCCATACGTCGCGATCCACAGCCCGCCCCGGCCATCCTCCAGCAGGTCGCGGACGCTCAGTCCCTTAAGCCCATCCTCCAGTCCGTAGTTCACAAAGCGCACGCCATCGAACCTCGCCAGCCCGTCCCGCGTGCCAAGCCATAGGTAACCATCCGGCGTCTGCTCGATCGCGCGCACCAAGTTCTGCGGCAACCCGTCAATCATCCGCCAGGATTTGACGACGAACGATGGATCCTCGGCCCCCGCCTCCACCACCATCGCCACTAGGGCAAAGAGCAAACTGGCCCGCGCCGCCCACCGCCAGACCAGCCCATACACCAACGCCAGCGTGAGATACGCTGAAGCAATGGAAGGAGATGAGATAGCACGGACATCGGGCCGGCAGCGTGAAGACGCGACCGACCAAACGCCAGAAACAAGCCGGAGGACCAAGCACGCGAAGCTCTCGTGGATGGCGTCCCTCGCGAAATTCGTTTCGGCTTCCAGTGATCCCCCCCGCGATCCACAAGACCGCCTTATGTGCTCACTGCCGCGCTTGCGATTTCACGCTGCACTTCATGCCGATAATCTGCACAGCGACATCTCATCATGCAGGAATCAAGCACATGAGGTGTAAGCCTCGCGCTACTCCGCGAAACCCCTGTCATCCACACAACGACTTGCTACGCAGATTTAAACGATAGAACCGAAGAATTACGCACGTTCTCCCGGTTCCGAACCCGACGCAGCAGCGAACTCCAGGCTTTGGCATTCAGTTACCGCGCGCGGCTCGACTTCGAGGAGCGCGAGCAGGCCGTCGAGCAGCCCCGGTGCGACGATGATGGTAGTGGTAAAGACGGACATGATTGAGAGCGCCTGGGCCTGCTCCATGGAGATCGCGGCAGTGGCTCGCGAGCGCCACACCCGGCGACCATCCGCATCAAATTTCCACGACCTGACTCACCTCGTAAACGCGATCGGGCGGCAATTGGAAAAAGTCCGCGGCGTTCTCCGCGTTCTTGCTCAGGAAGACGAAGAGGTGCTCCCGCCAGAGCGCCATGCCTTTTTTGCCTGAGGCGAGGATGCGTTCCTTGCCGACAAAGAAGGTCGATTTCTCCTTCTCGATCACGAAGCCCGCTGCGTTCGCCGCACGCACGATCTCGCCGATGTCGGGCGTTTCCATGAAGCCGAAATGCGCGGTCAGCCGGTAGAATCCTTCGGTCTTGTCCGCGATCGCCAGCCGCTCCTGCGGCAGGACGTAGGGACGACTGCGGTCCGTCATGATCGTGAGAATGATATTCCGGCTGTGGAGGATCTGGTTGTGTTTGATGTTCTTCAGCATCGCATTCGGCGTGGCTTCAGAATCCGAGGAGAGGAAGACGGCCGTGCCATGCGTGCGGTGCAGCTTGTTCTGCTCCGAGAGCGTGCCCGCGATGGCGATCGAGGCGATGAAATCCTCCAACGGCATGGCCACCGGGAGATTCTGCCGCAGGAGCTTCCGGCCCCTTTCCCAAGTCGTCATGACGGTGAAAATGCCCAGCCCGGCGACGAGCGGGAACCAACCTCCATGGAACACTTTCAGCGCATTGGCGGCAAAGAACATCAGTTCGACGATCCCGAAGAGACCGCAGAAGATCGCCGCTTTCAGGGGATGCCATCCCCAGAGCCGCTGCGCGGCGACGAAGAACAAGCCCGTCGTCGCCAGCATCGTCAGCGTCACGGCGATGCCGTAGGCGCTCGCGAGCGCCGAGCTGCTCTGGAAGCCGAGGACCAGCGCCGCGCAGCCGATCGCCAGCATCACATTGAGCTTCGGGATGAAGATCTGGCCGCGCTCCTCGTGCGAGGTGTGCCGGATCTCCATCCGCGGGATGTAGCCCATCTGGATGCCCTGCATGGTCAGCGAAAAGGCGCCGGAGATCAGCGCCTGCGAGGCGATGATCGTGGCCGCCGTGGCGATGGCGATCAGTGGATAGAGCAGGGCTCCCGGCACCATGTGAAAGAACGGATTCTCACGCGCGGCGGGCTCGACCAGCACCAGCGCGCCCTGGCCAAGATAGTTCAAGATCAACGCCGGGCAGACGAGGAAAGTCCACGCCATGGCGATCGGCTTGCGACCGAAGTGCCCCATGTCCGCGTAGAGTGCCTCGCCGCCAGTCACCACGAGGAAGACACTGCCCATGATGATCAGCGCTTCCGACCCGTGGTGTGTGAAAAAACCCAACGCTTCCACCGGATTCAGCGCCCGGAGCACCGCGGGGTAACGCAAAATCTGCCGAACTCCCAAGGCCCCGAGCGTGACGAACCAGAGCAGCATGACCGGCCCGAAAAATCTCCCGATCGTTCCCGTGCCCTTCGATTGCACAGCAAAAAGTCCCGCCAGAATTCCCAACGTCAGCGGCACCACGTACGGTCGCAGCCCTTCGGTTGCGATCTGCAATCCCTCGACCGCGGAGAGAACCGAGATCGCGGGCGTGATCACCCCATCGCCATAGAGCAGCGCCGCCCCGGCGATACCGGTCGCGAGGAGCAGCCCGGCAGCCGCACCCCGACGCTGGCCCGATGGCCCCACGGCCAGCGAGAGAAGCGCGAGAATACCACCCTCGCCCTGATTGTCCGCCCGCATGATCTGCCAGAGATACTTCAGCGAAACGATGCTGAAGAGCGTCCAGATGATCAGTGAGAGGACGGAGACCACGTCCTTTTCCGTGGAGATGCCATGGTGCAGACACTCCTTGAGGGCGTAGAGGACGCTCGTGCCGATGTCGCCATAGACCACCCCGAGCGCACCTAGAGAGAGTGAGAGCGACTTCCTGCGGTCAGTGTCCATTAAAGATCGGCAATTCTTGGCGCTGTGGACATAAACTCAAGTGTCATCTCGGTGCCGTAGGCGCAGGACGATTCCCGGTCCCCGTTTCTCTTTTCGCCGCCCGCAGGACGGGCTCGACCGCTCATCGCCGCCCAGCACCGGTGCGCGGGAGCAGGAAGGTGAAAATCGCCATGGCCAGCAACGCACCACCCAGAGTGAGCAGCGCGGCGAAGTTGCTCCCGGTATGGTCCTTAATGATCCCGACGAGATACGGGCCCGCGAAGCCGCCGAGATTCCCCACGGAGTTGATGAACGCGATGCCCGCCGCCGCTCCAGCACCACCGAGAAACGCGGTACTCATCGCCCAGAAAGGCGCGATCGTGCACTTCAGCCCAATGAAGGCCAGGCTCAGTGCCGCCATCGCGAGGTAAGGATTCTTCGTGTAGGCGCTGAGCGCGAAGCCCACCGCGGAGCTCGCCGCGGCGATCGCCACGATCCCGCGCCGTTCGCCGGTGCGATCCGAAAAGCGCGCGACCAGGATCATGCCGATGCCAGCGAGCAGATAGGGGATCGCGTTGATCGTCCCGAGCACGAAGGAACTCGTCGTCGAGAAGCTCTTGATGATCGTCGGCAGCCACAGTTCGTAGCCGTAGCCGCCCACATTCATCAGGAAATAGAGCAGGCAGAGCAGCCAGACGCGTGGGCTGGCAAAGATCTGCGCGAGGCTGTGCGTGGTGGACGGATCGGCGGCCCGGGCGTCCTCGGCGAGGCGGTTTTCGATCCAGTCTTTCTGCGCGGGAGAAAGCCACCGCGCTTCCCGGGGCCGGTTCGGGAGGAGCCAGAGCACGACGAAGCCCAGCAAGACCGCGGGGACGGCCTCGAGGAAAAACAACCACTGCCAGCCCTCCAGCCCCCCGAGCCCGTGCATCTCCAGCAGCGCGCCGGAGATCGGCGAGCCGATCACGCCGGCCAGTACTCCGCCCGTGGCAAACATCGCCACGGTGCGCGCCCGTTCCTCGGTCGGAAACCAGTACGTGAGATACAGGATCACTCCCGGGAAGAAGCCCGCCTCCGCCGCGCCGAGCAGGAAGCGCATGACGTAAAACATCGTCGTCCCGTTCAGGAACATGAAGCCCATCGAGACGATGCCCCACACCACCATGATGCGCGCGATCCAGATCCGCGCGCCGACCCGCTGGAGGACGAGGTTGCTCGGCACTTCGAAGATGAAATAGCCGATGAAAAACAACCCGGCGCCCAGGCCGTAGGCACTGTTGAACTTATCCTCACTGACCCCGAGCACTTCGCGGAGGTGCAGCTTCGCGAAGCCGACATTGATCCGGTCGATGTAGGCGATGACGTAGCAGCCAAAGAGCAGCGGGAGCAGCCGCCACGTGATCGTCGAGATCGTCGCCCGTTGCTGGTCTTCGGTGAGAATCGCCGCGGGAGCGGAGCCGGGAGGCGAGGCAGGGCTGGGGGTGCTCATAGGTGGCGCGGACGTTCCAAGGCGCGAACCTCTCCGGCAAGGCGAAAGAGCAACGAGATCGCGAGCACGAACCTCCCCACCGGCGCCGGCTCGCTTACTTGCTGGCGAGGAGGGCCTTTCGTGCCTGGGCCAGTTCGGCCCTCTTCGCGGCATCGACCTTCGGGTAGTGCAGCTCGAGCGAAGACAGCGCGTCGATCACCGCGGCGGCCACGACCGCGTGCGTAAACCACTTGTTATCCGCCGGCACGACATACCACGGCGAATCTTCCGTTGCGGTCTCGCGGATCGTTTCCTCGTAGGCGT
>JANPIS010000331.1:0-4137 GCA_031425095.1 Chthoniobacteraceae bacterium
TGCCGTCGGGAGTTTTCGCATGGAGATCGGCCGTGAGTCCGAGGGCGGTGAGAGCAGCGAGAAGGAGGCGGGTGGGGGATGTCATGAAGGAGGTGTGTGATTCGTGTTGGGAGGCGACGCGGGGTGTGGCCGCGAGTCAAGACTTGGGCTCGGAAAAACTTAGTGGA
This sequence comes from Chthoniobacteraceae bacterium, assembly GCA_031425095.1. GTDB lineage: Bacteria > Verrucomicrobiota > Verrucomicrobiia > Chthoniobacterales > Chthoniobacteraceae > JANNXQ01. Next base: position 168 of record JANPIS010000331.1, read on the forward strand.
CGAGCAGGAATGCGCGGAAGTAGCCGAAGAACGACTGCGTAAAATTCAGCTAGCAGCGGCGTCGGCGCGGAATAGTTTTCGAGATAATGAACTTCCGAACCCGCGCTTTCATCGGCGCCGCCCTGTCCACAAGCTTCGCCCTCTCGACCAGTTCGCCCGCGGTGGACGTCATCGCCATCGGTGACAGCCTGACGGCGGAGTACGATACGATCCCGCAGATTGCGGGCTTCCCCAGCGAGGCTACAGCCTACGCCGAGGTGACCGTGAAGGGCTGGGAGTCGATGAGCTGGGTGGAAGTCGCCGCACGACTGCAAAGGTCGTACTACAATTTCGGTTCATCGCGATCGCTCTCCTTGCCGTGGTCGATCCCGCGGCTGAGCGGTTACGAATACAACTGGGGCATTCCCGGCATTCTGGCCTCGCAGTATGAGGACCTCATGACGAGCAGCGCGTCGCAGAACTTCTTCTACTACAGCCTGCGTCAGCCGCTGGAGAGTCAGCTCAAGAGCCCCGGAGACCGCGTCGTGATCTGGCTCGGCGGAAATGAATTCCGCGCGAATTACGGCAGGCTCTACGACGGCGGGAGCAGTAAATCGCTCGTCGATGGGCTGATCAGCGATCTCAGCAGCATCGTGGACGCGGTAAAAAAGAAGAATTCGAAGCTCCAGATCGTGATCGCGAATGTGCCCGACCTCGGATCGACGCCCTCGAAAAAGGCGGCCCATCCCGATCCGGCCAACCGCGCCCGGGTGACCGCCGCCACGGTGGCCGCGAATAAGCGGATCGCCGAGCTCGCGAAGCAAAAGGGGGTCGGTCTGGCGAACGTTTACGCGGTCACAGACGCTCTCATCCGGAATGTCCCACTCTATTTCGGAGCGCTGCAGATCGTGAACGACGAGGATGCCGACAATGAACCGCTGCATGCCTTCACCCGCGACGGTCTTCACCCAAACACGTGTCTCCAGATCTGGAATGCCCGGTTCATGGGCGCCGCTTTCAACGCGAAGTACAACGCGAAGATCCCGTACATCAGCGATGCGCAGGCGCTGACTTTGCTCGGGATTAATCCAAATCAGCCTTTCTACGACTGGCTCACGAGCTACGGCATCAACAACAAATCCTTTATTGCGGATACCGATGGCGACGGCGTCTCCCAGTTGATTGAGCACACTTTTTCCCTCGACCCGACCAATGCAGATGCCGACGAGATCGATATCACCATCGGTGGTCCAGTGCCCGGGATCATCGGGACGAAGTCGGTGGTCGTGCAGCCCGATCCGGATCGCGTGCGCTACGTCCGAGCAGGCGTGCAATACTCAATCAACGGAACGACGTGGCTAAATGTGCCGGCGAAAAACTACGTGAAGAGATCCGGAGGCGCGTTCACTGCAGTCATTCCGCCCACTACGGGGCGCCTTTTCCTTCGGCTCCTCGTCTCGACCATTCCGCCCTCGGGATCGACCGTGTCAGTGTCCTCGGTGATGCGGTTTGAGTAGCGCGCCGGAGGATGGTCGTGGGGTGTCTCCGGATGCACGGAATTCAGAGAGCGTTTGCCCGGGGAGAAAAAAATGTGAAATCTCCCTTGCACGCATCCGGCCGGGTCTCTACATATTCCGCCCCTTCGCGCTCTCGTGAGTGTCACCACTCCCGCTCTCGCGGCTCCGCTTTGCCGGTGCTACGACGAGTGGGTAGCAAGCGGGTCGTGAAAGAAAATCGCAGATGTGAAGAAAGTGCTTGCGCCACCAAGTGCTTTCCCTAGTGTCCACGCCTCCCCGCTCCCGGCGGATGTCTGAACAGTCCGCCCCGGCGGGGTTTTCAGTCCCCGGATGACGGGGTTGCAAGGTCAGCCAAATACAATTTTCCCAATGCCAACCATCAACCAACTCGTCCGCAAGGGGCGCAAAAAGATTTCCGTGAAATCGAAATCTCCTGCGATGACCAATTGCCCGTTCCGTCGCGGCGTCTGCACGCAAGTGATGACGCGCACGCCGAAGAAGCCGAACTCGGCTCTGCGCAAGGTGGCGAAGGTGCGGTTGACGAATGGTTATGAGGTCATCGCCTACATCCCGGGTGAGGGGCACAATCTTCAGGAGCATTCCATTGTCCTCGTCCGCGGCGGTCGTGTGAAGGATCTCCCGGGTGTTCGTTATCATATTGTCCGCGGTACTCTCGACGCTCTTGGGGTGGATGGTCGCCGCCGCAGTCGTTCGAAATATGGCGCGAAGCGTCCGAAGCCGGGTGCAGAAGCGGCCGCCGCCGGCAAGAAGAAGAAGTAACGCCGCCGCCTTCCACTTTCACTTTCTACTTCCATGTCCCGTCGCCACCGCGTCATTCACAAAGAAGAAAAACTTGATTCCCGTTATGGGAGTCAGGTGGTTGCCCGCCTGATCAGTACGGTGATGAAGGGTGGCAAGAAATCTCTGGCCGAACGGATTGTTTATTCGGCAATCGAGGAGACCCGCACGGGAACGGATGCGGTTGATCCTCTCGAAGTTCTCAACAAGGCAATCGACAATGTGAAGCCGCGTCTCGAAGTGAAGAGCCGGCGCGTCGGTGGCGCCACGTATCAGGTGCCGATGGAAGTGCCGCCGGCCCGCCAACTCGCGCTCGCGATGCGGTGGATCGTCAATTACGCCCTCGCCCGCAAGAATGTGCCGCTGATGAAGGCGCTCGCCAGTGGACTCAAGGAAGCCGCGGCCGGCCAGGGGAACGCGATCAAGAAGCGCGATGACACCCACAAGATGGCCCAGGCGAATCGCGCCTTCGCTCACTTCCGATTCTAGAGATGTCCGCTGTCACCGATAAATCCGTGAGCACGAACCCGAATTCACCAGACCGCGCTTATCCGCTCGAGCGGACGCGCAACATCGGTATCGCCGCGCACATCGACGCCGGCAAGACCACGCTCACCGAACGCATCCTGTTTTACACGGGCATGATCCATAAGATCGGTGAGGTGCATGAAGGAACGACCGTGACGGACTGGATGGAGCAGGAGCGCGAGCGCGGCATCACGATTACTTCCGCGGCGACGACTTGCTTCTGGCAGCAGACCAAGCAGGAGGGTGTCTTCAAATCTTACGAGGGCATCAAGATGCGGGTGAATATCATCGACACCCCCGGTCACGTGGATTTCACCGCCGAGGTCGAGCGCTCCCTGCGCGTGCTCGATGGCGCGATCGCAGTCTTCTGTGCTGTGGCGGGTGTGCAGCCACAATCCGAGACCGTGTGGCGGCAGGCGACCAAGTATAACGTCCCGCGGATTGCTTTCGTGAATAAGATGGACCGCACCGGGGCGGACTTCGATCACGCGATTGACGATCTCCGCAACAAGCTCCGAGCCAATGCCTGGCCGGTGCTGATCCCTTACGGCAAGGAGGATCACCTCAAGGGGCAGTTCGACGTGATCAACAAGAAGGCGATCGTCTATCTCGACGACGAGAAGATGGGTTCCAATTACAGGGTCGAGGAAGTTCCCGCGGAGTTTAAGGATCTCGTCGATAACGCGTACGGCGATCTCGTGACCGCCATCTCCGATCTGGACGATGAGATTGGAACCGCCTTCCTCGAAGAAAAGCCAATCACGCCCGCGATGCTCAAAGCTGGCATCCGCCGCCAGACCATCGCGAATAAGTTCGTGCCGGTCGTCGGTGGCTCGGCCTTCAAGAACAAGGGTGTGCAGTATCTCGTCGATGCCGTCATCGACTACCTCCCTGGCCCTCTGGACATCCCGCCGGCCAAGGGCATCGACCCGGACGATCACAGCAAGGTCATTGAGGCTCCCGCGGACGATAATGCCAAGTTCTGCTCCCTCGCCTTCAAGCTCTGGAGTGATCCTTTCGTTGGAAAGCTTGTCTTCTTCCGCATCTACAGCGGCAAACTCACGAAGGGTGACACGGTTTATAACCCCCGCACCAACAAGCGCGACCGTATCAGCCGCCTGATCCAGATTCAGGCCGACAAGCGCGAG
>JANPIS010000332.1:0-14741 GCA_031425095.1 Chthoniobacteraceae bacterium
CCCCATGCCTCGATCCATCGCACGTCGCAAGACGAAAAAGTCCGCTTCCAAGCGGTTGAAAATCACCGCGACGGGCAAGATCCTGCGCCGCAAGCCAGGCCTTCGCCACCTCGCCTCGAGCAAGAGCTCGAAGCGCAAGCGCAAGCTCGGCAAGGTGGGTCAGGTCCACTCGACCATGGTCAAGCGCATGATGGAGTGCCTGCCCTTCGGCTAAGGCGCGTCCTTTAGATCCAGCCCGTCTGTCCTGCCTATTGCGGGATGCCTCGGTGAGCGAGGCGGCGGATCTTTTCCCAACCCCACCCAACAGCTCGCCGAAAGAAACCAGCAACCAAGTCAGACCATGCCAAGAGCCACCAATGCGCCCGCTAGTCGCGAGCGCCGCAAGAAAGTCGTCGATAAAGCCCGCGGATTCCGCGGCCGGCGCTCGAAACTTTTCCGCTATGCCAAAAATGCGGTGATGAAAGCCGACTACTGGGCGTATCGCGACCGCAAGACGCGGAAGCGCAATTTCCGCATGCTCTGGCAGCAGCGCATCAATGCCGCCGCCCGTGCGCATGGCCTGACCTACAGCCGCTTCATGGAAGGCATCAAGGCCGCCGGCATCGAACTCGATCGCAAGATCCTCGCCGATCTCGCCGTGACCGATGAGGCCGCCTTCAAGGCCATCTTCGAGAAGGCGAAATCCGCCCTCGAGGCCAAGAACGCCGCTGGCAAAAAGGCCGCCTAAAGCGCCCGCCAGCGTCCAACCTTTTCACAGCCTCGAATACGCCCCGCGTGTTCGAGGCTGTTTCTTTCCCGACCATGGATCAACAGCTCGAAGAACTCCGCACCGAAGCCGTCGCCGCCATCACTGCGGCCGCGGATGAAACGTCGCTCGAACAGCTCCGTGTGAGATACCTCGGCCAGGCCGGAGCCCTGACTGCCGTGAGCAAGGGCATGAAGGACGTATCGAAGGACAACAAGCCGCGCATCGGCAAACTGCTGAACGACGTGCGGACCGCGGTGACCGCTGCACTCGACGAGCGGAAATCTGCGCTGCTCGCCGACGCCGACAAGGCGAACTTCGCCGGCGTCGATGTGACTTTGCCCGGGACCGGGCATCGCGTTGGAACACTGCATCCGATCACTCAGCTCCTCGACCGCGCTGTCAGCATCTTCCGGCGCATGGGTTTCGCGCTCGCCGATGGGCCGGACATCGAGACGGAGTTCCACTGTTTCGACGCGCTCAATACGCCCGCCGACCACCCCGCGCGAAATGAGCAGGACACCTTCTACTTTGCCGATGGCCGCCTGCTGCGTACGCACACGAGCACAGTGCAGATCCGGACGATGGAGCAGTTGGCGCCGCCGATTCGGATCATCGCGCCCGGCGCTGCGTATCGCCGCGACGAGATCGACGCCACGCACCTCGCGCAGTTCACGCAGATGGAAGGGCTCTACGTGGATCAAGGCGTGAGCGTCGCGGACTTGAAGGGCACGCTGGAGTTCTTCTTCCGTGAGCTTTTCGGAAATGACGCGCAGTTCCGCTTCCGTCCGCACTTCTTCCCGTTCACCGAGCCGAGCTACGAGGTGGATATCAAGACACGCGCGCTCGGCGCGAGCGATCGCTGGCTCGAGATCGCCGGCTGCGGCATGGTCGATCCCGCAGTCTTCGAGCAGATGAACGCGCGCCGCGGCGACACGGCGTACGATCCGGAAAAGGTCACGGGCTTCGCGTTCGGCTTCGGCCTCGATCGTCTGGCGATGATCATGGCCGGCGTCCCCGACATCCGTTACTTCACGGATAACGACCAGCGCTTCCTCGCGCAGTTCTGAGCGGTAGTGCGGACTATCAGGCCGCGGTTCTTTAAGTTCGCGGACTGGAAGTAGGCGCCACTTTCCGCCGCCGCCTTCCTTCGCGCCAGCCGGCGAGCCCGATCAAGCCGAGCGCGGCCAGTGTGCTTGTCGGTTCGGGGACGGGGACGACCTCGAAGTAGTTTGCGTCGAATTGCAGTGCGGTGTAGCCGGAGCCGAAGCCGGAGAAGGCGATGCTGCCGGGGCTGAAGGTGCTGAGGAAGGCGAGGCGTGCGGTGTTGTCGCCTGCGAAGATGAGGCGGTCGTTCAACCCGTCGGTGCCGGCGGTATAAGCGCTGCCGGACCAGTTGCTGATCGAGAGCACGCCACCCATGTAGCTGCCGCTGGCAAAGGTGAGCGTGGCGGCGGCACCGGTGAAGTCGATGATCGACGACGCGGTGAGAGTCAGTGCGCCGAGCCCGATCGTCGTCGCGGCGCCTTCGCTCGTGCCGCCGGTGTCGAATGTTCCGCCGTTCAGATTGAAGGTCGCGGCGTTGTTGATGTGATTGCCTGAACTGTTGAGGAGCAAGGTGCCGCCGGAGTTCAGCGCGACGGAATTAGTGCTGCCGAGGGCATTCACCGCAGCTGCCTCGAGGGTGCCATTGTTCACGGTCGTCGGGCCGTCGAAGGTGTTGGCGTTTGAGAGGACGAGGCGGCCGGTGCCGGTCTTGGTGAGGCCGTAGTTGATCAGCGACTGGCTGTTTTGGATCACGCCACTCAAGGTGGTCGTGCCGGTGTTGGTCGTTTCGATTTCCCGCGTCGCACTGTTCAGTGTCACGTTGCCGCTAAATTCAAAATCCTGCACGCCGCCGATTTTCATTGGGGCATTGAGGGTGATCTCGTTGGCGAGCGTGAGCGGGCTGCCGCTAACGTTGCGGACTTCACCGCCTTGGATGAACAGCCCCGTCGTGTCGAAGGCGGAGGCATCGCCGACGGCGAGGATGCCGTCCTTCAATACCGTGTTGCCAATGTAAGTGTTCGGCGAGTTCAAGGTCAGCGTGCCGGCGCCACTCTTGATCAGGCCACCGGTCGTGGCGCTTGTGATGGCGCTGGTGAAGGTCACATTTCCCGGGCCGCCGATCGCGAGAGCATTGCCGCTGGCGGCGATCAAGGTCTTGGTGACGGTGTTCCCGCTCCCCGTCACGAGCAAATTACCCGAGCGCAGGGTGAGTTCACCCGCTCCTGTGACGCTGCCGCCATCCTTGAGCCAGAGCGCATTGATCGTCGTCGCGTTCGCCAGAGAGAAAGAGGTGCCGTCGGCTTTCACGTTGTCCGTCACCGCGCTGCCGTTCACCAGCGTCGTCGTGAACTCGGTGTTCGGGTTGAGCAGGCGCACGCCTTTCGCGGCATCATACGTCACGAGTTGAGTGCCGAGTCCGGTGGCGCTGATGTCGCCGAATCCGCCTGCGATGACGCTGACGCTCGGGTGGCCCGCCGGGGCACCGCCGCCGGTGAGTGGGAAGGTGCTCGTGTTTGTCGGGGTGAGGAGAAAGTTGGCGCTGTTCGTGGTACCCGGGGCGTTCACGCCGAGATTCGTTCCGCGCCAAAGGCTGCCGGCGCCGGGGTCATTGGAGACTGTGCCATCGAGGCGAATGATCGCGGACTGTCCCGCACCCGGTGTGAGCGTGATCGTCGAAGCACCGGCTCCGAGGGCGAGGCCATTGATCACTTCTTCGGTCGTGGCGACGCTGCCGCCGAGCAAGGCAAACGCACCTCCGTTCAAGTTCACGCTGCCCGTGATGTCATTCAGGCGATCGGATGCATGAACACCCGTGTCATCGAGCGAGAGCGCTGCACCGGCGTTGACGTTGATCGAATTGCCATTCCCGGCGAGCGAAGCGCGATCGCGGAGACGGAGTTCGCCGGCGTTCACCGCAAGCGCGCCCGACCAGGCGATGGGCTCGCTGATCGTGAGCCGGCCGGTGCCGTTCTTGAAGAGGGCGCTGGTGCCGACCAACTGCCCATTCCACGTGGCCTCGTATCCATTGGTCTGAATAGAGCTCGCTGCCGCCGCGTGGATGAGCCGACTGCTCATCCAGTCGCTGCGGAGCACGAGATTCTGCGCCGCGCCGCCAGCGAGCACCAGTTCGCCGCCGCTGCCAAACGCGGAGTCGCCGGAGAAGTACACGTGTCCGCCGAGCCAGTGGGTCGGTCCGGAATAGGTATGGGCGGCGTTGATCTCGAATACGGAGTCGGCCCCACTGTAGCCCAGTCCGCCCGGGCCGGAGGCGACGCCATTCATCTGCCAGCGGTGCGAATCCTGACCGAGAAAGTAACCGAGCGAGGTGGTCTCCACCGGCCGATCGAAAGCGAGCGGAATGTTATCCGGTCCCTCATAGGCCAGCACACCGTTGGTCGAACTCGTGCCCCCAAAGCGCAAGGCACCCGCCGTCGCTCCGAGTTGACGGTCATCCGTGAAAACGATTCGCCCTTCGTTGATGTTCAGTCCGCCGGTGAAGGGATTGCTGCCACCGAGGTTGAGCGTTCCAGTGCCGAACTTGGTCACGCCACCGCTGGTCGTGATGTTGTAATTCAGTGTGCCTGCGCCGTTGATTACGAGTTCGCGGGTGTTGCCGACTCCGGTGAGCAACGCGTTCGTCCCGACCCCGATGCTGGCACCGGACGGAATGGTCAACGCGCCGCTGGTGAGCGTCAGATCGTGCGCGCCACCGACATTGCCGCTGGTGACGAGAAGGGAGTTCACCGTCCGCGGCAAGCTCAGCAATTGCTCACCGCTCGTGCGCACATTGTCCGTCGCGGCCGCGGTGTTCAGGTCGGTCGCATATTCGCCGGCGGCGAGCGGGCGCAAGCCGTCCGCGCCATAGGTCAGGTAGCTGCCCGCGGTCGTGCTGAAAGCCCACGGGAGAATACTTTGATTCGTCGTGCCGACGGCGCCACCGCCGCCGATCAGCGACGCACCCGGCGCTGCACCCTCGATCTGGGTGAGGAAGATACGCGCTCCGCCGACCGGTGATCGCGTCAGCCCGAGATTGGTCGCGATCACATTCAAAGTTCCCCGTGCTGTCGCGCGCGTGAGGTTTGCGACGGTCACGGTGCTCGGCGCGGTGCTGCCATTCGTGATGGTGAAGAGCCCCCCTCCCGCGAGTGTCATCGCGCCGAGGCTGTGATTCCCCGGCGTGTTCGCATTTTCGGTGAAGGTCATGCCGCCGCCGGCGAGCGTGATCGGCGTGCTGACGCCGAGGCGATGGGCGACGTAGCCGCTGGTCGCATTGTCGTCGGTGTTGTTGAAGAGCAGAGTGCCACCGCGGATCTCCACCAGATTGCTGGCGAGGGTGCCGGCGCCGGCGAGTTGCAGCACGCCGCCGCGGAGTATGGTGCTACCGGTGTAGTTGAGCGGGAGGTTGAAGGTGCTGGTGCCGGTCGAGCTCAAGGCCTTGGTTAAGCCGCCAGTGCCGGTGATATTGCCGGAGAAGACGGTGCTGGCGGCGTCGTAGATCGTGAGTCGGTTCAGGCCGACCGCCACCGTTCCGGCGCTGGCTTGCCCCATTTGGAAAGAGCCGATCGTCGCGCCATCATGGAGCAGGGACCCGACGAACCGGTCCGCGCCGCCGAGGTTGAAAGTGGCGCCGGGATCGAGCGCCAGGGCGCTCAGCGGATTCAGTGCGCCCGCGGCGCCGAGGGTGAGCGTGCCCTGTTTCAGCGCGGTGGGTCCGGAGCCGATGCGCCGCGCATTGAGCAGCAGCGTGCCGTCGCCATATTTCCCCATCGCACTCCCGGGCAGCAGGCTGTTCACGGTGAGCGTGGTGGATGCTCCGGCAGTGAGGAAGATCGTCGCCGGGCCGCCGGCGTCGATATTCGTCGAGAGGGAAGGAACGTCGATGCTCGCATTGCCCGTCGCGAGCACGGTGCTTTGCGTGAGCAAAGCGGTGCCGGGGCCGCCGAGACTCGCGCCTGGACCGAGCTTCAATGCCGAGATGGCCGTGGCCTGATTCACCGTAGCGGCACCTGTCAGCGCGATGTTGGGCGCGCGGTTCAGGTCGAAGTTGTTGGCCGGAATGACGCTCGTGTATTCACCGGTCGAGAGCGTCCGGAAGCCGACATCGGCGCTGTAGGTGACGAGGTCGGTGCCGCTGCCCGTGGCACTGGTGTCGCCCATGCCGCCGCGGAGGATGTTGATAAAGGGAGTGCCTTCCGCGCCACCGGCGCCGTGCAGTTGCACGCCGCCCGAGCCGAGATCGCTGACAAACCAGTTCGTGCTCGTCGGTCCGGGAAGTGCGCCGAGATTCGTGCCGCGAATGAGGATCGCGCTGGAGCCGCTGGTGGAGCCGCGGATCACCTGTCCGCTCGTGAGCGTGGTGCCGCCTCCGGAGAGCGTGACCGTCGCCGAGGCGAACTCGATCTGGTTGATGCGCTCATTGGTGCCCGCAGCGTGGCCGAGGATGCGCAGTTCGCCGCCATTCAGCGCGATGCCGCCATTGCCCGTGTTGCCGGTGCCGAAGGGCGTGTCCCACACGTCGGGGAGGCGGTTGTTGTTGTTCGCTGCGGTATTGTCGAGGACGAGAGCCGCGCCCGGGTTCACGACGATCGTGGCCTGATTGCTAAAGCCGCCGGTGCCGGTGCTGTTGAGGATGCTGCCATTCGCGCCGCTCAGCCGCAGGCTGCCGCCAAAGACCTGCGTCGCGCCGGTGTACATCTCGGTCGCCGTGAGATTCAGTTCGCCTGCGCCGAATTTGTAGAGGCCGCGGATGCTCGTGTTTCGCGCATCGAGCAGCGTGCCGCTCAAGGTCACGCTGTTCCCATTTGTGTCGAAGCCAAACCCGGTGCCGTTCTGCGCGCTATTCACGACGAAGTCCTGAGCGAGGGTCATCGGCGCATCGAAGCGCAGCGTCTGCCCGCCGTTCGCGCTGATCGCGGAGTCGGTGAAAACGACGCGCGCATTCGTGCCGAGCGAAGCGGCGCTGCCGATCGCCAGCGTGCCGGCGGCGACCAGGGTCGCGCCGCTGTTCGCACTCGTGCCGGTCAGTCGCAGCACGCCAGTGCCATCTTTCAAGATGCCGCCGTTGCCGCTCACATTCGCGCCGGCGACGGAGAGCGTGGTGCCGCTGACTATGTGGAACCCCGCGCTCGCGCCGAGCCCGACCGCACTCGCCACGGTGCTGCCGCCTGCAGCGATGACGCTCTGCGTGAGGGTCGTGTCGCCGCCGCGATACTTCAGGAAGCCGCCGCCGATCTGCAGCGCCGTGCTGCCGCCGAGTGCCGCGAGGTCGTCGATGACGAGGCTGCCGGCATTCACCGTGGTGGCTCCGGTGTAAGTGTTCGCGGTGCTGGTGAGGTAGAGCGCGCCCGCGCCGGACTTCGTGAGTCCGCCGCTGGTCGTGACTCGCGCTCCGAGGCTCAGATCTCCGACGGCGAAGACATTCAGCTCCTGAGTATTTCCTGTGCCGGTCTGGAGTTCGGCGACCTGGATGCCCAGCGGGAGACCCGCAGTGCCCGCGGCATTCACCGCATAGGTATTCGCACTCGCGCTGAGAATCGTGCCGCTCGTAACGATGAGCTTTTCCGCCGTCCCACTCTCGATGCGCGTGCGGTTCGCGGTGCCGGCGATGTTCAGCGCGTTGATCGTGCGATCCGTTCCGCCGCTGAGTTGTGTCGTGGTCAGCAAGGTATTGGCAAACCGCACGTTTTCGGTCGTGGTGCCCGTGAGGGTGGCGGAGTTGGCGTTGTTCCGCGTCTCGTTCGTGGTGTTGAGCACGCGGATGCCATTCGCGCCGTAGGTCACGAAGTTCGAACCCGCGCCCACTCCGGTGATGTCGCCGATCGCGTAGGGCAAAATGTTGATCGTCGTCGTGCCGGCCGCTCCGCCCCCGCCGATCAAGGCGGCTCCGAGGAGATTGCCAAACGTGAGATTCGCAAGCGCGGTCGTGGCGGTGCCTGTCCCCATGTTCGGATTACCGGCGCGGAAAAGGAACGTGCCGCGGTTCACGCGGGTCAAGCCATTCGTCGCGTCGGCAAAGTGGAGTCTTCCCCCAGTGGCCATCGTCACCGTGCTCATGCCCGCGCCGCGCAGGGACCCGGTCGTTTCCGTAGTGACCGTGCCGGCGTTGGTGAAAAACTGCAGCTCGCCAGAATGACTGTGGACGATCTGCGCCGTCGCGAGCCGCCCGAAAGTGGAGATGCCATCGTCCAACGCGTTGGTCCCGGTATTCGACAGCGCCAGGATCGGCCCGGCATTCGCGCTATTGCCCCAAGCGCCGAGATGGAGGGCATTCTGGAGCGGTAGAGCGCCACCGTCGGAGATCGTCGTGGTGTTGCCGCTGCCGGAGAGCAGATGGAATCCTCCGCTGAAGCTGTTGGCGTTGGCATTCAAGGTGATCGCGCCTGTGCCGGTTTTGAGGAAGAGGGCGTTGTTGCCCGACACGTTGCCCTTCCAGGCCATGCTCGTGTTGTTGAAGCCGCTCGTAAGCCGGCCGCCGGTGCCGAGTGCGATCGTCGAGCCGGTATCGAGAATCGGAATCCCGCCCACGTCGCGCGTCCCTCCGGACAAGACCAGCGAGGTATCCACGCCATCGATGCGGATCGTGGCACGTCGGAGTTGCCCGCTCAGCGTGAGGTTATTGGCCGCGCCATTGGAGGAGATGGCCAGCGGAGCAAAGAAAGAGCGATTGTCTCCCGAGACCACGAATCGACCGGGGCCGGTGAGCAGGAGCGGGCTCGAGCCGCTGACGAGCGACCCGGCCAGGATGAGCCTCGCAGTGGTGGTGGAAACGTTAATCGTATTGCTCCCGCCGAGCGCGATGATCGTCCGGTTCACCGTGTAGTCGGTGGAACTCACCGGCAGAGCCGCGAGCCGCAGCGTTCCACTGCCATCGCCGAGACGAATCCGGCTGCTCGAGGATCCGAGCTGATTGGGATCGGTGAAGGCGAGGATGCCGCCGGTGATCTGGGTGTCGCCTGCGTAGTTGTTTGCGGTCGTGAACTGGACGGTCCCGTTGCCGGACTTATTGAATCCTCCCGGTCCGCTGATCGCTCCGGCGATCGTGAAAGTCGCCCCGCCTGTAGTAGCGGCCAGGCCGTTGCCCAGCGTGATGGCGGTGCCGGCACGGAGGATGGGTTGCGGTGAGACGGCGAGAGCGATGGCGCGTGTGGTCGTGTTGGTCCCGGTGTTTCCGAGCGTGCCACCCTGGAGGGTGACGGTGTTTGCGGGATTGCCCAGCTGCGTGTCGTTCCCGAAGTTCAGCGTTCCGCCCCAGACCTCGACATTGCCGGTGAAGGTATTCGGGAGCAGGCCATCGAGGGTGAGGGGATTGTTGCCGGTTTTAATGAACTTCCCGAAGCCCTGAATCACACCCGTAGTTTTTCCAAAGCCTGTGCCGCTATTCACCCGCAGATCCACCGGCGTCAGCGCGCTCGATCCGAGCTGAATCACGTGGCTTCCGGCTCCAGCGAGCGTGTTGAGCACGCCGATGCTCCGCCATGGTGTGCCGCTCGGCGCGGTCGCGGTGCTGAAGTCCAGGATGGAAACGCCGATGCTCGGGCCAAAGGAGAAGCGCGCGGCATTCATCGCTCCGTCGCCAGACAGGACGAGCGAGCCGCCCGCTAGTCCGGGACTGCCGAAAGTGATCTCGCCATTGTAGCCGTTGGCGGCGCTCTCCACGGTGACCGTGCCTGAGCCCGTGAGTTGCAGCGGACCGTCGCCGTCGATCGGGCCGGAGAACGTGACGTTGTTCGCGTCTTTCGAGAGCAGCAGGCTGACCCCGCTGGTGATCGTCAACGGTCGCGCCGTCGTCCAAGGGCCGCCCACACTCAATTTGCCGCCCGACGTGTGGAGGAACTTCCCCGGGGCACCCAGCCGCACATCGGAATCGAAGTCGAGGGTGCCTCCGGCGAGGTAGGTTCCGCCCGAGTACGTATTGGTGCCGGAAAGCACGAGTGTCTCTGGCCCGTCCTTCCGCACACCGCCGGTGCCGGAGATATTCCCCGCTAGGTCGAGCGATGAGAGTGTGGTCGTGAAGCCTGCCATTCCACCCGTGGTCGTGATGGGCGCATTCAGGATCTCGGCGCCGCCTCCAGTGTAGAGCAGAGTGGCACCCACGGCAGACTGGCTGGGACTGTAAAAATTGAGCGCCGTCGCCCCGCCGAGTTGTGCGACCGCGTCGATACTGAGTTGCCCGCCGTTCAGCGTGATCGCACTGGCGACCGTGTTGCCGGCGCCGCTCAGCACGAGGGTGCCGTGCCCGCTTTTCACCAGTGAACCGGCGGTGAGCGTTCCGGAAAGCGTCATCGTCTTCGGGGTCGGCGAGCCCAGGGGTGCGATGACGCTGATGACCGCTTCGCCAGTGCCCCCTGCGCCAAACTCAAGCGGCGCGAGGATGGTCGCGTCGGCATTGCTGGCCAGCGCGCCGCTTTGGACGGTGATGGTGTTCGCGCCCCCGATCGAAATGCCGTCGGTTTCGATGAAGAGCGAGTTGATGCTCACCGGACCGGTCGGGTCGGGGATCGAGTTTGCAGCGCGGACATTTTGGAAAGTGTCCGGGAGACTGTCGAGGGTGCTCGGAGTGTAATACTCGGTCGCCGCGTTGAGCAGGCGCACACCGTGGGCGCCGTAAGTCACGAATCCACTCCCGGCCTCGGAGCGATTGCCCTCGTTTGCTTCGTCTCCCAGCGCCCACGGGAGGATGCTGAGATTCGTTGCACTCGTGCCGCCGCCGCCCATCAATGCGGCACTCGGAGCCCCGCCATTGAGCTGCGTGAGGATCACATTTCCCTGCGCTGGCCCGAGTGCGCTCGCTGCGGTGCCGCCGAGATTCGGGCCCGTGAAGGTGACCGTGCCGCCAGGCGTGCGGATCAGGTTGGCGATGGTCACTTCCGTGGCCGAGCCCGCCACCGGTACGCCTCCGCCGTTGGTGCCTGCGGCGATCGTCGCTAGGCCGCCGGCCGTGACGGTGCCGAGGCTTTGCGTGACGAATCCCTCATTCCCGAGCGTCTCGAGGAACCCACCCGCAACGCTGATCGCGGTCGCCGCGGACACGCGCGTATTCGCCGCCGAGTGCCCGTCGGAGTAATCGAGACGGAACGTGCTGCCGGCACTGATCGCGATGCCCGAGGTCTGGAGGATCGAGCCAGCCGCACCTGTAATGTGGAGAGAGGCGGCGTATTCTTGCGGGACGGCGCCGTGATCGAGTCCACGCAAAGTGGTGGCGCCGGTGTAAGTATTGGTTCCGCGCAACTGCAGCACCGCCCCAAGCCCGGAGCCGCTGTGAGTCACTCCGCCGACGCCGCTCAGGACGCCCGAGAGTGAAAGCGATGCTGGAATGGCGAGGTTGGCGGAGCCGTTGAAGTTCAGGGTGCTGTTAAGCGCGATGTCGTTGGCGACGGAGAGGCTGCTGGTCGTGCGCAGGCTGCCGCCGTTGACGGTCAGTATGTTCGTGCGATCGCCCAGGGCACGGCTATGGCCGAGGTTCAGCGTACCGGTGTTTTGCACCACGCCGCCGGAGAAGGTGTTCGCGCCGCTGAGAGTCACGATCCCGTTCACCGGATTTGGGGCGTCTGTCGCGATCACCAGCGGTGCACCAGCCGAGGTGTTTGAGGAGATGACTCCGGAGATCGCGAGCAGGCCAGGGCCCCCGCCATCCAGCGTGAGCGAACTGAGCCCGGACCCCATGACCACGCCAACCGCAAGGGTGACTGTCGCGCTCGATCCGAAATTGACCAGTCCTGCACCCCCGGTGAACGCAAAGTTCCCACCAAGCAGGCCGCCGACGGTGAACCCACCATTGCCGGCAAAATCGAGCATCTGCAGAGTGAGGTTCAGATCGTTCGCGACCACCAGCCCACCGCCAAAGCTTTGCATGCCGAGCGCGAGCGCCGCGTCGCTCACCGGCACCGGGCCAGCGCCGAAGTTCCAAAGCGCGGCATTTGTGAAGGTGCCCCCGGTCGGCGAGGTAAACGTTTGCGCCGACCCGGAGACCGCTGCGAGCAGCAATGCGGCGACGCTCCTGGCGAGCGGTCGCGGACGCGATCGGCGAGACTTGGGGTGGGGGATCATTAAAGACGTTCGCGCCCAGCTCTTACTCGGCCCAATCAGCCATTGCCGGGTGCCGCTGTGCGGGATGGGGAATTACAGCGCAAATGCCCGAAATCTCAAGGTACTTTCCTGTAGGAAGAAGCCCGACATTGGACGTGGGAAAGGAGCGCGTCCGTGCGGCTTTTGCCTTGGCTGGAGAGGGGAAGCCCCGTTTAGTCGCGGGCCGCACTTTTCCCATGAAAATCTCCCTCAACTGGCTCCGCGAACTCGTCGCACTGCCGCCGACCACCGAAGCGCTCGTCGATCTGCTCACCCTCGCCGGGGTCGAAGTCGAGGGCGTCGAGATGCGCGGGTGTGCCATCCCGAATATCGTGGCCGCCCAAATCAAGGAGTCCGTGCAGCACCCGAACGCCGACCGGCTCAGTGTCTGCCAGGTGGACGACGGCACGGGCACGGCGCGGCAGATCGTTTGTGGGGCGAAGAATTACAAAGTCGGCGACAAAGTGCCGCTGGCGCTGCCGGGCGCGAAACTCGGTCCGGACTTCACGATCAAGGTGGGCAAGCTGCGCGGTGTGGAGTCCCAAGGCATGATGTGCAGCGCGAAGGAGCTCGCTCTTGCCGAAGATGCCGAAGGTTTGCTGATCCTCCCGCCGGAGACCGCGATCGGAACGCCAATCGGCGATCTCTTTCCCGCCGAGACCATCCTCGATCTCGAGATCACACCGAATCGCGCGGACCTGCTGAGCGTGAACGGCATCGCACGCGAAATCGGCGCGCTGCTCGCCAAACCGGTGCGCCTCGCCGGCCCGAAGGCTCCCGCGCCGGTGCTGCCTGCCGCGACACTTTTCGTGGGCACCGCCGATTGCCCGCTCTACACCGCGCGCAAGATCAGCGGTGTGAAGGTCGGGCCAAGCCCGGAGTGGTTGAAGCGGCGGCTCGAAGCGGCGGGCCTGCGCTCGATCAATAACGTCGTGGATGTGACGAATTTCACGATGCTCGAACTCGGCGAGCCACTGCATGCCTTCGATGCGGCGAAGCTGCGCGGGGCGTTGAATGTCCGGGCGGCTCGCGAAGGCGAGGAGTTCCTCGCGCTCGATGGCAAGAGCTACAAACTGGCGGCGAATCACATGGTGATCGCCGATGCCGAGCGCGCGCTGGCCGTCGCGGGCGTGATGGGCGGCGAAGACAGCGGCGTGACGGAAGTGACGACGGAGATCTGGCTGGAGAGCGCCTACTTCGTGCCGCAGAGCATCCGGCGCACTTCGCGTCAGCTCGGGTTGGCCAGTGACTCGAGCTACCGGTTCGAACGCGGCGTCGATCCCTGCACGATCGTCGAGGCGTCGCAGCGGGCCACGGAGCTGATCGTCGAGCTGTGCGGCGGAACGGCCGGGCCGCTCGAAGTCGGCGGCGCTGGCACGTCCGTCGCGGCGGATCGAGCGCAGTTTCACTCCGCACCGCTCACGCTGCGCCCGGCCCGCCTCGCCGCCTTGCTCGGCGTCGAAGTCGCCGAGTCGCGCATCGATTCCATCCTCACCGCGTTCGGCCTCACGAAGTCCCCGGACGGCTGGCACGCGCCGAGTTTCCGCCCGGACCTCACCCGCGAGATCGATCTCATCGAGGAGGTCGCGCGCGTCGTCGGCATGGAGGTGATCCCAGCGCGCGTGCAGGCGCGCATCGCCGCCTCCTCGCCGACGGACCTCGCTTACGACCGTGCGATGACCCTGCGCCGAGCGCTCATCGCCGCCGGATTGCACGAAGCGCGGAGCGTCACGCTCGTGCCGCAGGAACCGCGTGGACTGGCCTTCACCCAGACCGCACCGGAGAGCCTGTTGCGCGTGAAGAATCCGATGATCGACGATCAAGTCGTGCTCCGGCCGAGCCTCCTCCACGGCTTGCTCGCCGCCGTCGCCACCAATATCCGCGGCGGCACTGCGAGCGTCCGTCTCTTCGAGATCGGCCGCGTTTTCTGCCGTGACACAGGCCAGAGGCCTGTGGGGACAGGCCAGAGGCCTGTCTCACCGACGGAAGAAGCCACGCACGCAGCGCTCGTCCTCACGGGTCCGACCGGCGAACGCAACTGGCGCGAAGCCGAAGGCCGCGCCGTGGATCTCTACGATCTCAAAGGCGTACTCACCGCCGCCCTCGGCCCAGACGTGACCTTTCAGCCGGAAGAAAATCCCGCGCTCGCCCTTTCGCTGCGGGTCGAAGTGCGCGGAGAGCCCGTTGGTTTTGCCGGCCAGCTCTGGCCAGCCGACGCTCGCGCGCTCGATGTCACGACGCCCGTGCTCTTCGCCGAGTTCGATCTCACGCGTCTCACCGCCGCGCAGGGCAGTGACCCCGCGCGCAAATACCGCGACATCCCGCGCTTCCCCGCGGTGACGCGCGACATCGCCCTGCTCGCGCCGCTCGCGCTGCCGCACGCGCAGATCGAATCCGCGCTCCAAGCCAGTCGCGAACCCCTGCTCGCGAACGTCGTGCTGTTCGACGTTTTCACCGATCCGAGCGGCGCGCGGGTGCCCGCCGACAAGAAATCACTGGCATACTCCTTGACCTACCGTGCGGCCGACCGGACACTCACGGCCGAAGAAGTCAGCGCAGTGCATGGACGCCTGAAAGAGCAGCTCAAAACGCAGCTCGGCGTCACGCTCCGGGAGTAGTTCTTTGACACGCAAGTTGAGAGTTTCGAGTTGAGAGTTGAGAGCCGATTTCCTCTGGAGGCGTCTCTCAACTCTCAACGGATCACTCTCAACTTCTTCACCACTTTGCCCTGCTGTTGCTCGACCAATCGGCGGTAATCCCGGACCGGTAATCACAACACACTCAGGAGGCCGGGGTGGGCGGTTGTAGATCATGCCTTCACTGGAAGATCGAAGCCCGTCCCAGGTCATCCGCCCGTGACCTAATGGGGGAACGGGAACACCGT
>JANPIS010000333.1:0-5930 GCA_031425095.1 Chthoniobacteraceae bacterium
GGAGAGAATCCGGAAAACCGCGACACCGCGATCGCCGAACTCATTGCGGAAGCGCAAATGATCGGACGCCTCGAACATCCGAACATCCAGTCGATCCACGAGCTGAGCGTCGATGAACGTGGCCGCGCCTTCTACACGGCCAAGCTGATGAAAGGCTCGAGCCTCGCGCGAATCCTCGACGATCTTGCTGCGAAGAAGAACAGCGTCCTCGTGCGCTACGATCTCAAGCGCCTGCTGACGATCTTCCACGGCGTCTGCGATGCGCTCGCCTTCGCTCACGCTGAGGGTATCGCCCACGGCCAGATCAGCGCGCACACCGTGCACGTCGGGGACTTCGGCGAAGTGCTCGTGACGGGTTGGGAGCGCGCGAAGAAGATCCGCCAGGAGAACGTCGGCGCCTACGAGGCCGACGTGCGCGCCGACATCGCGGGCCTCGCCGAATTGCTCTACCACATTCTGTCTCTGACTCCGCCGGCGTCGGGAGATCGGAAGCAAGGCGGCAAACCCTCGACGATCTGGAAAGTGCCGAAGGGTCTCTGGGCACTCACGCTGCAGGTGCTGCGCGATCGCGCGGCGACGGTCTATCCTCGTGTCACACAGATGCAGATGGAGGTCGAAGATTTCCGCGACGATCTCGGACCGAGGGGCGGTCGTGCTTCCGCATTCGATGCGCTCAAGCAGACCGTCCAGAGCTGGCGTTGAACGATCCGACGCTGAGGAAAATTCTCCGGGCTCAGATCCGGAGGAAGATCTTGCGCCGATACAACCACCAGCAGACGAGCCAGAGCACGAGTAACACCGCACAGCGCTGCCCGATGCTTCCGTAAGTGCCGGAGAAGATTTCCTGCCCCAGATGCGTGCGAAGCTGCGCGACGATCCAGCCCGGCAGCAGCTGGTCCATGAGATAGATCGCGATTGAATTCATCCCGACGATCACGAAAGGCACCGTCCACGTTTTCCAACCACGCAACTCCACGATCCAGAAGATCGCGGCGAGCAGCCCGAGCACGACCCCACCACTGTAGAGCGCCCAGGAAGGCGTCCAGATGCGCTTCACCAGCGGACACGCGAGCCAGCCAAGCAGGAGGCCGCTGACGACACAGAGCGCAGCGATCTTCCACATCCAAACGAGCTTGGCGCGCAGATCGCCTTCGCCCCGCAGACGCTCGCCGACCATCAGCCCGAGGATCATCGTGATCAGCGATGGAATGAAGTTGAGCGTCGTGTAACCGCCCGCGTTGAAGCGAAACAGGCGCTCGCCGGGGAAGAGGTTCAGAAACCAGAGATCGAAGTGAAACGCGAAGTTCGCGTTTTTGTTCCAGTGCGCGAAGAACCCCGGGAGCACGACTTCGGGAAGTTCCGCGGGCTTCACGCCGACCGCGGCGTAATCGTAATTCGGTGCGGGCAGCGGATACGTCGCGAACACGGCCCAATACGCCACGGCGATCGCCACGAGCGTGCCGAGCTGCACGCGCCAGCCGCGCCCCGCGAGCAGGAAGAGAAAAGTGTAACCAAGACCGATCTGCCCCAGCACATTTGGGAAGATGAAGACGGTCTGTTTCGCGCTCTTCGACGCAAGAAAGACGGCGAGGGCGATGAGCACCAACGACCGCCAGATCGTGTGCAGGAGCTGGCGGACCCAAGACTCGCCGGCGCGCTGCCGCCTGGCGAGCGAGTAGGGCATCGCGACCCCGACCATAAACATGAACGCCGGCTGAATCATGTCCCACGCGCCGCCGCCCACCCACGTCGCGTGCGAAGTATGGAGGGAGAGAAACTGCCAGACCGCGGAATCTGGAAACTGCGCGGCCACCTGCGGAAAGCCGAATCCTGCCGAGGCCATGAAGAACATGATGAGGCCGCGAAAGGCGTCGAGCGAAGTGAGGCGCGGGGGCGCAACCGTGGTCTCACTCATCGCGGTGGGCGGAGCTTTCCGGGAATGGGATTCCCCTGCTCATCGACGACGGCGCCCCCGAAGTAGGGATACGCGTCCCACGCGTCATTCGCGGGATCGACGCGCGGGTCGGCTGTATCGCGCATCCATTGCTCCACGCGCGTGCGGAGGTCCTTCTGCGCGGCGGCGTATTCCGCGCGGCCGGCGACATTCGTGAGCTGCGCGGGATCCTGGCGCAGATCGAAGAGCTCCTCGGCGGGACGTTTGGCAAAGTTCAGTTCGCAGTAGCGCTTCATCTCCGGCTGCTCCGCGCGCTCAAGGATGAAGTGTTTCGTTTTTGAACCATCCACATCGCCGTAATCGCCCACCGCGAACCACGCCTTCGGATCACCCGCGGGCCAGCGGTCGGGCCGCATATTCCAGAGGTAGAGGAAATCCTTCGTGCGGATGCCGCAGATCGGATAGCTGAGATTTCCGCGGCGCACATTCGCGTGCCGCTCGCGCTCAAGGAAGATGTGGTCGCGCGGGACCGCGGACGCTTTGCCAAGCAGAACGTCGAGAAAACTGCGGGCGGTCATCTCGGGTGGCGGCGTCACTCCAGCGACCTCCAGAAAGGTCGGCGCGAAGTCCGCGAGGTTGATGAATTCCTCCGCGCGGCGCCCAGCCTGGAGCCTCGATCCCCAGCGGATCGCGAGCGGCACGCGCGTGCCGGTGTCGTAGCAGTTCGCGAGGCCGCGCGGCATCTGCCAGCCATTGTCGCTGGTGTAAACGACGAGCGTCTCGTCGAGCAGCGTGCGCTTTTCCAGCTCGGCCACGCAGCTCCCGGCGTCCGCATCGACGCTCCCCACTCCGGCGTAGTAGGCGAGCATGTTGGCGCGCACGACCGGGTCGTCCGGCAATTCCGGCGGCACTTTCACCGACTTCGCATCGAGTCCAGCCCACGTCTGCGAGTCGGTGCTCCACTTGTGCAGCGCCGTATCGACATTCCCACTCCAGAAAAAGAATGGCTTCGCCAGATCGCGCTGGGTCATGAATTCCGCGAAGTCCTTGAACTGCTTGCCTACCGGATTCTCCGGCCAGCCATACTCGAGATAGCGCCCGGGCGACCAGCCCTTGCCGCTGTAGCCGACCTCGTAGCCCGACTCGCGCAGCATCTCGGTGAAGACTTTCAGCTTTCGCGGAAAGGCGCTCCACAGACTCGCGGCATCTTCGAGCTGATGCGCAGCGCGTCCGGTCAGGATGCAGGAACGCGTCGGCGAACACGACGGCACCGGACAGAACGTCTGGTTGAAGATCACACCCTCCCGCGCGATGCGATCGAAGACCGGCGTCCGCGCCGTCGGGTCGCCAAGCGCGCCAGCGTGCGGCCAGGACCAATTGTCGGCGATGAAGAAGAGGATATTCGGTCGCTTCGGAGACTCCGCACACATCAGCGTGGAAACCGGAAAGAGCGCGAGCGCCAGCGCCATGATCGCTTGGACTGAATTCACTCTCCGGGGGATGAGCTGTGGGGAGATCATGGAGCGAAGCTGACCTCCAGACCCGTCACAGTCGACCGCACAATTCAGCAACCGGCGCCAGAATCGGTGGATCTTCGCCCAAGATGCGTGTGGCTGCGCGCGGTCTCCGCACGCATCATCGCGTCGTTAGGGAAACCAAAGAAAGGGAACTCATGAAACAATCTGTGATCTTGCTCGCCACGGACGACTCCGCGGTCGAGGTGGCAGTGAAAACGGCGGGCCGCTCCGCCAGCTGCGAACTGAACTGCGCGCACAACGGACGCGACGCCGTGTCCATGATGCTCGACTCGTGCGACGACGAAGCGCTCGCCGTCGTCGATCTCGATCTACCGGAAGGCGGGCGCGCGCTCCTGAGAACCGCCAGCGGCGCGCTCCCCGTTATTGCCATCGCGAGGCGGGAGGAGCCGTGGCTGATCTCAATGCTGCAGCATCACCGCCTCGGAGCCACCATCCTCAAGCCGGTAAGCGTCGAGAAGCTCCGCGTCGCACTCGACCGGGTGCGACGCGGCTCGAAGACCAGCGCACCGCGTGGGCAGTAGCCGCCCGCGTTTGAAGATCAACACATCCGCCACCGCGCGTAGCTTCCGGCGACGCCATGAATCGCTTCGCTGAATTCGCCACGGCACAGCCAGTCGCCTACGCCGTCCTCATCATCGCCGCAGTGGCAGTGCTCGGTTTGGCGGTGGGCCACGTGCGCATCCACGGGGTGCGGCTCGGCGTCGCCGGAGTCCTCTTTGCGGGAATTGTCTTCGGCCATTTCAAACTCACGCTCACGCCGGAGACGCTCGGCTTCGTGCGCGACTTCGGCTTGATCCTCTTCGTTTACACCATCGGGATTCAGGTCGGACCGGGCTTCCTCACTTCCCTGCGGCGGCAGGGGCTCCCCCTGAATCTCCTCGCGGCGGGCATCGTCCTCTGCGGCGCGCTCCTCACCATCGCGAGTTCGCGGATGCTGCACATCGACATGGCGGCGGCCGTAGGAATCTTCGCCGGTGCGACGACGAACACCCCATCGCTCGGTGCCGCCCAGGAAGCGCTGAAGCATTTGCCGGGATTCGATCCCGCTCTCTCCGGCCTGCCCGCGGTCGGCTACGCCGCAGCCTATCCGTTTGGCATCATCGGCATCATCCTCGCGATGGTCATCCTCCGCGGCGCACTGCGAATCAATCCGGCCCAGGAAGCCGCCGCCTTTGCCCGCGAACAGGAGAGCGGACACGAGCCGCTCCAGCGCATGAGCATCCGCGTGCGGAATCCAAATCTCGCCGGCCTGCGGCTCCACGAGATTCCCAGTAAAGACACCCTTGGCATCGTCTTCTCGCGCATCAAATACGTCGGCGAGACCGAGGTGAGTGTCGCCAATGCGGAGACGATGCTGCACGAGGGTGACATCCTGCTCGCGGTCGGCACACCGAGCAGTCTGCGCGAGATGTGTCTCATCATCGGGGCCGAGAGTCCGGAGGATCTCATGGAAACGCCCGGGCCGGTGACGTTCGAACGCTTCGTCGTCACGCGAAACGAGGTCCTCGGGAAAACCATTCACGAACTCGCGCTCACCGAACGCTACGGCGTGACCGTCACGCGCGTCTCACGCGCGGATATGGAGATGAGCGCGGTGCCGGCACTGCGGCTGCAATTCGGCGACATGCTGCAAGTGGTGGGAAAGGAGGCCGACATCAACAAGGTCGCTTCAGTGCTCGGGAACTCGGTGAAGGATCTCAATCGCACGAATTTTCTCCCGATGTTCGTCGGCATCGGCCTCGGCACGCTCGTCGGGCTCTACCCCATTTCGCTCGCTGGCATGCCGATGCCCGTGCGCCTCGGACTAGCCGGCGGTCCACTGATCGTCGCGATCATCCTCAGCCGCATCGGGCGCATCGGAAATCTGCTCTGGTATATGCCGCTGAACGCGAACCTCGCGCTGCGCGAACTCGGCATCACGCTCTTCCTCGCCTGTGCCGGATTGAAGGCGGGTGAACATTTCTTCGAAGTGCTTTTCACTTCGCAGGGCCTGCTTTGGATGACTTGCGGTGCGGTGATCACCCTGGTGCCGCTGCTCCTCGCCGCCTGGATCGGACGCTTCTTCATGAAGCTGAACTTCATCAACCTCTGCGGCCTCCTCTCCGGGAGCATGACCGACCCGCCCGCGCTCGCTTTCGCGAATGCGATCAACAACTCCGACGCCCCCTCCGTTGCCTACGCCACGGTGTATCCATTGACGATGGTCGTGCGCATCCTGGTCGCGCAATTGCTCGTCGTGCTCTTCGCACGATGAAGCGGACTTCCGAGCAGAAGCTCAAAGAGATCGGCCGAAAGTGCAGCGAAGCCAAAGCTCTCGCACCCGTAAAGGGGTGGCGGTGGGTTCAGCGGCGCTTCTCGATCTCCCTTTGGACGAGAGCGCCGGGGCAGTTCGACTGCGCGACTTCACGGTGGGTGTAGAGCGCGGTCCTGGGCAGGCGATGCTTCGCACGCTCATACGCGAGGAGGCGGTCCAGGGCCTGCAGGGCGGCGGGTGTGGG
>JANPIS010000334.1:0-7773 GCA_031425095.1 Chthoniobacteraceae bacterium
GTTCCTGATGGTGGACCGGATCGTCTCGCTGGAGGGCGAGAACAAGTGCACCGGCGTGAAGTCCGTGACGATGAACGAGCAGTATTTTCAGGGCCACTTTCCCGGACACCCCGTGATGCCGGGCGTGCTCCAACTCGAGGCAATGGCGCAGGTCGGCAGCGTTCTGCTCCTGCGCACCCCCGGTTACGCGGGGAAGATCGGCTACTTCATGAGCGCGGATGAGGTGAAATTCCGCAAGCCTGTGGTCCCTGGCGACACGCTCTTCATCGAAGTCGAGATGACTCAGCGCAAGCGGGCCATCGCGAAATGCCGGGGCCGCTGCATCGTGAATGGCGAGGTCGTCTCCGAAGCGGAGATGCTCTTCGGCGTGGTGGACGCATGAGCAGCCGCATCCACCCCACGGCGGTCGTCGATCCAAGCGCGGAGATCGGGGACGACTGCGAGGTCGGGCCGTACTGCGTCATCGGTGCGAACGTGCATCTCGGTGGGGCTTGCAGGCTCGAGCATCACGTCAGCCTGCACGGGCCGGCGCAGATCGGGCGCGGCAATCGGTTTTTCCCCTTCGCGTGTCTCGGTCAGCAGACCCAGGATCTGAAATACGTCGGCGAGCCGACGCACCTCATCGTCGGGGACGAGAATAGCTTCCGCGAGTTTGTGACCGTGCATCGCGGGACCGCGCCTGGCTCGGCCACGCGCATCGGCAGCGGTGGAAACTTCCTCGCTTACTGCCACATCGCGCACGACTGCACGGTCGGCGACGGCGTCATCTTTTCCAATAACGGCACGCTCGCCGGCCACGTCGAAGTCGGGGATCACGCCGTCATCGGCGGCCTCACGGCGGTGCATCAGTTCTGCCGGATCGGGCGGCACGCGCTGACGGGCGGCTGCTCAAAGATCGTGCAGGACGTCCCGCCCTACATGATCGCCGATGGCAATCCGGCGAAAGTGCGGAGCTACAACAAGATCGGCCTCGAGCGCCATGGCTTCGGCGAGGAAGCGCAGCGCTGGGTGAAAGAGGCTTACCGGCTCATCTACCGGAGTGCGCTGAATCTCCAGCAGGCCACCGAACAGATCCGGAGCGACCTCCCCGACACCACGGAAGTGCAGCACATCGTCGCCTTCGTCACGAGCAGCCCGCGCGGCATCATCAAGTAACGCGGCAAGCCTTCCGCCTTTCCCGAGCGGCGCGGATCCGATACATGCCGCGGCATGCCCAGCCGCATCACCGTGCTTCCCGACGATCGTCTCGCCGCGTTGCGGGGCGTCGTGGTGTTGCGGTTGCAACAGGCGGCGGAGCTGGTGTGTGAGAGTGGGTTCGAAGAATTTTTTGACGCAGCGATGCGCAGTGTTTTTTGCGCGTGCCTCGAGCACAGCCACGCGCATGAGGGCACGGTGTGGCTGCTGGATGAGGAACGCGGAGCGCTGGTGCCGCGCTTCAACAATGGGCCGAACGCGGCGAACTTTGTGGGCTCGTTCCGGCAGAAGCTCAGCTCAGGAATCATCAGCGCGGTCGTCGCGACGGAGCAGCCGATGTGCGAAAACGCCGTGCAGAACAACGCGCACCGCGACCCGACGCTCGACCAGCAACTCGGTGTGCAAACCTCTGCGATGTTGGCCGTGCCGTTCTACTTTGCCGGAGAGCTGCGTGGCGTGCTCTCCGCGGTTCAGTTGACGACCGGCGCCCCGTCCGCGCCGGAGCCGGCGGGCTTTTCCCCGGAATCACTCGGCGTGCTGCAGACGACCGCAGCGATCCTCGCGCGCCTGCTCGAGCGCCGCCTGCTCGGCGACATCCTCGGCCTGGAGGGCATTTCATGAAGCCGTGGCTCGACCCGGTGCAAGCCGCCGAGGCGATTCGGATCGGACGCGGACGCGGCGTGAAGATCGCGATCCTCGACTCCGGCGTGGAGCAGGGGCATCCGTCGCTCGCTGGGCTCGAGTTGCTCGATGACGTGGCCGTGGTCGAAACCGGCCGCGAACTCGTCATCAGCCCTGGTGGTGGGCGCGATCTTTACGGCCACGGCACGGCGGTCGCCGGCATCATTCGCGAACTCGCTCCGCAGGCGCAAATCGGTAGTTTCCGCGTGCTCGGCAGCACCCTCCGCTCGCGCACCGCGATCATTCTCGAAGGCGCCCGCGCCGCGATCGAGCGCGGCTACGACATCATCAATTGCAGCCTCAGCTCCGGCGTGCGTGAGCACTGGGACAAGTACAAGGCATGGGTGGATGAGGCCTACCTCAAGGGCATCCATGTGGTCGCCGCCTGCAACAATCAAAACGTCTTCCAGCCAGAGTGGCCTGCGGACTTCACCTCGGTGATCGCCGTAAACATGGCGCGTCAGGCGAGCGCGACCGATCTTTTCCACTGCCCCGGCGCGCTCGTGGAATTCGCCGCACGCGGCGTCGATGTGCCGGTAGCCTGGGCGGGCGGCGGTCTGAAGCGGATGACTGGGAGCAGCTTCGCCGCTCCCCACGTCACGGCGATGCTGGCGCGGCTGCTTTCCGAGAGTCCGGGCCTGGCGCCGCTGCAGGTGAAAGCCCTGCTCCAGGCGCTCGCGCAACCGTCCGTGCCCGAGATCCTGGCAGCGAATACGTGCCGCGCGGTGGCCTGACGCCGCCGAGGCTGCACGAGGCTTCCGTCCGCGAGGTGGCTAGTTCGAGTCCTGATCGCTTTCCCGCTGGCGCAGGTTCTTGACCTGATTTGCGAGCACCCGCAGGTATTCCGGCTGATTGCGGAGCGTCTCGCAAATCGCGACCCGCTCTTCCTGGCTGACAGCGCCGCGGGAGAAGCGGTCGAGCTGTTCGGCCAGGGCTGGAGGGGGTTCGGCGAGGGCACGGCCCAGCACCTCCGGACCGTTGCGATCCAGGAACTCTGCGATGATGGCAAAGTCGCTGTTCATTTCAGGGCTTCAACGCGTCGATACGCTCTTCTTTCCGCGTCATCACAGGAAAGTTGGGGTGTGCCAACTTTTTTCTGAAAAAAGCGCAATGGGCGGAAAGAACGAGAAACCCGCGCGTTGAAGACTTGGGAGCAGTCTGCGCCGAAGCGGGCCGTTTCCGACAGATAGGCGTGGAAGGTGCAAAATGTGGCCCGGAGCGGTCTGGCGGCGGTAGGCGAGGACAACTGGAGGCGGTACGCGAGGATGGCGGGTTTGAGGTTCAACGCCTATCTGTCACGCCCGCGGTCGGGCGGCCAGCCGGAGCCCTTTTTGTCCAAGGAAAGGTGTCCAGGTTCGCGCGTTTCACTGATGGAGGTCGTGGAGCAGAATTGGGAGGCCGGCCTCTGACAGATCGGTGCCGAAGTGGACCGCGAGGGCTGGTTGGCGGGCGGTGGGTTGCGCACGGAGGGGGGACGTCGGCAGGGAGCCGACGGCTCGGGCGGCGATTGGCACCGATCTGTCGCGGGGGCTGTTTTTGATTGCTGCGGAAGTCTGCGACTCCTAGAGAAAACGGGGTGAGCCACCCCCTGCCCAACGTAGCGGACTTTCAGTTGGCCCAACGCTGTCTCGACGGGGATGAAGAGGCCGCGCGAACCCTTTTGCGGGAATATCGCGACGTGATCGTAGGGGTCCTGGCGAAGCGGGGCGTGCCGATCTCGGAGGCGGAGGACACGGTGAATCAGCTCTGGGCCGAGAGTATCGCTCGCGAAGAAGGCAAGCCCGGTCGTCTCGCTGGCTACAATGGAGAATGCCTGCTCGCGACCTACCTCAATACCGTCGCATTCAACCTATGGCTGACCGAACGGAGAAAACGCACTCGCCAGGCTGCCATCCTCGCGAGCCCGGATGGCCCTGGTCCGGAAAGCGGCGCGATCGGGACCCATTCCGAGGGCAGCAACGATAGCGCCCCGGATGCGCCGCTGATCGCGTTGCTCCGTGAGTCCATCGAGGCCGGCGCGCGCCGTTGCTCGGCCGAACAGTTCGTGGTGCTGCAACTGGTCCATTTCGACCGGCTCCTCGGGCGTGAGCTCGCGACGATGTTCGGCTGCGATGAATCGTGGATCAGCCGCATCGCTAAGAAGGCCGAGAAAGAATGGCACGACGGCATCGTCGGGTATCTCCGCGAGCGTGAGCCCTTTCTCAATCTCCGCTGGGAAGACTTCGTCGAGATGTGCTCCGTGGCGGCGCCGTCCTGTCTCGGAGTCGAGTAGCTGAGCCGCTCCGGCTAGGAGACCGCGTCGGTCGGAACGCTGATCGCGGGTGTGAGGCGTTGCTGAAGCGACTTCGCGATCCCGCGCGCGATCGCCCGCTGCCCGCGGTCGAAGACGAAGAGATACTTCGGCTTCTTCTCGAGGCTGTACAGCACGACGTTCTCGCTCAGGAACTTCGACTCGTGAGCGGCCTTATATGTTGTGAGATCCAGTTCCACCGTCACGGGGCGCCACCGGCGGTGAGCGACGAAACGCAGCTTGCGCGGCTCTTCCACGGTCGCAACCAGATGACCAAAGACGTTCCCCGGCACATCCTTCGACGCCACGCTCACGCACGGGGCCGACCAGAGGATCTTGGCACCCGAGAAATTCCGGCCCGCTAGGAGAATCTCCGACTCGTGGGGAAGCTCGGTCGGCAGTTCAGTCGCGAACTCATCGGACGACGGCGCCGTCAGTTTCCGCCACCCCAGCCAGGCGTTCACCTTTGCCGCGCGGAAAAGCTTGGGCCCAAAGTAAGCGATCGCGAGCAGCACCACGCCGAAAACCGCGAGTGCGAGCAGCGGATCATTCTTGATCAGCACCAGCCCGCCGATTACAGCCGCGTCCTCCGCGACACTCAGCGCGATATTGGAGAAGGGCTCGGGTGAGTGATTCACCACAAAACGCGTCCCGGCCTTCGCGCTGTGCACCATGAGCGTCGCACCGCCCGCGAGCAGTGCCACGATCACGTCAAACACCGGGTCCGGGGACCCGAGCGCCGTCACCGCGAGGAAGGCGCCACCGACCGGCCGGATGAGCGTGTGGACGGTGTCCCAGAGCGAATCCACCCACGGCACCTTGTCCGCGAAAAACTGGAGGAGAAAGAGAACGCCCGAGATCGCCACGATCGCCGGATGACCGAGGATCTCGAGCTGCGGATAGGTCTGGCTCACATCCAGCCATTGCTGCTGGATCGAGAGTCCAGTGGCGAAGACGGTGAGGTAGAGGTTGAGTCCGGCGAGGGAGGCAAGGCCCAGCGCGACCCCGAGGAGTTGGAGAGTTTCCATGCGCGGACTATCGAATCCGCGACCTCATTTACAAATGGAAATTCGAGGCCCCTTCGCAGGGCTCGTCGATCACTGTATTGCTCAGTTTTCCGATGCCTTCGATGGTCACCGTGACGAGGTCGCCGGGTGCCAGCCAGCGCTGCGGCGTGCGCGCCATGCCGACTCCGTGCGGCGTGCCCGTGAGGATCACCGTGCCCGGCAGCAGCGTCATCGAGGCGCTCAGGAATTCGATGATCGTCGGCACGTCGAAGATCATGTCGTCCGTGTGCCAGTCCTGGAGCACGACGCCATTCACGATCGTGGAAATGCCGAGCGAATTCGGGCGCTTGAGTTCATCCGGCGTCACGATGCACGGGCCGAGCGGGCAGAAGGTGTCGAACGACTTCCCTTTGCACCACTGCCCGCCGCCGCCGTCCTTCTGCCAGTCGCGGGCGCTCACGTCGTTCGCGCAGGTGTAGCCCAGCACGTAGTCGATCGCCTTTTCCCGCGGCACATTCTTCGCCCGCTTGCCGATGATCACCGCGAGTTCGCACTCGTAGTCCACCTGCCCGCTCGCCAGATAGCGCGGCAACTCGATGACTCCATCGGGATCCTGGACACTCGCCGGATTCTTGAAGAAGACGACGGGATACTTCGGGAGCGGGGCACTCGTTTCCGCCGCATGTTTCCGGTAGTTCAGCCCGATGCAGATGATCGCCGCCGGCTCCAGCGGTGCGCGCAGTCGCTCGACCTTCACGAGTTCCTCCGTGCGCTCCAGTTTTTCGAACAGCGATCCGGAGAGTTTCGTGGCTGTCCCATCGGGATTGAAGGCAGCGTAGCCGAGTTCACCTTCAGGGGATTCGTAGCGGATGATTTTCATGCAGTGCCCGCCAATGTGCGCTGCCCGCAGCGAGGATGGGGAGCGGAAAATTTCAGGCCGTCGCGGTGATGTGGATCATTGCCCGACTGGAAAAGACCCTTGCCGGAAAAGTCCGACCCGCCTACCTTCCCCGCCCTCGATCAATGCGCGGTTAGCTCAGTGGTAGAGCACTACCTTGACACGGTAGGGGTCACAGGTTCGAACCCTGTACCGCGCACCATCCCCCATGAGTTCCACCGATCCCTTCCGCGAGCCGCGTCAAACGGACGGTGTGCTCAAATGTGAGTTTCAGGGCGAAAATGTGCCGATGATCCTGCGGCATGAGGATGTGCGGAAGGCTGCGAAGGATTGGAAGACGTTCAGCTCAGACGCGCCATTCCGGGTGCCGATTCCCTCAGAGGAAGACGTGCGGTCGATGCGGCAGCTTCCGATCGAGACCGATCCGCCGGACCACACCGACTACCGCGCCATAGTGGAGCCCTTCTTCCAGCGTGCAAAGGATCCCGGGATGATCGCCCAGGTCGAGACGCTGATCGACGACCTGCTCTCCGATGCGCTCAGTCGCGAGTCGATCGAAGTCGTCCATGACTTCGCGCTGCCACTGCAATCGCGCGCTCTCACGTTGCTCCTGAATGTGCCGGCGTCCGAGGCGGACATCTGGATCGGCTGGGGCATCCACGTTTTTAAAGTGACGGGCGGCGCGTTCAAAAAGGGCACGGTGCTGGAGGAGTATTTACAGGCGCAGTTTGATCGCGCAGTCGCGGAGCCGGGGCCGGATTTTTTCAGCGCGCTGGCGCACGCGGAGTTTCGCGGCCGGCGTCTGACGCGGGAGGAGATGATGGGCTTTGCGAATCTCGCGTTCGCCGGCGGGCGCGACACGGTCATTCACTCCGTGTCGTGCGCGCTCGCCTATCTCGGCGAACATCCCGAAGCGCTCGAGTTTTTGCGCGCTGACCCCAAGCGCATCACCCTCGCGAGCGAGGAATTTTTCCGCGTCTTCATGCCGCTCACGCACATCGGTCGCGTCTGTCCGGTGGAGACGGATGTGCACGGCGTGAAGGTGCCGCCGCAGGGACGTGTGTCGCTTTGCTGGGCGTCGGCGAACCGCGACGAGGCCGCCTTCGACGCGCCCAACGAAGTGCGGCTCGACCGCAAACCGAATCCGCATCTCTCCTTCGGCTTCGGCACCCACCTCTGCCTCGGCGCGCCGCACGCGCGGCTATTGCTCCGCACGCTGCTGCAAAAGTGCTGCGCCCGCGTGGCTCGCATCGCCGTGCTTGATGCGCAGCCGCGGGTGGAGCAGGAGGCGGCCTTCGAACGCGAGCTTGGCTACGAATCGCTGACGCTAAAGCTGACGCCACTCGACGCCGTGAGCTAACCGCACAGTCTGATTCCGCGGAGTGGTGCGCGCGGAGACTTTTTGTGGCAGGATTTGCGAAGGTTTCGCTTCTCCACCACTGCCATGCGCCTCTCGTCGTTGCTCACCTCGCTCGTCCTGTCCCTCTCTTTCGCCACTTCGGCGCTCGCTGCGGGGAAATCTGTCGAACTCATCCTCAACACCAAACAACTCGAACCGACCACGACGTTCGAGTTTCGCTTTCCGGAGCCGATGATCGATGGCGGCTCGGTGGGCAAGGAAGCGGAGCCGCCGCCGATCGTCGCGACGCCGGCGGTGAAAGGACGCTTCGTGTGGCTCAGTCCGCGCAGTGGGGTCTTCACGC
>JANPIS010000335.1:0-1589 GCA_031425095.1 Chthoniobacteraceae bacterium
CGATTGCTGAGGCGGTGATTCACGCTCTGAGGATGCTGGCGGTAGTGGAGGAGGGGCTCGGGGAGATTGCGCAACGTCCCGTGCCCGAGCAGCCGGACAAAAAGGTCGAGGTCCTCCACGAAGTCGTACTGCTCGCGATAACCGCCGCAAGCCACGAGCGCCGCACGGCGAAAGACGACCGTCGGATGGACCAACGCGCCGCCGTTGCCGTTGGCGAGTTCGGCTTCGATCTCCGCCGGTTCGAGCGGAGGACGATAGACCTTGGTCGGACGACCTTCCGGATCGGTGAAGAGCACGGCGGAGCCGAGCGCGACGCAGTCCGGCCAGCGTTCCAGCGCCGCGATCTGCGCCGCAAACCGCGTCGGCAGCGAACGATCGTCCCCATCCATCCGGAAGACGAAATACCCCGAGCATTGCGCCAGCCCCGCATTGAGCGAGCCCGCGACGCCTTGGTTCGCCTGCGTGATCACGCGGATCCGCGAATCTTGCGCCGCCGCATCCGCAAGGATCGCTGGCGTCCGATCGCGGGAGCCATCATCCACGATCACAAACTCAAACTCGCGGACCGTCTGCTCCAGCACGCTGCGAAGCGCTGCCGCCAGGTAGGCCTGCGCGTTGTAAACGGGCATCAGGACGCTGAGCTTGGGGGGCGCGGACATCGGGCGGCTTTGCGGGAAGTCCCTAACTTCCCATTGCGATCAAGGACACGACAGAGCGTGTCCCTCCAGGAGTATCACTGCACTGTCACCCCGGGGCGCTGATAGGCGATCGGGGCGCCATTCTTGCGGATTTCCACCACGCCTGGATCACGCGCTTCGATGATGAAGCGCGAGCCTTTGAGCTTCAGCGGCCGAACGCCGGGATACAGGTAGTCCTCAAAAAGGGGCGCGGCATCGGCGTCATCGCGGCGGATCGTGACCCAGGTTCGCGTTGCCACCGAGACTTCGACTTCGTTCACCGTGACTGGCGTGGGTGCGACGACGTCGCGGTCTGGGTTGGGGACCGGCGTGAGTGGACCGGTCGATTCGGGAGCGGCGTTCGTAGAGGCCGGCTCACCGAGGAAGTTGCGATCCGCGACCATCACGCCTGGGACGGCGACGGTCGGCTCGGGCGCGACCGGAGCCGTGGCGGCATCGGACGCGGACGGGGCTTCCGGAACAGCCGCCGGCGGAGCTTCGGCGACGGGCACGGCAGAATTGTCGGCATTTGCAGAGGCGACGGGCGTAGCGGGCGCGGGCGGCTCGGGAGCCGTCTCCACTTCCTCCACCTCCGTTTTCGCGGATTTCTGGGGCGAGTCACCGGTGATGCGCTGCCAGTTCACGTAGGTGGAGAAGCCAAAGAACGCGAGGATGACCACCGCCGCCGAGACCAGCAGCGGCTTGATCGACGGTTTATGGCGACGGCTCAAGTCCGGAAGATTCCGCTCCGGCTCCGGCCGCGGTTCATTTGGGACGCTGAGATACTGGTAATCTTCGACGCTGAGCCGGCTATGCGTATCCAGCGTATCCGCCTCGCGGGTCACATCGACGCCGAGATAGCGGCCGTAGAGCTTCAGAAATCCCTTTGCATAGGCGTTGCTCGGAAAGGCC
>JANPIS010000336.1:0-1882 GCA_031425095.1 Chthoniobacteraceae bacterium
CGCACCGCGTCCGCGAGCCGCACCTTCGAGCCATTGGCAAAGGCCCACACTCCGCGCCGCTCTTTCGCCGCCTGCGCTTCGAGCTGGCGCAGCGTGAGCACCGTCCGCTGTCCACTCGCGGCATCGGGAAAGTCCGCCACCTCGCCGCTTACCCGCGCGAGCCCGGCCTCGATCAACGCCGCATCGAGCCGCCGCCCCTTCGCTTCCACGATCGCATAGTAGCGCTGGCTGCGACTCGCACCCGGCGCGGGCTGGCGCCGTGTCCGCACGCGAAAACCACCCGCGAGAAACTTCGTCGTGAACGCCTTCGCGAGATCCCCAGCGCGCAGCACCGTGCTGTGGCTCACCTTGAACCACACCGCCTGCTCGCTCACGAGGCTGCCGTAGCCGTCATCCGACTCCGGCGCATCGACAAAGTAGAGCCGCACGATCGTGACCACGCCGTCATGTCGGACGTGAAAACTGTCGCCATCGAAGTACTGATCCGCCACCAGCTCGCAGCGCTCCCACGCCTCCCAGTGTAGCGACTCCACGCCACGCACAATCGGCGCGATGAGCAGGAGCAGGAGGAAAGCGAGCCGCCCCATCTCGTCACTCGCCCCGCAGATGGCGCAACGCTTCGCGGATCGCCGGCACGATCAGGGGCAGACACTCGCCGATCGCTTTTGGGTTACCCGGAAGATTCACGATCAGCGAACGCCCGCGCGTGCCCGCCGTGCTCCGCGAGAGAATCGCCGTGGGCACTTTCGCAAAGCTCTGCATGCGCATGACCTCCCCGAAGCCCGGCAGCTCCCGCTCCAGCACAGCGCGCGTGGCTTCTGGCGTAACATCACGCGGCGCCGGACCCGTCCCGCCGGTGGTGAGCACGAGATCGCACTTCTCCAGATCACAGAGCTGGCAGAGGATCTTCTCGATGCGCGCGCGCTCATCCGGGATTACCAAGCGAATCCAGGAGGCCGCCAACACGCCGTGCTCGGTGAGCACGCGCTCGATCTCCGGGCCGCTGCGATCTTCATACACGCCGCTGCTTGCGCGGTCGCTCAGCGTCAGGCGCGCGATCTTCATGCCTTCACCTTCTCGACGACGCGGATGCCCCCGATGACCATCCCCTTATCCACCGCCTTGCACATGTCGTAGATCGTCAGTGCCGCGACGCTCACGGCCGTGAGCGCTTCCATCTCCACGCCCGTCTTCGCGGTCGTGCGCGCTATGGCCCGGATGCACACCGCATCGGGCTCTAGTGTGAAATCCACCTCCACCGAATCCAGCGGGAGCGAATGGCAGAGCGGGATCAGCTCGTCCGTTCGCTTCGCTGCCTGAATGCCCGCGATCTTCGCCACCGTGAGCACATCGCCTTTCGGCAAAGCGCGATCGCGCAGCGCGGTGATCGTCGCCGGCAGGCAGGTCACGCGCCCCTCCGCCACCGCCCGCCGCGCCTGCGCGGGCTTGTGCCCCACGTCCACCATCCGGGCGCGCCCGTGCTCGTCGAGATGGGAAAAGGACGGCAAGGGATCGGACATGGCGCACAGCGTACCACAGGCCGCCGGCCTGTGGCACAATCACCTTACTTCCGCGCTTCGGGAGTGACGGTGAGCTCCACGCGATTCCCCGCGCGCTCGAGCACCGCCTTCACGGGCACGCCGATCTTCACCGCGTCGAGCGAGTACGTGTAGTCGTAGATATTCGTGATCTTCTGCCCGCCGAATTCCACGAGCACGTCGCCTCCTTGCACGCCGGCCTTCTCCGCCGGACTGCCCGCGCGCACCCCGCTGAATTTCACGCCCTTCACCTCCGTGGTGTAGTCCGGGATCGTGCCGAGGTAAGCGCGCAAGGTCTCGCGCGAACCGCCGCCCTCCGTCTTGCGCTCGACGCGCGAAAAGTC
>JANPIS010000337.1:0-16625 GCA_031425095.1 Chthoniobacteraceae bacterium
CGAGCGTGCAGGCCATCTCCTGCTCCAGCCCGCGCACTTGCTGCCACACTGAGGCGCGGGTGAGTTTCAACGCGGTGGCCGCGGCGGAAAAAGTCTGCCAGCGCGCGAGCGCCACGAGGCTGCGGAATTGTTGCAGACGCAGCTCCTTGAAATAGTGGCGCGGCTCGGCGGGCATGGCGGCGGAGTATGAGCGGTGCGCACCGCGTTTGCCCACGCCAAACGCCCCGCTGGAAAATCGCGCACTGGCAAGCGTTGCCTTCGCCGTGGTGGATCGCACCATCTCCGCCACACCCATGTCGCTGTCCCCCGCCGCCGATTCTCTCTTTTCCGTCGCTGGGAAGGTCGTCCTCATTTCCGGTGGCACCCGCGGCATCGGGCGCGGGCTGGCGGAAGGGTTCTGCGAACGGGGAGCGACGGTCGTCATTACCGGACGCGATGAAGCTGGGGCGCAGAATACGGCGGACGGGATCGCTGCGGCGAAAGGCGGGCGATGCCTCGGACTGGCGTGCGATGTCGGTGAGTCGCCACAGATTCAGCCTGCGGTCGATCGCGTGATCGCGGAGTGCGGGCGGATCGACGTGCTGATCAATGTCGCAGGTGTGAATCGCCGAAAAGCCGCCGAGGCGCTCACTGAGGAGGATTTCGATTTCGTGATGGGCGTGAACTTCCGCGGCGCGTTTCTGCTCTCGCAGGCCGTCGGGCGGCACATGCTCGCACGCGGCGGCGGCAACCAGATCAACATCGCCTCGCTCAACAACTTCGCCCCGCTGCACTGGATGGTGCCCTACGCGGCGAGCAAGGCCGCGCTCGGCCACATGACGCGGGCGCTGGCGATGGAGTGGGGACCGCGCGGCGTGCGCGTGAATGCCATCGCACCGGGCTTCATCCTCAGCGATTTCAACAAACACATCTGGGCGAATCCCGTGATGCAGGAGTGGGGCAAAACGAACACACCGCTCGTGCGACTCGGCGGGCCGGGCGATCTCGTGGGCGCGGCGATCTTCCTCGCGTCCGACGCGTCGGCTTACATGACCGGTCAGGTCGTCTTCATCGATGGCGGCATCTCGGCGGGTCTCAAGTGGCCCATCGAGGATGTGATGCACGAAACATGAGACCGCGCGGCAACTATCGCTGGTGGGTGATTGCGGCGCTGCTCGCGACTATCACGGCGATCAATTACATCGACCGCCAAACCCTCTCGGTCGTGGTGGGCGAGGTGAAGAAGCAGATCCCGATCAGCGAGACGCAGTATGGCCGGATGACGTCGATGTTCCTGCTCGGCTACGCGCTGATGTATGCGGGCGGCGGCTGGCTGGTGGACAAAGTCGGCGTGCGCTGGGGCTACGTGCTCATCGCGGGGAGCTGGTCGCTAGCCTGCGCGGCGCATTCGCTGGTCGCGACGGCAGCGGGCTTGATCGCCGCGCGGTTTTTTCTCGGCTTCACGGAAGGCGGCGGATTTCCGGCGTCGGCGAAAGCGGTTTCCGAATGGTTCACGTCGCAGGAGCGCTCGTTTGCGATTGGGATTTTCAACACCGGCTCCGCAGTCGGCTCGACGCTCGCGCCGCCGCTCGTCGCGTGGCTGGCGGTGACGTGGGGCTGGCGCGCGGCTTTCATCGCGGCGGGTGGGCTCGGCCTCGTGTGGGCGGCAGTGTGGGCATTCATCTATCGTCCAGCGCGCGAGTGCCCGTTCGTCGGAGCGGAAGAAAAGGCGTATCTGCTCGCGGCGGGCGTCGGCGCCCAGAGCGCCACGGCACCGCGCGAATCGTGGGCCAGTCTGCTCGGCATCCGTGAAGTGTGGGTGTTGATGCTCGCGCGCTTCCTCACCGGCGGACCGTGGTTCTTCCTCATCTTCTGGTTTCCGAAATACCTCGGCGATGTCTGGCATTTCAACATCAAGCAAATCGGCTGGTATGCCTGGGTGCCGTATGCGTTTGCGGGATTGGGCAGCTTCGCGGGCGGCTGGTTTTCCTCGTGGCTGATGCGGCGCGGCAAATCGCTGAATGCCGCGCGGAAAATCTCGCTCGGCCTGAGCGCGGCGCTGATGCCGGCGGCGCTGGTCATCGCGTTTTCGCCGCGCTTCACCAGCACGCCGTATGTCGCGGTCGGCTTCGCGTGCGTGGCCTTTTGCGGGCATCAATTCTGGTCCGTCATCATGCACACGCTCACGCCGGATTTGTTTCCTTCGCGCATCGTCGGTTCGGCGGCGGGGCTCATCGGCATGGCCGAAGCGGCCGGTTCGGCGCTCTTTGCGGAAATCGTCGGACGCGTCCTCGAAGCCACGGGCCGCGACTACACGCTGCCCTTCGTTTTCACCGGCGTGCTGCACCTTGTCGCCTTCGCCATCATCTGCGTCGGCATTCGCAAAATCCAACCTCTGCAAACATGAACGACGCACCCATCTGGATCGGCAACGACCACGGCGGCGTGGAACTCAAGCAAGCGATCATCGCCCACCTCACCACGCGCGGCATCGCCTTCCACAACGTCGGCAGCGACTCGCCCGACATCGTTCGTTACCCGCTCTTCGCCGAGCAAATCGCCGGCGCCGTCTCCCGCGGCGAAGCCCCGCGCGGCATCCTCATCTGCTCGACCGGCATCGGCATGAGCATCATCGCGAATAAATTCGCCGGCGTGCGCGCCTCGCTCTGCACCAGCGCGCACATGGGGAAAATGACGCGCGCCCACAACGACTCGAACCTGCTCTGCCTCGGCGGCAAAAATCAAAGCATTGAGGAAGCGCTCGCCATCCTCGACGCGTGGCTCGACACGCCCTTCGAGGGCGGGCGGCACTGCATCTCGCTCGATCTCATCGCGCAAGCCGAGCAGGCGCTGCTCAAGCGTGAGAAGTGGACGCCTGCGCCGAAGACCATCGAGGAGTGTGCCCCGCCGCCAACGCCATGAGTCCGCTCTCACGCATCCTCCGCGTCCGGCAAAATTTCGCGCCGACTCCACCCATGGACATTCGCGCCACGGTCGGTGCGGAGTTTGGGAAATTGCGCCCGCGCATCCAGCCGGGCGCGCGCATTGCCGTCGGCGTCGGCAGCCGCGGGATCACGCATCTCACGGAGATCGTCGCGGTCGTGCTCGACCAACTCCGCGCAGTCGGAGCGCAGCCATTCATCATCCCCGCAATGGGCAGCCACGGCGGGGCCACACCCGAAGGGCAGCGAGAAGTGCTCGCCAGCTACGGCATCACCGAGGCGGCGATGGGCGTCCCGATCCGCGCTTCGCTCGAAGTCCGCCAGCTTGGCGCGACCGCCGATGGCGTGCCGGTCTTTTGCAGCACTGAAGCGCTCGCCGCCGACGGCATCGTGCTCGTGAACCGCATCAAGCCGCACACCGATTTTTTCGGCACACTCGGCAGCGTGCTTTTGAAAATGTGCGTCATCGGCCTCGGCAAGCGCACCGGCGCGACCGCGATGCACCTCGCCGCGACGCAGTTTGGCTACGAGCGCACCATCCGCGCGATGGCCGGCGTGCTCCTGCAAAATGCGCCGGTGCTCGGCGGCGTGGCCATTCTCGAAAACCAGTTCCACGACACCGCGCGCCTGCTCGTCATTCCGCGCGAGGAAATGGAAACCGCCGAGGACACGCTGCTCGCCGAAGCCCGCGCGCTCATGCCGCTGCTGCCCTTCGACGAAATCGACCTGCTCATCGTCGATCGCATCGGCAAAAATATCAGTGGAGCCGGGATGGACCCAAACGTCATCAACCGCAGCATCCACGGCTACGACAGTCTGCCGATGCGCGGCGATCGCACCGCGCCCTTCATCCGCCGCATCTTCGTCCGCGGCCTCACGCCTGAGACGCACGGCAACGCCATCGGCATCGGCATGGCTGACGCCGCCACCGCGCGCCTCGTCCGCGAGATGGACCCGCGTGTCACGGCGATCAATTCCCTCACCGCGCTCACCCCGCAGAGCGCGAAGATTCCCATCGCCTTCGACACCGACCGCGAAGCCATCGAGCGGATGCTCACCTCGCTCCCGCTGCCCGATCCGCGCGCCGCGCGCATCGTCCGCATCGCGGACACCCTCTCGCTCGCCGAGATGGAAGTCTCCGAGCCGCTCTGGAACGAAGTGCGCGAACGCTCCGCCCTCACCGCGCTGAACGATCCGCAAGAAGTCTCCTTCGATGCGGATGGAAACCTGACGCCACTATGAAGGTCCCCACGTTGTTCCTCGCGCTGACGATGGGTGCAGCATCGCTCCAAGCGCAGCAATGACTCGCCACACCCGAACAGCGCCAGCCACCTCTGTGGAATCATCGCGCGTGTCCTCGATAGTCGCTTGGCCGGCTGCCGGTGAAGTTTTTGAAGGTGTGCGAGAAAGTGAACAGGCTGCGATAGCCGACCTGGCAGGCGATGGTTTCCACCTTTTCTCTCGTGGTTGTCAGCAGCAGCACGGCGCGTTGCAGGCGCAGGGCGGTGACGTGCTGCGCGGGGGTCCGACCGAGGGATTGAAGGCAGAGGCGGCGGAAGTGTTTCACGCTCATGCTGGCGAGAGACGCGAGGTTTCGCGCAGACCAGTCAGCGGCGAGGTCGTGGACGACGGTTTGCCACACGGGGCTGAGGCGGTCGTCGGTGCGCCACGGCTCGGCGATTGCGCGAGCGTAGTGCTGGATAAGGTTGGCCCAGAGTTGCATCGCGGCGGGCGAGGCGGTGCCGCTGGCTTCCCGGTGCAGGCCCTCGATCGCGGCGGTGAGCGGGCCGCCGTCGAACGCGGCGAGGACGGGCGCGCGGGCGTTGACGATGGGCAGCGCGCCGTCCGGTTCCTGATAGCGCACCCACGCGATGTGCCACGGCTTGCGCGGCACGGAGCGGTAGGCGTGAAAGGCGTGCGGCGGCGCGAGGCAGGCCGAGCCGGGGCGCATGGGCTGCCATTGGCCTTCCAGCCACACGCGGCCTTCGCCAGCAGTGCAGACCATGACGAAGGTGCCGCTCAAATCTGGCCGCTTCACCTCGTAGGGGGCCGACGCCTCAGCGATGCCAACATGCACGATGCCGTGCTGGGCGAGCGACCCGCAGACCGGCGCAGCGGCGAGCCAGTCGCGCGCGTCCGCACGGCTGGCGCGGACCACGCGCTCGGTTGTTTCGGATCTCCGGATGTCTCTTTTCATGGGGTGCAACTGCTCACGGAGAGAGGCGATCGAGGGTAATCTTGTCACTTCTCATGCACGACAATCTTTCCACCTCCTCCGACCTCAGCCGCACCGGCATCCTCGAACGTCTCCGCGCCAAAGTGCGGCGCGGCCTGCCCATCATCGGCGCGGGCGCGGGCACAGGGCTAACCGCGAAATGCGAGGAGGCGGGCGGTGTGGACCTCATCGTCATCTATAACTCGGGCCGCTTCCGCATGGCGGGGCGCGGCTCGCTCGCGGGGCTGATGGCTTATGGCAATGCGAATGAGATCGTGAAGGACATGGCGAAGGAGGTCCTCACCGCAGTGCGGCACACGCCGGTGCTCGCGGGGGTGAATGGCACGGATCCGTTTTTGCTGCGGGGACATTTTCTGCGCGAGTTGCAGGCGCTCGGCTTCGCGGGCATTCAGAATTTTCCAACCGTCGGCCTCATCGACGGCACCTTCCGCGCGAACCTCGAAGAGACGGGTATGAGTTATCAGCTCGAAGTCGAAACCATCGCCGCCGCGCGCGCGATGGACCTGCTGACTACGCCCTACGTTTTCGGCACCGACGAAGCGCGGCGCATGACCGAGGCCGGCGCGGACATCATCGTCGCGCACATGGGCCTGACCACCGGCGGGGCCATCGGCGCGGAGACGGCGAAGACGCTCGATGATTGCGTGCGCGAGGTGCAGGCCATCGCCGACACCTGCAAATCGCTCCGCTCCGAAGTGCTGGTCCTCTGCCACGGCGGTCCAATAGCGATGCCACCGGATGCGCAATACATCCTCGATCGCTGCCAAGGTGTGGATGGTTTCTACGGCGCGAGTTCGATGGAACGCCTGCCCACCGAGACGGCGCTTACGGCGGAAGTAAAACGCTTCACTTCGCTGCAACTGCGCAACGCGTAACCTCGGAAACTCCCCGGTATGGATCGCATTTTCGTCCTCGCTCTCCTCGCTCTGTCCGCCACTGCTCTCTCTGCCGCCGACTACGACCCCGCGCGTTTCGAGAAGGAAATCATCGTGCCTGCGTGCAGCGACCCGATGCAGCTTGAGGTGCTGGCGGATGGGCGCGTGTTTTTCATCGAGCGGAATGGCTCGCTGAAGCTCGTGGAGCCGGGGACGAAGCGCGTCGTCACGCTCGGGCAGCGGGCGGTGCAGGTGACGGGCGAGATCGGGATGCTGGGGCTGGCGTTGGATCGGGAGTTCGTGAAGACGCAGGCGTTGTTTCTGTTTTTCTCACCGCTGGAAAAGGTGGGGACGCTGCGGCTCTCGCGCTTTGTGTTGAAGGATGGGAAGCTCGATCTGAGCAGCGAGCAGATGCTCTTCGATTACACCCACGAAGACCCGAAGCTCCAGCATCAGGGCGGCGGTTTGTTCATGGCGGCGAATGGCGATCTCATCCTCGGCACGGGCGATAACTCGACCACCCAGGCGGCCATCCAGCTCGATGACCGGCCCGGCATGGTGACGCATGATGCGCAACGCACGTCGGCTAACTCGATGGATCTGCGCGGGAAGATTCTGCGCATTCACCCGACCTCCGATGGCGGTTACACGATTCCGGCGGGTAATCTTTTTCCCGCTGGCAAAGGCGGCCGGGCGGAGATCTTCGCGATGGGTGTGCGCAATCCTTTCCGGCAGTTCGTCGATGCCAGGACGGGCTTCATCTACTGGGGCGATGTGGGGCAGAACATCGAGCCGGGCATCAGCGTGGGGCCGAATGGTTACGATGAGGTCAATCAAGCGCGGGCCGCGGGGAACTTCGGCTGGCCTTACTTTACGGGGGCCAATGAGGCGTATCGGCATTTCGACTTTGCGACGAAAAAGACGGGCGAGCTTTATGATGTGAAGGCGCCACGCAATGACTCGCGCAACAACACGGGAGCCAGGGAACTGCCGCTGCCCCAGCCAGCCTTCATCTGGTATCCCAGCACGGGGTCGAAGGAATTCCCGATGCTCGGCAGTGGCGGACGCTCGGCCATGGTGGGGCCGCTGTATCGCGTGGATGAAGCGGTGAAGAGCGACCTCAAACTACCCGGGCAACTCGACCACTCGCTGTTCGTTTTTGACTGGATGCGCAACTGGATCATGGCCGTGAAGCTCGAGGCCGATGAGCGCATCGCCAGCATCGAGCCTTTCCTGCCGACGTGGCGTTTGCGCAAGCCCATCGAGTTGAAGCTCGCGCCGGATCACACGCTGTATCTCATCGAGAGCGGCG
This sequence comes from Chthoniobacteraceae bacterium, assembly GCA_031425095.1. Taxonomy (GTDB): domain Bacteria; phylum Verrucomicrobiota; class Verrucomicrobiia; order Chthoniobacterales; family Chthoniobacteraceae; genus JANNXQ01. The sequence continues at coordinate 7,345 of JANPIS010000337.1, forward strand.
ACAAATGGAGCGAGAACACGGACTCACAAATCTCGCGCCTCATCTACCGTCGTGGCAATCGCCCGCCTGTGGCATTGGCGACCTCATCGAACGCCGCAGGCAAGCTGCCGCTGAAGGTGCGCTTCGACGGCAGCGGCTCATCCGACAAGGACGGCGATGCTTTGACCTACGAATGGAAGTTCGGCCTCGGCGGCGCACTTGGCTCGGCTCAGGGAGCCACGCCGGAGTTTGTTTTCACGCTTCCCGGATTGCATCCCGTCACGCTCACCGTCACGGATGCCCACGGAGTCAGCAGCACGACCTCGCTGGAGATCCGGGCTGGTAATGCCGCCCCCACTTTGAGCTTCGCGCAGCCCGCGAACGGCTCGTTTTACGAACCCGGCCAACGCATCGCCTATCAGGTCACCGCAGTGGATGAGGAAGACGGCACCATGGCCGCTGATCGCGTTTTATTGACTACGAAGACCACGGACCGGCTCACGCAAAACGAGTCCATGCAAGCACCGGGACTGGCGCTGATGCGCGGCACCACTTGCTTTGCCTGCCACATCATCAACGCCAAATCCGTCGGGCCCTCCTATCTCGAAGTGGCCAAAAAATACCGCGACAACGAGGCTGCCCGGGACTTGCTCGCGCAGAAAATCATCAGCGGTGGAGTCGGCGTATGGAGCAAGGAAGTGCCCATGCCGCCGCATCCGCAACACACCCTGGAGCAGGCGCGGCAGATGATGGACTGGGTGCTCTCGCTCAGCGAGGAGCCGGCCAATGCCAGGGTCGGTTTCACAGGGGAGGTGGCTGCGCCTGCGGCCCCCGTCAAGGGCTGGCGCACTCCGCCGCTGCCCGTGCTGCACCTCACCGCCAGCACCACCGACAACGGTGCTGCGGGCGTGCCACCCTTGCGCGTCGAGACCACGACCGTGCTGCATCCGCATCGCAAAAGCGCGGCGCTCTTCGATGCCTCGCACGAGGCCGAGGTCGTCGATCTCGTGGAAGGAGACCAGTCCAATGTGCTTCGATTGAATGCGAATGGCTGGTTTCGTTTCGACACCATGGATCTCAGTGGCATCACGCATCTCACGGTGCGTGCCGCTCCGCTGGCGAACGGTTCCTATCAGCTCGAAGCCCATCTCGACACGCCCGACGGCCCGCTGCTCGGCAGCGAACTCATCGCCTGCATGAGCGACGAGGACATCGGCCAGTTTGGCGAAATCACCTTCCCCATCACCGCCAGCGCAGGCACTCACTCTGTCGTCTTCGTCGCCCGTTTCGCCGCGAAGCCGCTGTTCAACAAACCTTTCCCGCCGCCCGCCACCGGCCGCATTCTCGACGTGAACTGGATCGAGTTTCGCGATAACCCGCTGCCGAAATCCGCCCGTGCTCGCGCCGATGGCAAGCCGCGCTCAAAGGTGCTGCTCGTCGCGGGCAAGCAGGATCACCCTTGGATGACGCACATGTATTCCGCCGTCATCGAGCTGCTCGCCACCGAGTTGAACAAGCGCGGCGACATCGAAGCCATCGTCTCGCCCGACTTCGGCTGGCCGCGTGACGAGAAGTTTTTCGAGAGCGTAAAAGGCATCGTCTATTACACCGGCGGCATCGGCGATTTCATCATCGGCGAGCATGGTGCGGCCTTTGAAAAGCTCATGCAGCAAGGCATCGGCTTCAGCGCCCTGCACTTCTCCACCGGCGTCGGGAAAATCCACGCCGAACGCTACCGCAGTCTCATCGGCGGAGGCTGGACCTACGGCCCCGACAGCCTCGCCATCGGTCCGGTTGATTGGAAATACCTCGCCCCCGAGCACCCCATCCTCCGTGGCCTACCACCTGTCCGCATGAGCGATGAAATCTACCGCCACACCACCCTGCAACCCAAGGCCACGCCGCTCATCCAGGTGAACATCAAAGACCGTGACGACGTGGTCGCCTGGGCCTACGAGCGCGAAAGCGGTGGCCGGAGCTTCGCCACCACGCTCGGCCACCCGTGGAGCAATTGGCAGGACGCCAACTTCCGCCGCTTGGTGCTCAATGGCATCCGCTGGTCGGTAAAACATGAGCCGCTTGGGAAATGAATCGGCGTCACGAACATGAGCGCCATCGTCGCGAAGGCGCCGGCGATGTGCGGGTCATGCACTCTTCCGTCAGCAACTCGCCCGCACGAATGATCAGAATAACCACTTATCTCCTCGCGCTCGGGATGAGCGCCGCATCGCTCCATGCGCAACAATCCCTCGCCAAGCCCGACCAGCGCCAGCCCGCACCGTGGCCTCCGCGGACGGGCGAAATGCGCGTGATCATCGACACGGACGCCGCCAATGAAGTGGACGACCAGTGGGCCATTGCGCTCGCGCTGGGATTTCCGGAGCGCCTGAAAATCGAGGGCTTCGTCGCCGCGCATTACGGCCAGCGCGGCGGGGCAAAGGGGATCGCGAAGTCACGCGCGAGCCTGGAGGCCACGCTCGCGGCGGCGGGGATGGCGGGGAAGTTCGTGCTCACCAATGGCAGTGACCCGATCGTCTATCGCGACCGCGTGCCGGAGTCGGAAGGCGTGGATTTCATCATCGAAAAGGCGCGCACGGCCAGGCCGGAGAATCCGCTCTGGCTCCTCCTCCTCGGCCCGGCGACGAATGGCGCGGCCGCGTTGCTGAAGGCGCCGGACATCGCCGACCGGGTGATCGTCTTCTGGCACGGTCGCTCGGACTGGCCGGAGAAGTGCGCGAACTTCAACGCGACCAACGACCCGCTGGCCACGCAGCTTCTCTTCGAGCTGCCGTGCCGCTTCGTGCTCTTCGACACCGGCGCGAATCTCACCATGCCGATGGACGAATCCGAGCGCCGCGTCGGCAGCATCGGCGCGCTCGGCAAATTCCTGCACGACATCCGCAGACGCTCCGCCTACGCGAGCCGCGCGGACAAAGGCATGTTCGACCTCGGCGACATCGCCGCGCTCCTCGATCCGGGCATTTGCACATGGGAAGTGGTGCAGGCGCCGGGCGTGCGCCTCGATTACCGCTACGACTTCAAGCAAACCAACGGCCCGCTGCTGCGCATCAAAAGCATCGACCGCGACGCCAGCTTTGCCCTGCTGGATCACGCTCTCGCCCGCATCGTGAAACCCTCGCCCTCCTCCAAACCATGAAACATCTGCTGACATATTGCGCCCTCCTTCTGACCCTCACCCTCACCGTCCAATCCGCCGAGCCCCTGCGGCTCACGCGCGCCGACTACGCCGACCGCGCGCACGCCGTGTGGGTAGCGCAGATGGCGGCGGTCTATCTCGGGTTTCCCTTCGAGCACCGCACCGCGTCCGTCGAGTGGGTGAAGGATTATCCGAAGCCCTATACGCACTCCATCGTGGATGATGATTGGTATTACGAAATGAGCGCGCTACGGGCTTTCGAGAAGCACGGGCCGGGGCTGACCATTCAGCAACTCGGCGAGCAATGGCAGAAGGATATGTGCGGGACGTGGGGATCGAGCAAGGAAGCGCGGTTGCTGATGGCGCGCGGCATCCAGCCGCCGGAGACGGGACACCCGCGCTACAACCGCTCGTGGTGGACGATCGGGCCGCAGTTCAGTGCGGAGATTTACGGATTGATCGCACCGGGCCGCCCGAATCTCGCGGCGCAACTCGCGCGCGAGTTTGGCCGCATCAATGGCTATGCCGAGGCTGTGGATGGCGCGGTCTTCGTGGCGGGAGCGGTGAGTCTCGCTTTCGTCGAGACCGATCCGAAAGCAATCGTGCGGGAGGCGGCGAAGCTCATTCACCCGGAGTCGCCGTATCGGCGCTGTCTCGATGAAATCATCGCGCTCGCCGATGCCGGGAAGACGTTCGAGGAAATCACGCGCGAGGTGATCGACCGCTGGGCGGCGGAATATCCCGGCACGAACAACGCGGTGGCGAACGGCGGCATCATCGCGCTCTGCTTGTGGTTCGGCGAAAGCGACTTTTTGAAAACGGTGAACCTCGCCTGCCGCGTCTCGGATTTCACGGATGCCGATTGCAACGCCGCCGGAGCCGCGGCCGTGGTCGGTGCAATGCACGGCATGAAGGCGATCCCGCAAAACCTGATCGCGCCGCTGAACGACCGAATCTTCGGCGACAAGATGGGCGACCTGCCGCTGCCGCCCGTGGATGAAAGCATCTCCGCACTCGCGCAACGCACCGCCGCCTTCGGCGAAAAGATGCTCCTCGCGCACGGCGCGCAGCTCGATGGCGACACGCTGGTCATTCCCCGCGAAGCCGCACAAACACTGCCCCTGGAGCGCTTCACCCTCGCCGACTTCACCCGGTATTGGCAGCCGGAGTGGACGCTGGAACGCGCGGGCTTCGGCGCGACCATTGGGGGTCTCAACGGCTATCCCGGCGGCACCTGGCTGGCCGATGGCGTGCTCACCACCTGGCCGCGCGAACTGATGCGCGGTGTAGTGCTCACGCGCAAGGTCACGCTGCCGGCCGGCGCGCCGCGCCTCATCGTCGAAGTGGCGGCAGACGCGGGACGCGCGTGGGAATTTTCGCTCTACGTCAACAATCAGGAACTGCACAAACGCCCGGTCGTCGGCGGCGAGAAGCGCGAGTGGCAGAGCATCGAAGCCGACCTCAGCGCCTTCGCGGGCCAGGAGGTCACCCTGCGCCTGTATCAAAATCTCCTCGCTGCCAACCGCCTCCGCCCGCCCAGCGCCGCGCACTGGAAAAGCATTACCATCAAATGAGGGTGCCCCACGGCACCATGAGAGTTCTCGCCCGCCACCTCACGTTCGCCGCCATTCTCCTCACGCTCGCGCCCGCCCAGCCGACCCACGCCGACACGGTCATCCTGCCTGACGCATCCGACGAGGAGTTCGTTGGCCCCTTCCCGAGCTGGCGCAACGTCAAGACCCACTATGGCGCGGTCGGCGATGGCGTGACCGACGACACCGCCGCGCTCAACGCCGCGCTGCTAGATCTGCGCCTCGCCCGCAACAACGGCTGGTCCGTGCTCTATCTGCCCGCTGGCACTTACCGAGTTACTTCCACGTTGGTGAACACCCAGCGCATCGATCACAATGACTACCTCGGGTTTTCCATCATCGGCGAAGACCCCGCGACCACTCGCATCGTTTATGACGGTCCCGCCAACAGTGATCTTTGGCGACTCGACGGCTGGTATTGCAAGGTCAGCCGCCTCACCCTCGACGGCGCCGGCAAGGCCCGGACCCTGCTCCTGCGTGACGGAGGCTTCTCCACCGCTTGCGAGATCAGCGACGTATGGTTCCAGGATGCCGATGTCGGCCTGCGTCTCGCGGGCGACAACAGCGAAGGCCAGGCCGAGCACGCCGTGCTGCGCTGCCGCTTCACTCGCCTCGGCCAGGGCCTCGTCACCGGCAACTTCAACAGCCTCGACATCTGGGTCTGGTGGGGCCGCTTCGAGGATTGCGGTCAGGGCGTGTTAAACGCCGCCGGCAACTACCACGTTTACAACAGCGTTTTCCTGCGCTCCACCGACCAGGACATCGCCTCGAACAACCTCATGACCTTCAGCTTCGTGGGCAACACGTCGGTCGGCTCGCGCACCTTTTTCGACTGGCGCGGCGGCCACACCTGGGGCTCCCCCGTCATCGCCCTGCGCAACCAGATTTATCAACCCACCGGCGGCGTCGGCCTGCACACCGGCAACGGCGGCCCGTGGGTGTTGGTGGACAACCTCGTCGCCGGCGCGAGCGGCTACAACGGCACCCAGTTCAACCTCACTGGTCGCGACAACCTCCTCGTCGGCAACCGCGCCACGTCCGCCTCTCCCGTCGCCCGATCCAACGGTCCCCGCGTGCGCGAAATCTCCACCCGGCGTTACGATCTGGCCGATGCGCCCACGCCCGCCCGCCTCTACCTGCCGCCCGCCCCGCCCCGCCGCAACCGCGCCGTCTTCGAGGTCGCCGCCGGCACCGGCGATGATGCCGCCGCCTTCCAGACCGCCATCGACGCCGCCGTCGCCTCCAGCGATCCGCACCCCGTCGTCCACCTCGCGAAACGCGAGTGGCGCATCAATCGCACCGTCATCGTGCCCGCCGCCCGCGCCCTCCAAATCGTCGGCGACGGCGGCGCCGAACACGGCACCGCCCTCAAGTGGGGCGCCGCCTCCGGCGTGCCCGGCCCCGTCCTCCTCCTGCGTGGCCCCAGCCGCGCCACGCTCCGCGACTTTTCCATCACCGCCAACGGCTTCAGTGCCGCCGTGGACGGCCTGCTCATCGAGGAGCCCGATCTCCCCGGCGGTCGCATCTACGCCGACCAGCCCGTGCCCAGCAGCTCCAACATCAACGACCGCGCCCTCCACAGCCTGCTCGTCGATGGCGTCGAACAAGCCGACGTCACCCTCATCGCCGGCCAGGGCTTCAGCAACGGCGTCAACGGCCTCACCGTGCGCGGCGGCCCCGAACGCTCCGCCGGCCGCACCGCCCCCGGACAGGTTTCCATGCTCACCGGCGCCAACGCCCAATCGCTCAACAACTACCTCGTCGAGCAGGGCGGCCGCGCCCTCGTGACCGGCTTTTACATCGAGACCCAGGGCGCCGCCACCACCCAGGCGATCAAGCTCGACGACACCGGCGCCCTCACCCTCGCCGGCGTGCGCTTCTCCTACACCGCCAACCTGGTCAACCCCAGCGTGCTCATCGACGGCTTCCGCGGCGACCTCGCCTTCGTCGCCAACTTCTTCTACGGCGTCGAAACCCCCGATCGGTCGCCCTCGCAGTGGTTCTCCATCCGCGGCGACGGTGCCGGCCTGAATGCCCTCGTCGCCGGCAACATGTTTTGGGGCAATTACCCCGAGCCCGACGGCGGTTTCCTCAGCAGCGATTTCGTCTGGCGCGATGTCACCGCGCCCGCCGCCGACGCCGCCTTCCTCCTCAACAACCTCAACGGCGGCAACAACGCCGCGTTCTCGTCCGGTTACGGTTTCGACTACCTCGACCACGTCTACCGCGGCGAGACCAACGCCCAGCCCTCCGACACGTTTGTCGCCGACCGCCTCAAACTGCTGCGCGAGGCCCGCATCGAGAGCCCCGCGCCGCGCAACCCGGTCGTCAGCGACGTCCGCCTGCACCGGGTTTTCGCGTCCACCCAGGGCGGTCGCAGCGCGATGATCATCCGCCGCACCCCGGCCCCCGGCGCCGCCACCGCGCCCACCGTCACCCTGCTCTCGCCCGGCGACTCCACCCGCCTCACGGTCGATGCCAACGTCACCCTCGAAGCCGCCCCCGCCGACTCCGACGGCAGCATCGCGCGGGTCGAGTTTTATGCCGACGGCACCCTGCTCGGCGCCCCCGTCACCAGTGCGCCCTGGCGGCTCACCACCACGTTCACCACCCTTGGTCCGCGTATCGTGAGCGCCGTCGCCTACGACGATGCGGGCAAACCCAGCGCGTCCCCCGCCGCGCGCGTCGAGGTCGTCGCCACCGGTGAGGCCCCCGTCACGCCCTTCACCCCCGCCGCCATCGCCCCGCGTTTCAGCCTGCCCTCCGGCACCTACGAAGGCACCCGCAGCGTCACGCTCACCAGCGACACGCCCGGCGCGTTCATCCGCTACACCCTCGATGGCACCGCCCCAACCCGCACCCTCGGCACGCTCTACACCGGCAGTCCGCTCGCGATCACCCAGGCGACCGTGGTCCGCGCCGTGGCCTACACCGCGACCCTTTCCGTCAGCGAATCGGTGCGGGTCGACTACGGCATTTACAGCGCGGCGACCGCCTACCGACTTTTCCCGACCCTCACCACGTCCTCCCAAGCCACCGACGGCGTCGCCTACGAGCTCGGGGTGCGTTTCACCACCGGCATCGCCGGCCGGGTCACCGCGCTGCGCTACTATCGCCCCGCCAGCGAGACGGGCACGCACACCGGCCGCCTCTGGCGCTCGAACGGCGAGCTGCTCGCCACCGTCGCCTTCACCCCGGCCAACGACGCCGCCGGTCCCGGCTGGCGCGAACAACCCCTCGCCACCCCGATCTCGATCACCCCGGGCGAGACCTACGTGGCGACCGTCAACTGCAACACCTACTACCCCCTCATCTCCTTCGGCTTGGCTTCGCCGCTCAGCTCCGGCCCGCTCACCGCCCTCGGCGGCGGCAACGGCGTCTTCGGCCTCCCCGGCACCTTGCCGACCGGGTCCTACAACGACACCAACTACCTTCGCGACATCGTCTTCGAGCCCGCGCCCGCGGCCACGGCATTGGAACAATGGCGTCAGCTCCACTTCGGTTCCACCGCGACAAACACCGGCTCCGCTGCCAACCTCGCCGACCCCGATTTCGACGGCATCAACAACCTCCTCGAATACGCCCTCGGTGGCAGCGACCCCACCCACGCATCATCCATTGATCTGCCCACACCCGACTTTGATGAGCAAGGCCACCTGACCCTCACCTTCAACCGCGTTGCCGATCCCTCACTCGTCTATGAAGTCCAAGGCAGTTCCAGCCTCTCCGGCTGGACGACCCTTTGGTCCAGCACCGGCCCGGCCAACGTTGCAGGCGAGGTAACCGTCTCCGACTCACAAGCCACTTCGCCACGTTTTCTGCGCCTCATGGTTACCGTGCCTTGATCCCGGTTTGTGGTTTTGATCAGTCCCCACTCCCTCGTGCATTAGCCAGCTCGCTTACTCTTCTTATGCAATACCACTTATGCGGAAGTCGTTCGCATCGTTAAGCCGGCGGCCCCTTCCCGCTCTCGCGTCTGCTCGCCAGCAGGCGGCCTCCGGGGGACGCAGACTGGCTGGGTGGGTGATCGGTCTTTTGTTCGCTGGAGGATCCATGCTCCTGCAGGCCGCACCTCCACCCGGCTGGAGTTCGCAAACGATCGGGAGCCCGCCTGTGGTCGGTTCGGTAACTTATGATGCAGGCACGGGGCGTTGCGCCATTTCCGGCCCTGGCCACGTCATCGACACTACCTCCGACAAGTTTCAGTTCGTTTATCAAACGCTCACCGGTGACGGCGAGATCGTGGCTCGGGTCGTGAGCGAGACGGTGCCGACGAGCTATCCGCACGCGGGGCTCATGCTGCGGAGTTCGCTGGCGGCAAATAGCGCGAACATCGAGGTCTTTGCCACGCGGCATCTCGGCGTGGTTTTCCAGCGCCGTGCCACGAATGGCGCGAGCACCAGCCCGAGCAGCACCAATGGCAGCCGCACGCCGCCGGTCTGGCTGAAGCTCGCGCGCGTCGGCCAGCGGGTCACGGCCTACACCTCGCTCGATGGCGTGGTCTGGAGTGCGATCGACTACGTGTCCGATCCGGCGCTGCCCGCCACGCTTTA
>JANPIS010000338.1:0-7919 GCA_031425095.1 Chthoniobacteraceae bacterium
TGGATTTCTTCCAGCATCTTCCGATTCACGGCGATGATGTCGGCCACCAGGCCGAAGATCCAAAGCTGCACCCCGATGAGCAGCAGGATCGCCGCGAGGATGAGGCTCGGGATGCGCGTCCGCTCCGGCTCGATGGAGAAATAGTAAAGCCAGCGCAGACCGACGATGAAGCCGACCGCAAACGGCAGCGATCCCACCCACAGAAAAAAGCGCAGCGGACGATACGTGACGAAGATGCGGATGATCGTGAGGATCGAGCGCTGGACGTAGGCGCCCATCGACTTCATGAGACGCGACGGCCGGAGAAAGCCGTTCGTGCGGATCGGCACCGACGTGATCGCCATGCCCTTCTGCCCCGCCTGGATGATCGTCTCGAGCGTGTAGGTGTATTCGCTGAAAACATTCAGCTGCATCGCCGCGGCCCGCGTCATCGCGCGGAAGCCACTCGGTGCGTCCGGAATGTCCGTGCCGCTCGCCGCGCGCACGACCCACGAGCCAAGCTTTTGCAGCTGCTTTTTCACCGGGGAGAAATGCTCGATGGCTTCGATCGGCCGGGCGCCGACCACGATCGCCGCCGTCCCTGCTACGATCGGCGCGATCAGTTTGGGGATGTCCTCCGCGTTGTACTGATTGTCCGCGTCGGTATTCACGATCACGTCCGCACCGAGCCGCAGACAGGCATCGAGCCCAGCCATGAAGCCGCGCGCCAGGCCCTGATGAAACCCGAGATCGACGACGTGATCCACGCCATGAGCCCGCGCCACCTCGATCGTCCGATCCGACGACCCGTCGTTGATGATCAGCCACTCGACCTTTTCCACCCCTGGCACCTGCCGCGGCAACGCCCGCAACGCCGTGGCGAGAGTCTCCTCCTCGTTGTAGCACGGCATCTGGATGATCAGTTTCTTCACAGAAGCAGACGATGCTGAGGAGCAGATGCGCGCGGGAGAAGGCTTTTCTCCGCGCGCAGGCAGACCGTGTCCCGGCGCCTACTTCCGGTTCGTCTTGATCACAATTTCCACGCGGCGATTCGGGCGCTGCTCGTCGATGCTCTTGTCCGAAGGCACGATCAGCTTGCTGCTCCCGAACCCGGCGGTCTGGATGCGGTCCGGAGCGATGCCGAACTTTTCCACCAGCCACGCCTTCACCGCCTCGGCGCGACGCTCGCTGAGGCGCTGATTGTACTCCGGCGTGCCCGTCGCATCCGTATGCCCCTCGATGCTGAAAGTCGCCTTTGGGTTGCGCTCGATCAGCGCGGCGAGCTTGGAGAGTTCGTCCATCGCCTCGGAGAGCAGTACTGCCTGATCGTGCTCGAAGAGCGCGCCACCCGGCATCCCAATCTTGTCACCAGCCGGAAGCGGACCGGTACGCTCGAGCGCGGCATCGATCGACTGCATCCCCGGGATCCCCTCACCATCCCCGATCCCCCCGTCACCGGCTTTGTTCGACTTGGGCAGGATCATCGTCGGCTGTCGCGGCGAACTCGGACCTTCCTTGATCAGCGCCCCCGCGATCGAGTTCAGCTCCTTTTCCATCGCCCCGCGCGACTCCGCCTCCACCTTGGCCAGCGTATCGGAAATGCTCGCCGTCGGCTTGTCCGGCATCAGTGTCTTGGGCAGATCCGGATTCTGCGGCGCCACCCGTACCTCCGTGACCTCCGGCTTTTCCTTCGGCAGTTGCAGCCGCGCCACATTCGGCGTCTTCTCCGGCAGCTTCAGTCGCGTCTCCGCCGCGTCCTCCGGCATCTTTGGGATCGCGACGCGCTTGAAGACGCGCACCGGCGGAGCGAGTCGCTCCATTTCCGCGATGCCAAAATTTTCGAGCTGCTTCGAGTAGAAGAAGGTGAAGAGCCCGCCGTGGAGCAGGATCGAGAGAAAGAGCGCACGAAAGATCCATCGCCGCATGACCGGAATCTCGGCGGCATTGGATTGATACGTGTCGTAGCGAGACATGCCACCACACATCGGCGAGAAGCCCCGCTTAGACAAGCCCGATACCATGGCTTCGCAATCGTCCGTCCGCGGCCGAAGTGCCTCTTCAGTCGTCCGGCTGCAGCTGGCGCCGCGCGGAGTGCGAGGACGTCGGACTGGCGTGCGTTTTCGCGGCCAGCGCGCGTTCACGCCGGAGTTCGCGAAGGCGGCTGAAGCTGACCATCCGGCGACCGCGCTCGTCCCAGAGGTGACACGAGATCGACCGGAAGCTGCTCCACAGGGTCAGTGAATTCACCTTCTGAAACTCGGGATGCGATTTGTGGCAGCGTTCCAAGTGGTAGTTTGGGATGCGCGGGCTTAGGTGGTGAATGTGGTGGAAGCCGATGTTCCCAGTGAACCATTGGAGGATCGGCGGGAGATGAAAGTAGGAGCTGCCCTGCAACGCGGCGGTCGCGTAGTCCCAAGATTCGCCCCGATCCCAGTAAGCGCCGTCGAACTGATGCTGCACATAAAACATCCACACCCCGATGCCGCCACCGACCATGGAGACGATGAGTTGCACGAGGAGGTAAGCCTTCCACCCGAAGATCCAGCTCATCGTGCCGACCATCGCGGCGATGGCGAGGTTCATGCCCCAGACGGAGAGGCGCTCGCGCGCGTTCGCGTTTGCCGAGGGCCATCGCTCACGGACGATGAAGAGAAGGAACGGTGCGAGCACGAGGAGGAAGATCGGATTCCGTGACCCGCGATAGACGAGCCGGCGCCAGCGTGGCGAGGCGAGATATTCATCCACCGTCATGGTCCAGACGTCGCCCGTGCCGCGACGATCGAGATCGCCGGAGCTGGCGTGGTGGAGGGAATGTTCCCAGCGCCAGTGATGATACGGCGTAAAATTGAGCATGCCGGTGACGAACCCGACGACGTCATTGGCCCAGCGAGCCTTGAAGAAGGAGCCGTGGCCACAGTCGTGGAAGATGATGAAGGCGCGCACGAGGACGGCCCCATTGAGGATCGCGAGCGGCACAGTCAGCCACCAGGAGACGGAAAGGCTCCAGTAGATCGCGGCCCAAACGAGGGTGTAAGTGCCGAGGGTGTTGACGAGCTGCCAGATCGCGAGACGGAGGGAGGGCTGCTGGTACTTACGGACGATTGGCTTCCAATCGAAAGCCGCGGTTGTGGGGGAATGAACGGCTAAAGCCGATTCTTGGGTCATGGGGTGATGGACGCGGGTCAACCCACGGAGCACCGGGTCCGAAACGGACTCCGTCCCCAAAGCCACCCGCAAACGAAAGACTACCGCACGGGTGGACGGTTGTGCTGGCCTGCCGCAAACTTCGCGTTCAGTTCGCCCGCCGTTTCCAGGAAAGTCACGAGTGCCGCGGGCACTCCGCGGTATTCCTTGCCGACCTTTTTGACGATGCCCGCCTGCACGAGGTTCTGCAGCTTTTCGTAAGCACGCAGACGCAGCATTTCTTCGCCGCCCGAGGCGGCATTGCGCGCTTTCAGGTTCGCGTGAACCATGGTGAACAGCGCTTTGAACTCGATGGAGATTTTCTCGGAGAGGATCGACGCAAGCTCTTCAGCAACGCGATCTGGTCCCCGACGTGAGAAGCCGTAGGTCGTTTTGATACGTGCACTATCGTCGGAATCGCAAACATAGCGACATCTCGTTTCGATTCATTTTTTAGAATGCTCAGAAACGGCGCGCGGGCCGGACTCACGTTCGAGCAGCGCGCGCTTGCGTTCGATGCCCCAGCGATAGCCAGAAACCTCGCCATTGAGACGCACGACGCGATGACAGGGAATGGCCACGGCGAGCGTATTGGCCGCGCACGCTCCGGCGACGGCACGCACCGACTTCGGCGCGCCGACGCGCTGCGCCAGTTCCGTGTAGCTCACCTTCTCTCCCGCGGGGAGCTGCTGGAGCGCCTGCCAGACGCGCTGCTGAAATGCCGTGCCACGGATGTCGAGTGGAAGATCGAGGCCGAGCTGCGGAGCCTCGATGAACGCGATGACCTGCGCCACGGTGCGCTCGAAGTCGCGGTCACCGGCGAGCAGTTCGGCCTTTGGAAACTGCTCCTGCAATTCCTTCACGAGCAGGTTCGCTTCGCCGCCCAAGGAAATCGCGCACACGCCCTGGTCCGTGGCCGCGACGAGGACGGAGCCGAGCGACGACTCGCCGACGGAAAACTGGATGCGGACTCGGTCACCGCCGGTGCGAAACGTGTGCGGGCGCATACCGAGCATTTGAGCGGAACCGGAGTAGAAACGTCCACTGGAATGGAAGCCCGCCGCGTAGATCGCCTCGGTGACGGTCGAGGCGCGGGATAACTCCTGACGCACGCGCTGCGCCCGCCACGCGGTGGCGTAACTCTTGGGCGAAAGGCCGGTGTGCTTCCGGAAGACGCGGTGGAAGTGGTAACGGCTCATGCCGGCGATTTTCGCCAGCGCCTCGAGAGCGGGCATGGCTTCGGCGCGCTCGATCGCGCGGCACGCCCGAGCGACGGCGGCAGCGTGCACCTCCGCGAGACCCGAGCCGTTCGGTGAGCACCGTTTGCAAGCGCGGAAGCCGGCGCGCTCGGCTTCGTCGGGTGCGGCATGGAAGGCGACGTTTTTCCGCAATGGACGGCGCGACGGACAAGACGGCAGGCAATAGACACCGGTGGTTTTCACGGAAAAGCAGAAGCACGCGTCGGCCGCAGGATCCTTCGTGATGACGGCCTGCCACTTCGCTTCGTCGCTGGCGAAGGGCGGAGTACGGCGGTTGGGGCTGTTCAGCGCGGTGGGCATGGTGGCTTGGAAGTCGCGGAGACCTTACCAGCTTCCACGCCGTGCGAACTCCGGTTCTTGCTTTTGCATTCGTGCCGTCGATCCGCACGGCCACCCACGGGATTGCAGTTTGCCAGCGGCGACGCACTGCTCTTTGTTCGGCGCTCCTCATGTCGGGCGAGCATCCTACTTTCCGCAACTCTCTCGGCGTTTTCCGGGAAGGGATCTTCGCGTGGTTCATGGTCGCGGAGTTCGCGTCGATGGCCGGCTCGTGGATGCACACGCAGGGACAGCAACTCGTCGTCGAGCAGCAGGCGCGCGGTTCGTGGGAGCAGGCGGCGGTCAGCGCAGCGACGATGCTGGTGATCCCGCTCTTCAGTCCGATCGGCGGCATGCTTGCGGATCGCTGGGACAAACGGCGGATTCTGTTCGTGATGATCGCGCTGCAGGCCCTGCTCGCGGCGCTCGTCGGCTGGCTCGTGCAGACCGGGCAGTTGCAGCTCTGGCATCTCATCGCGATCGCGGTGGCCATCGGGCTCACCGCGGCCTTTGAAATCCCCGCGTATGCCGCCCTCCTGCCGGAACTCGTGCCGCGTGGAAAGCTCGGAGCGGCGGTGGCGATCGATCGCTCGGTCTTTCACACGGCGCGCATCGTCGGCCCGGCGCTCGCTGGCGTCGCGGTTTCGGCGTGGGGCGCGCCGTCCGCCTTTTACGCGAATGCGATCTCCTACCTCGGGCCGCTCGCCGTCCTGTGTTTCGTCGCGCCGCGCAAGACGGGCAGTGTCGAGGAGGAGCGGATGCGGCAATCGGGCTTCCTGGAAGGCTGGCGCCACGTGCGGTCGGATCGCCCGACCTTCCAGATGGTGTCGATCATGGCGTCGAATGCGCTCTTCTGCTCGCCATTCGTCATCGTGCTGATGACTTGGTATGCCGAGCGCACACTCCATCTCACACCTTCAAAGACGGGCCTGCTCATGTCGATCACGGGCATCGGCGCGCTGAGCTCGTCCATCGGAATCCTCGCGGTGCCACCGAAGCATCGCCCGCTGATCCTTCGCGGAGGCGCGACCTTGAGCGTGCTGGCGATGCTCGGGATGGCGGCGGCCCAGGGATTCTGGGGCGCGGCCGTCAGCCTCGCGATGCTGACGATGGGGCTGAACTTTCTCTTCGGCGTCGGCAATCAGCTCGTGCAGGAACGCGCGCCCGATCCGATTCGCGGACGCGTCCTGACGGTCTCGTCGATGAGCTTCGTGGCCGTGATCCCCTTCTCCGGCTTCCTCACCTCTGCACTCGAGACGTGGCTCGGCATGCGCACCGCGCTCGTCGTCTGCGCGGGCTGCTATGCCATCGTGGCCGCGCTAATCCTCGGCCGGCCTCGCCTGCTCCAGGAAGCGGGCACAGCCGCTCACGAGCGCAGCAATGTCCGGTAGAGCGCTTCGTATTCGTCCACCATCTTCACGTAGCCAAAGCGCTCCATGGCTCGCTCGCGCACGCGGCGCCGATCGAGCGCCAGAGCCTGCGGCACGAGCTCGGCCAGAGCGTCGATGACACCCGCCTGGTAACCCGTAACACCATTTTCCACGACCTCCTCGACGGACCCGCGGCGATGCGCGACCACGGGGCAGCCGCAGGCCATCGCCTCGATCATCACGAGCCCAAACGGCTCCTCCCACTGTATGGGAAAGACGAGCGCCGCGGCATTGCGCAGCAATTCGTTTTTCTGCGGGTGGTTCACGGGCCCGATCCAACGCACCGCATCGCCGTCGATGAGCGGCTCGATCTGCTCTGCGAAATATTTGGCCTCGTTCTGGTTCTGCGGCTGGCCCGCGAGGACGATCGGCATCTCCGCGGCCCGGGCGATCTGGATGGCGCCGAGCGGGTTCTTCTCCGGCGACATGCGGCCGAGAAAGGCGAGATAGCTCCCCGGCTCGGAGCACGGATCGTAGCTATCGAAGTCGCAGCCATTGTACACGATCGGAAACTCGCGTCCGAGCTTCACACTCGCGCCGCGCATCTGGCATTGGCTGATCCCGGCCACGGCGACCTCCGGCCAACGGCGCATCACCCACTCATCGTCGAGATGCGGGCTCGTGTGCATCGTGAAGACACCGGCCGTGCGGCAAGCCGCGGCAAGCGGGAGCCAGGCGCTGCTCAGGTGGTAGTGGATCACATCGAAATGCCGCGCCTCCCGGAGCACCTCGGACATCGTCGAGTTCGCGTAGTATTCGAACATGTACATCTCACCGGCGCTGATGCGATCGGTGAGGTTCGTCTCGACGGTCTCGTGAAGCTTCGCGCGGGTCTGGCAATCGCCGGACGAAAAAAGCGTGACGTCGTGGCCCCGCGCGACGAGTTCGTCGATGAGCAGTTTCATCACGAGCTCGATGCCGCCGTAAGTCGCCGGCGGGATGCGCGTCCAGAGCGGCGCGACTTGGGCGATGCGAAGGCGGTCGGATTTCATTCGCGGTGCGTTCTACGAGAGGGAATCTGCCATCGCACTTCTAATTCGCACGAAATCCGCTACGTTCCCGCGCTTCCAAGCCGCAATGAGAATTCCTGCCGCCATCTTTCTGATCCTGTGCACCCGCGCCTTCGCCGAGCAGACGCCCGTCTCCGCTCTGCCCGCCCCGACTTTCCGCACCGACGCGCCCGCCATCGCGACCCCCGTGGCCCCTGCCCCAGCTGAGCCGACGCCTGCACCACCAGCGGACCCAAATGGCGAGCCACCCGTGGCCAAGGCCATCCCGGTGGCCGTGCGCGACGTCACGACGCAACTCCAGATTTTCCTCGATCAACAGCTCTTCGGCCCCGGCAAGATCGACGGCGCGCCGGGGGAATTCGTGACGAAGGCGCTGAAGCGCTACCAGCGCTCGCGCGGACTGCCGGAGACGGGCGTGATCGACGAGAACATCCCACTCGATTCCGTCTTCCCCGTATACACGCACTACACGATCCAGCAGAGCGATCTGAAATATGTCGGTGACCTTCCCCGCACGCCGCAGGAGCAGGCGAAGAAGAAGTATCTCCCCTACACTTCGCTGCTGGAATTCCTCACCGAACGCTATCACTGCGCGCCGGAATTTCTGATCAAGCTGAACAAGGACAAAAAGATGTACAGCCTCAAAGTCGGCGACGAAGTGCGCGTGCCGAATGTCGAGCCCTTCAAGCTCGAGGAAGTCCCGGAGCAAGGCCTCATGCCGGAACTCCCGCAGTATGCCG
>JANPIS010000339.1:0-5123 GCA_031425095.1 Chthoniobacteraceae bacterium
TACCAGATCCGCGACGACCTCAGCGATCTCGGCGCGAGTGGCGAAACGAACGACATCGCCGGTCTCCGCCCCAGCCTGCTCCTCGCCGTCGCCTACGAACGCGCACAAGGCGATCAGAAGACCGCGCTCGAAGCCCACTGGCGCCGCCTCTCCACCGCCAGCCCCGCTGAGATCGAAGCCCTGTATCTCGAACTCGCCGCCGACGAGCGCTGCCGCACGCTGCTCGAGAGTTACAAGGAACAGGCGATCCGCACTCTCCGCGACGTGGACAACGCGAACCTCAAGGGCCTGCTCCGCCGCGTCATTGGCAAGATTTTCAACGACACGGAGATCAAAGGCTGGTGCAAGGAATTCGAGCAAAAGAGCACCGCCCGCGCCCTCGAACTCGACGCCGCCGTCAGTAGCTGACTTTTTTCGGCAGCGTTTTTGCCGCTTCGATCCATTCGCCGACCTGCTTTTCCGCCGGCACCCGGCCGGTGAGTTCTTTCGCGTCGTTCACTTCCTTGAGCTTCGCGGTGAGATTCGCGGCGTTGCGTTGCGCGAGTTCGGCCACGGTATTCACGCCCGCCGCTTCGAGCAGTTCCGCGGTCTGCCCGGCGATGCCTTTGATGCGGAAGAGATCCGCGTAGTTCACAAACTTCAGGATCTGCGTCTCGCCCACGCCGCTCTTCTCCGCGAGTTCGGCGCGGCCCTTGGGCGTGGCGCCCTTCTCCAGCAGTTCGTCCACGTTCGCGACCCCCGCCGTTTTCAGCTTCGCTTCCGTAGCTTCGGCGATCCCCTGGATGGAAGTGAGGCTGCCTTTCGGGGCTTTCGGCTTTTCCGCAGCTTGCAGGCTCAGAGTGGCGAGGATGGCGACGGCGCAGGCGAAGGTCGTTTTCATGATGCGATGAGATTAGCCCATGGGTGGTCGGCGGCGAGCGCGAAATCGGCGCGAGCTTGCTGCCGCTGGCCGTGTTTCCTAGCGTCCACGGATGCCCCATCGCCGCACTCTTCACCCGTGAGTCTGCGTCTGGAAATGCTTCAGGTCGCGCGGCTCGCGCCAAAAGCGCTCAGCGATTCCGCCGACTTGGTGCGGGCGTTTTTCGAACGGCAGTTCACTGCCGCGGGCGGAGCCTGTGATCGCGATGGCCGCCCGGATCTCTATTACACCATCTTTGCGCTCGCCGGTCGGCAAGCCCTGCAGATGGAGCCCACGCCGGGTCTTCTGGAGCCGTGGCTCCGGACCTTCGGCGATGGGACGGAACTCGATTTTGTTCACCTCGGAGCGCTCGCCCGCTGCTGGGCCGCGATCGGTCTGGAGAAAATGCCCGAAGGCCTCTCCGATTCGATCCTGGCGCGGCTCGAAGCACACCGGTCCCGCGATGGCGGCTACGATGCCGACTCCGGTTCGGAGTTCGGAAACGCCTACGGCTGCTTCGTCGCGCTCGGCGCGTATCAGGACTTGCGGCGCGAAATGCCCGAGCCGCTCCGCATGGTGCAGTGCCTCAAATTCCTCGAAACACCCGACGGCGCATGGGCGAATGCGCGCGGCCTCCGCGTCGGCTCGACGAATGCCACCGCTGCTGCCGTCACGCTGCTCCACCAGCTCGGCGTCCCGGTGAACGCCATCGTCGGCGACTGGCTCCTCGCGCAGGCGCACCCCGACGGCGGCTTTCTCGCCATGCCCAGGGCCCCACTGCCGGACCTGCTCTCGACCGCAACCACGCTGCATGCACTTTCCTGCCTCGACCGCGAAGTGCCCGCGCCAATTCGCGAACGTTGCCTCGATTTCATCGACACACTGTGGAGCGCCGAGGGCGGCTTTCACGGCCACTGGGCCGATGACCACCTCGATGCCGAATACACCTTCTACGGGCTGCTCGCGCTCGGGCATCTCAGCGTCTAGCTTCGATCCGCGATGAAACACACGGTCCTCTACGACGACGAATGTCCGCTCTGCACTTTCCAGATGAAGCTGCTGAGCTGGCTGGATTGGTTTCACGCGCTCGCGCTCGTGCCGCTCTCCGATCCGCGCGCACAGGAGATCGCGCCGCAGCTCACGCGGGAAGATCTGCTCGAGGCGATCCATTGCGTCACGCCGGAGCGCAAGGTGCATCGCGGCGCACGGGCCATCCGCTTCGTCGGGATGCGGCTCCCGCTGCTCGTGCCGGTCGCGCTGTTTCTGTGGATTCCCGGCGTCATTCAGATCGCGGAAATCATCTACGCTTTCGTGAGCCGGAATCGCCTTTGGCTGAGCCGCATCTTCGGCTGCAAGGAGGCGTGCTCCATCCTGCCGGCGCGCAAGCGCGAGCAGGATAAGCTGGCGTGAGCGGATCGCGGCTCGAGAGGGCGCTCCGCGTCGCAGCCGAGGCGCTGCTGGCGGAGATGAATCCGCGCGGCCACTGGAGCGGCCAGCTCTCGGCCAGCGCGCTCTCGACGGCGACGGCGGTAATCGCGCTCACGGCGATCGGCGACGACCGGGATCGTGGGTTGATCGCCGGCGGGCTGCGCTGGCTTTCCGAGAATGCGAACGCCGACGGTGGCTGGGGCGATACCGTGAAGAGTAAGTCGAACATCAGCACGACGGCGCTCTGCTGGGCGGCATTCGGCG
The DNA here is from genome assembly GCA_031425095.1 of Chthoniobacteraceae bacterium. Lineage (GTDB taxonomy): Bacteria > Verrucomicrobiota > Verrucomicrobiia > Chthoniobacterales > Chthoniobacteraceae > JANNXQ01. Next base: position 2,591 of record JANPIS010000339.1, read on the forward strand.
CAGCGCGGGCGGATGACGAATATCGCGCGAAGGTTTCGGGTGCGGAGGTTTGGCTCGCGGCAGCGAGCGCTCCGCGCGAACTCCCGGTTGCCATCGCCGACCGCTACGGCAAGGACCGCACTTTTTCTGTCCCGATCCTGATGACTCTCGCGCTCAGCGGGCGCATCGGATGGGAGCACGTGATGCCGCTCCCCTTCGAACTTGCGGCGCTACCGCATCAGCTTTTCGGCGCACTGCAATTGCCCGTTGTGAGCTATGCGCTGCCTGCGCTGATCGCGATCGGTCAGACGATCCATCACCACCGACCCAGCCGAAACCCGCTCGCACGCTCGATTCGTGCAGCGACGAAAGCGTGGACGCTGCGGGTGCTGGAGTCGATCCAGCCGGACAATGGTGGCTTCCTCGAAGCCACGCCGCTCACGAGCTTCGTCACCATGAGTCTCGCGTCGATGGGTCTCGCGCAGCATCCGGTCGCGCGCAAAGGAGCAGACTTTCTCCGCGCGTCGGCGCAGCCGGATGGAAGCTGGGCAATCGATACGAATCTCGCGACCTGGGTCACGACCCTCGCGATCAAGGCACTCCCGCGCGAAGCGTTCACGCCGGAGCAGCGCCTCACCCTGCGCGAGTGGCTGCTCAGCCAGCAGTATCAGGTCGAGCATCCCTACACGCATGCCGCTCCCGGTGGTTGGGCGTGGACCGATCTCTCCGGCGGCGTGCCGGACGCCGATGACACGCCCGGCGCGCTGCTGGCCTTGCTCGAACTCGGCGCGGTGAATCCGGAAACGCTCGCCGCTGGCGTGGCTGGCGTGCGGTGGCTGCTCGGTCTGCAAAATCGTGACGGTGGCATCCCCACCTTCTGTCGCGGCTGGGGTGCGCTGCCCTTCGACCGCAGCAGCCCGGATCTCACCGCGCACACGCTCCGCGCGTGGAGCGCATGGCACGTGCATCTTCCCGCGGAACTCCGCCCGCGACTCGATCGCGCGATCACGCGCGCCCAGGAATTCCTAGTCCGTACGCAACGCCCGGACGGCACCTGGCTCCCGCTCTGGTTCGGCAACGAACATTCCCCCGACGACGAAAACTTCACCTACGGCACCGCCCACGTGCTCACCTCGCTCCGCGAACTCGACGGACGTGGCTACGCCCTTCCAGATGGCTTGCTCACGCGTGTCGCGAGTCGTCTCGCGGAGATGCAGAATGCGGACGGTGGTTGGAGCGGTGGCGCCGGCGGTCCGTCGTCGGTGGAGGAAACGGCCCTCGTTCTGGAGGCGCTCGCCGGCACCGCGCAGCAGCAGGCGACGGAGCGTGGCGTGGAGTGGCTCGTCGCGCGTGTCGAGTCCGGCGCCTGGCGCGAAGCTGCGCCGATCGGCTTCTACTTTGCGAAGCTCTGGTACTACGAGGAGTGCTACCCACTCGTTTTCACCGTCGGCGCGCTGCGCAAAGTGGCGGCGTTGGAGCGCATTCTTGGTTGAGCCTAAGTGCGCTCCACGGGCGACTTACCGCGCTGAGCGCGAAGGGTGATTGGTGCCGTCTGCATCCGGCATGCCTAGAGATTCGTACGCAGTGTTAGAACGCGATTGCTTGCCGTCAAACTCTCCACCCTCGACCCCCATGCAATCGACCCAACTCAAACAGGTCAGTCAGCTTTGCTTGATCCTCGGCTTTGCATCGATCCTCGGATCGATCGCCATTTGGTTTCTGACCGGGGGTAATACGCCTGACGCGCAGGCCCACGCAGAGCGCTTCGGAATTTTCGTCGGATTGTGGGCGCCGACGTTCTTTATCCTTTCAAATCGTTTTGATCGCTACGCGGAGAAAAAGGGGTGAGTCCGGCGATGAGCAAGATCGGTGTCGGCTTGGCATTGGGCGTTCTCGTCGGTTGCTTTGCAGGTTGCGCCTCCCCGCAGATTAGCTCGCGCGAAGTTCGGCGGTCCGAGCGCGCGGCCATGGATCTGGTCTCCGCGGCCCGCGATGCTCACGGAGCGAAAGCGTTTCGCAAAGCGCGGGAGATACACGTCCGCTACGAAGGAAAGTGGGCGGCGATCGGTCCGCGCTTCCAGCCCATCCTCGCCGATACCGCGTTCCGCCGCGCCTCTACGGAACGGATCAACGTGAAGGAGCGAAGCATGGTGCAGACGCACATCGGCCCGACTGGCACGAAGCTCGTGATCCGCCCGCCCGGTGCAGTGAGTGTAAAGTACAATGGCCAACTCACAGAGGATGCGGAAGTGAAGCGGGCCGCGGCGCTTGTCGCGGATGCGTACACGCTCTTTCTGCTCGGTCCCTTTTACTTTGACCGTCCGGGCGTGACGTTGGCTTCGGATGGCACGGGCACAGTAGATGGCGCGGTGTGCGACGAAGTGCTGGCCGTTTTGCGGCCCGGCTTCGGCGTAGCCGAGGAGGATCGTGTGATTCTTTCCATTGATCGTGCGACGAAGCAGCTTCGGCGCGTGCGAATGACGCTCAACGGTCTCGAAAGTACGCGCGGTGCGGAAGTGGATGTCACCTTCCGTGATTTCCGCACGATCGATGG
>JANPIS010000340.1:0-14373 GCA_031425095.1 Chthoniobacteraceae bacterium
GGGTATGCGCCAGGGGGCTCCCCGGGCCGGCCTCTCCGGCGCTAAGCCCCCGCGTCGTGCCGCCCGCGCCGCCCGGGCGCCCCCCCCCCTTTTTGGTCCCCGGGGGCGCGCGCGCCCCTGCTCCTTGGCGGCGTGCTGCGCGGTTGGATGCCGCGGGGATTCTCCTGGCCTTGTGGGCGGCGGGCGGCCTCGCAGTGCTGGCTGGCCTGATCTTTCGCGAACGCCGTTTTCGGTGCTCACTGCGGCGCCTGCCATCGTGCGAGGATCGCGAGTTGCTGGCGCTGCTGCGCGGGTGCGCTCCCTTTACGCTGGAGGTGCGCTTGTTGCCGGTTGGCTCCGGGCCCGCTGTCGCCGGACTCTTCGAACCGGTGCTGCTCCTGCCGCGCGACTGGCGCACGCGCTTCAACCGCGACTCGCTGCGGCACGTGATCTTCCACGAACTGGAGCACGTCCGCAGCGGCGACCTCGTCTGGAACTGGGTCGCCGCGTTGCTCACCGCCGTGCATTGGTTCAATCCGCTCGTCTGGCTCGCGGCGTCCCGCTTCCAATCCGATCGCGAACTGCGCTGCGACGCGCGCGCCCTCGAGCGCATGGGGCCGGCGGATCGCGTCGCCTATGGCCGCACGTTGCTGCGGATTTCGGAGAGCTTTCTCGCACCGCCCGCCACGGCAGGGGTGGCGCCGTGCGTGCGCCATCACCCCTCCCTGCGCCACCGCATCATCATGATCACACGTCCTCCCACCTCGTCACCGATGCTCCACGCGTTGTCCGTCGGAGCCCTCGGCCTGCTCGTCTGTCTGTCCTTCGGCACTGCGCGTGCGCAGGAACAGCCGAAAGAGCGCGCCGCCGAAGCGAAACGCGATCGTGAGAAACCACGCGAAGGTCAAGCCGTGCGCGATGGAGAACGCCCGAAAGCGGGCGAGAGAATGCGCGATGGCGAGAACCCGAAGTCCGGTCCGCGCGATGGGGAGCAGCCTCGCGCTGGTGGACGTGATGGCGGGCGTCCTAAGTCCGGGCCGCGTGATGGCGACGTGCCGCGCACTGGGCCTCGCGATGGAGATGTGCCACGCACTGGGCCGCGGGACGAAGGTGGCCCCAAGGCCGAGGCGGGACGCTCCCGAGATGTCGAGCGCCGCGAGGGACGTGAAGGTGCGGCAGGACGTGAAGCGGGAACGCCGATTGAGATCCACGTGCTCGGCCAGGGCGACGACGTGAAGATCGGGGGCCAGACCGTGCCGACCCATCAACTGCGGGGCTTTCTGCAAAGCTACCTCGCGGATAAGCGCGGCCAATCTGTGGTCATCGACGCTGATCCGACGACTCCGTATTCCGCCGTCGTTGGTGTGCTGGATGCCGCACGGGACAATGGCGCAAAGGGCGCGCAGATCCGCACGCAGTACAGGCGTTGAGATTCCACCGCGAGTCTTGACACAGGGCTCTGGCCTGTGCGGCACAGGCGGGACGCCTGTGTCACGCCGGCAGTAGCGATCCGACGCGCGTGAAATACTCGGACTTAAAGCCCATCGCGGCTTTGAGTTGATAGTCACGCTCGAGCACATTGGGAATCGCTTTGCACCGGCGGTAGTCGTCGCCGGAGATGAAGCCACGCAGGCGCGCCCACAGCCCGTGGACGGGAACGGGGAAGTCGCTGCCATGCACGAGGCGCTCGGCGAGCAGGCCGGTGCGGCACTTTCCCACGTGCCGACCGCGGAGCGGAACATTCCAGGCGCCCGTGTCGCCGTATAAATTTGGGAACTTCGAGAGCATCTCCGCGAAGACGTGGAAGTACTCGGGATCGCCAAAGCCGCTCTTTGTCGCGGCATGCGCGGCGATCACGGTGACGCCGCATTCGAGCGGCTGCGTGAGTACCCGGGGATCGGAGTATTCGGGTTTGATCACGGGCACGGTGTGTTCGCCGCCGGTGTGCGCGAGCAGCGGGATGCGGGCTTCGGCGAGGCGTTCCCAGAAACGCCGAAAGCGCTGGTCGTTGCAGTGCACATTGTGGCAATTGGGGAGGAGCTTGAGCACGGCCGCGCCGCCGGCGATGCAGCGCTCGAGTTCCTCGATCGCATCGGGCCGCGCAGGATGGATGGAGACGGCGGGAATGAATTCCGGATGCTCGCGGGCCAGCCGGAGCACGTAGTCATTCGGTACGTAAAAGGAACCCGCACCTTCCACCCGCTTCCCATCGTCCGAGTAGACCTCCTCCTGCGCGAGGATGATGGCGCGGTGACACGAGGACTCGCGCACCAGTCGGGCGACATGCGCCACGTAGCGTTCATCGAAATCCGGCGCATCGAGCGCGAGCCCGGGCAGGCCGATGTGCCGCATCATGTAAGCCGCGAGCGGCCGGTGCCAGAAGCCTGAGACGCGCAGCCAGCAACCGCTGCCGCTGCGGCCATTGCCGACGATGTGGATGTGGGCGTCGATGTGCATGGGGGAATGACCAATGACCAATGACCAATAACCAATGTCCGAGGAACAGGGAACGCCCGTTTTCAAAACGCGGCGCGCGGGATTTGGAGCTTCCTTGGTCATCGGACATTGGTCATTGGTCATTTTCCCATGAAAATCCTCGCCTTCCTCCTCGCGCTCACCCTCCCCGCCTCCGCCGCCCGCATCGAACTCGTGGCCGGCGGCGGCACGAAAGTGAAAGACGCACCCGCCACGGAATGCGCGCTGCTCGAACCCTTCGGCGTCGAATTCACGCCGTCGGGCGAGATGATCATCGTCGAGATGACGAAGGGCGAGCGGGTGCGGAAGGTCGGCAAGGATGGAATGCTCCGAGTCATCGGCGGCATTGGGAAAAAGGGCTACTCGGGCGACGGCGGACCGGCGACGGAGGCGGCCTTCAATGGCATCCACAACCTCGCGATCCTCCCCGACGGTGACGTGCTCCTCGCGGATAGCTTCAACTCCACGCTGCGCAGACTCGACATGAAGTCCGGCGTCGTCACCACCGTCTCCGGCAATGGCAAGGCAGGATACGCCGGCGACGGCGGCGCCGCGAAAGACGCGCAGTATTCCACGCTGATCCAGATCGCCCTCGACCCCGCTGGGAAACATCTCTTCATCGCCGATATCGGCAACAAACGCGTGCGCCGGATCGACCTCGCGAGCGGCACTGTGGAGACGGTCGCAGGCAATGGAAAGAGTGGCGTGCCGCCGGATGGCGCGGAGGCGAAGTCCGCGCCGCTGGTCGATCCGCGGGCCGTGGTGCCGGACAGTGTCGGCGGGTTCTACATCCTCGAGCGCAATGGCAACGCGCTGCGCTACGTCGATTCCGCGGGCAAAATCAAGACCGTCGTCGGCACTGGCGCGAAGGGGTTGAGCGGCGACGGCGGCCCGGCCATCGAGGCGACGATGAATGGCCCGAAACACGTCTGCATGGATCGCAACGGCAGTGTGCTGATCGCCGATGCCGAGAATCACGTCATCCGTCGCTACACTCCGAAGGACGGGAAGATCACCCGCGTCGCCGGCACCGGAAAACGCGGCACCGCCGGCCTCGGTGGCGATCCGCTGCAATGCGAACTGGCGCGCCCGCACGGCGTCACCATTGGCCCCGACGGCTCGCTCTACATCACCGACAGCTACAACGACCGTATCCTGCGGATCATCAAGTAGCCGCGGCTACTTCAGGCGCTTCTCGAAAAAAGCGAGCATCGCCGCTTCGGCTTTTTCCGCATCGGCGCCTTTGAAGCCGTGGCCGGCGCCTTCCATGGTCAGCAGCTCGACTTCGACCATCGCGGCCTTGAGCCGTTCCACCATCCAGGTCGCCTGCTCGAAGGCCACGTGATCGTCCTTCGTGCCGTGCACGATGAGCGTGGGCGCGGCCTTGGGCGTGACCCAGTAGAGCGGACTGCCGACGATATGCTCGCGGCGCTTTGTGGAAAGATCGCCGCCGAAGAAGAGCGGGAGCACTTCCGCCGCATCGACGCTCGCGCCGTAGGATCGCGTGAGGTCGCTCGGTCCGAAGTAGTTCACCACGCAGCTTACGGCGCTCGATTGATCCAGGTGGTCGCCGCTTTCAAAGTCCGGCACTCCCGCGGTGACGCCGAGGAACTGCACGAGATGCCCGCCCGCTGATCCGCCAGTGGCGCCGATGCGCTTTGGATCCGCGTGATACTTCGCCGCATTCGCGCGCAGCCAGCGGATGGCCGCTTTGCAATCGATGACCGCCGCAGGAAAGGGAGACGCGGGCGCGAGCCGATAAGTCACGGTGATCGCCACATAGCCGCGCTGCGCGAGGGTGAGGCAGAGCTTGTCGAAGCTCTCGCGCTTGCCGGCGCGGAAGCCGCCGCCGTGAATGCAGACCACGGCCGGAAAGGGGCCGTCGCCCCTGGGCTGCGCGACGTTCACTTGCAGGTGCTGGTTGTCGGGATTGGAGAACTCGACGTCGCGCGTGAAGGTGACGCCTTCGGGAATCGCGAGCTCGGCCGCGGCGGCAAAGAGCGTGAGGGAGAAGAAGGCGGTGAGGGCGAGGAGGCGGGTGGGGAACATGCGAAGGTGCCTGCGATAACCTGCAGCGGTGCGTTCCCTTTGCAGGCATGGACCGCGGTGCGAAAGCGGAGTAGATACGGCGCTGCCCATGTCACTTCCCTGGTTCCAAGACCGCTGCCCGCTTTACCTCGCGCCCATGGCCGGGGTCACGGACACGATTTTCCGCCAACTCTGCAAGGAGTATGGCGCGGACGTGATGGTCACGGAGTTCGTCTCGGCGGAGGGAATCTTTCGGCGCAACGAGCGGACACTGGAGTATCTCGAATTCGTCGATGCGGAGCGGCCACTTGGCGTGCAGCTCTTCGGCGGAGATCCGGAGCATCTCGGCGAAGCGGCGCGCATGGTCCTCGATTGGAAGCAGCCGGATTTCATCGATCTGAATTTTGGCTGCCCGGTGAACAAGGTCGTCTCGAAGCAGGGCGGTTCGTCGCTGCTCCGCGATTGTCCGCTGCTGGAAAGAGTCGCGCGTTCCGTGGTCCGCGCCGCGGCACCGCATCCGGTGACGGCGAAGATGCGCATCGGCTGGTGCGACGCGACGATCAATGCGAAGACGACGGCGCGCATCCTCGAAGACTGCGGCGTACAGGCGATCGCGGTGCATGGCCGGACGAAGGAGCAGGGCTACAGCGGGGAGGCGAATTGGGACGTGATCGCGCAGGTCGCCGCGACGGTGCAGGTGCCGGTGATCGGCAATGGCGACATCGCCGGCGCGCTGGACGCCGAGCGGCGGATGCAGTCCGGCGTGCGGGGATTGATGCTCGGCCGCGCGGCAATGAGCGCGCCGTGGATTTTCCGGGAGATCAAACACTTCCTCGCCACCGGCGAACATCTCGCGCCGATGCCGATCGAGGAGCAGTGGGCGCACATCATCCGGCACTGCCGTTGGAAAGTGCGGGCCGAGGGCAGCGAACCGCACGCGCTGGCGGCGATGCGGTCACGGTTGATGGCCTACTCGCGCGGGATGCCGGAGGCGAAGCGTCTGCGGGAGCGATTCGCACATTTGTTATCATTGGTGGAACTGGAAGACATCGCCGCGGGCAACATCGCCGCACATCGTGCTGCGGCGACGCTGGAGACAGTGATTCCATGATGGAGACCTCAATCGGTGAGGCCAAGGACGCGGCGTCGATCGCGCGCTGCCACCCAGTCATGGCTCACCTCCGACCGCATCTCGATGCGGCAACTTTCGTCGCGCAGGTCGCGCGTCAACGAAGCGCGGGCTATCGCCTCGCGTTCGTCGAGTCGGCCGGCGTGGTCGAGGCGTGTGCCGGTTTCCGGATCGCCGAGAATCTCGCCTGGGGACGATTTCTCTACGTCGATGACCTCGTCACCGCGCCGGATGCCCGTTCGCGCGGTGTCGGGCAGAAGCTCTTTGGCTGGCTCGTGGAGCAGGCCCGCAGGGAAGGCTGTGCGGAGTTGCATCTCGATTCCGGCGTGCAACGCTTCGCCGCGCACCGCTTCTATCTCGAGCGGCGGATGGACATCACCTCGCATCACTTCGCCCTCAAATTATGACCGACACCGCCACGCCTGAGATCAAATACAAGATGGGCAACGAGAAGCTCGTGAAGGTGACGGAGGCCGCGAGTACGAAGCTCACGTCGCTCCTGACGCGGCAGGGCCGGCCGGAAGGCGCGCTCCGCGTCGCGGTGATCGGCGGCGGCTGCTCCGGGCTACAGTACAAGATGGATTTGGTGAACGGCCCGGCGAATCGGGACATCATGGTGCTCAGTGCGGGCGTGCGCGTCGTGGTCGATCCGAAGAGCGCGCTCTTCGTCAGCGGCTCGCTGCTCGACTACAGCGACGATTTGCAGAAGGGCGGCTTCAAGGTCACCAACCCGAACGCGGTCGCGCACTGCTCGTGCGGCGAGAGTTTTTCCGCGTAGCGGCGACTACCGCTGCTCGCTCGGTGGGCGGATGAAGGTGAGCGAATCTCCGACCTTTTTCAGGTCATAGAGTTCCTTCGCCACCGGGACTTCAAAGACGCGGCCTTTTTCTGCGTCCACGCGCACTTTCAGGATGTGCTCACCTTCGGATTCCTTCACGCCTTTGATCGCGCGCCCGGAGAACTCCACCATCTGCTCTTTGAGTGGAATAAGCTGCTTCTCGACGATGATCCCGGTCACCTTGTTGCCCCGCACGGGCTGCGCCATGTGGCGAATGCCGTAGGCGATGATCCCTAGGACGGCCAGTGCGAGGACCACCCCGACGATCGTGTCGCGCAGCGTCGTGCTGCGAACGACGACCTTTGGCCCTGCGTGGACGGAGGGTTTCATTTCGCTTCGGCGGGGACGGCGTTCGACGCGACCGCCTGGATGGCCGCGGTGTGCTCGGTGGGCGGTGCGGCGAGTGCCCCGCTGGCCAGTAGCTTCTGCTGCCAGATGTAACGGCGCAGGAGCACCTTCAGGGTGGCCGTCATCGGCACGGCAACGATGGCGCCGAGCAGACCGCCCATGAGCAGCGTCCAGACGAAGACCGAGACGATGACCGTCATCGGATGCAAACCGACGCTTTCGCCCACGATCTTCGGGGTGATGAAAAGCCCATCGACCTGCTGCACCGCCACGAAGATGCCTGAGACCACGACCGGGAAAACCCACCACGGATCGCCCGGCACCCAGGTGCCCGCGCCGCCTTGCACCGAGGCGATGATCACCGCGGGAATCCAGCAGAGCACGATGCCGAGATACGGGATGATGCCGAGGAAGCAGAGCAGGAAACCGATGAGCAGGCCGAAGTCGAGGCCGACGATCACGAGTCCGATACCCGTGGCGGTGCCATTGATGAGGCTCACGATGAGCTGCCCGCGGAAGAAGGCGATGAGGTAACCATTGATCTCGCCAAGCACGCTCACCACCTCGTCTTTGAAAGCGGAAGCGCGCAGCGGCAGGTAGTCACCCCAGGACTTTGCGATGTGGCTGCTCTCGATGAGAAAGTAGTACAAATAGACCGGCACGATGATCATCGAGAGCAGGAAGCCGAAGACGCCGAGAAAGCCGCCGACGCTCGACTTCACAAAGGTCCACGCATTGCGCAGCACCGTCGGCAGCGTCGTGCGCACCCACTCGCCGGAGACGAGTTGATGCCAGTCGTCCTGCAGCGCGCTCTCGGCCTTGGTGGGGTCGCTGGAAGCAGAGGCAGCGGTCTTCTTCTCCAGCACCGGGTCGGGATTGGGCGAAGTGCTGGCCGGTGTGGCTCCGAGAGGAACTGGAGGCGGGGGCTCGACCGTCTCGAGCATCGGTGCGGGCGGGCCTTCGGGGACGGGCGCGAGCTGCGGGAAAATCTGGTAGCCGGTGCGATTCTGAATGCCCCTCGCTGCATCGACGACCAATACGGTGAGCCGCTGGGTGTAGCGCGGGACGAGGCGGGCGAGATTTCCCGTCTGCTGCGAGATTGCCGGGACGATCCAGATGAGGATGCCCACGAGCCCGAGCGTCACCGCCGCGAAGACCGCGAGCACCGCGCGATGCCGCGTGGTCCCCCAGGCGACGATCTTTGCCACCACGGGGTCGAGCAGGTAGGCCATCACTGCCGCGACGGCAAAAGGGATGAGGATTGGCTGGAGAAAGCCGAGCACTTTCGAGCCCGTCCAGACCAGCCCAACGCCGATCGCGCCGATGGCCACCACGGAGATCGCGCTGATCGCAACCCAGAAGGTCTTGCGTTGCCACGGGGTGGGGAATTCAGGAGCGTTCATCGCGTCGAAAAACTAGCGCGAGTCTGCCACTCGCCACCGCCAAAATCGCGGAAAAAGTGTCCGGGCCTACAGCTTGCCGAGGATGGCATTGAAAGTCGCGCTGGGACGCAGCGCTGCGGAGGCCTTCGCCTCATCGGGCAGATAGTAGCCGCCGATCTCGACCGGCTTGCCCTGCACGGCGTTGAGCTCGGCCACGATTCTGGCCTCGTTCGTGATCAGTTGGACCGCGATGGGCGTGAAGATCGCCTTCAGCTCGAGGTCCTTGTCCTGCGACGCGAGGGCGTGAGCCCAGTAGAACGCCAGGTAGTAGTGGCTGCCCCGATTGTCGATCGTCCCAAGTTTGCGGCCGGGAGAACGATTGTCGTCGAGGAATCTACCGGTCGCGTGGTCGAGCGTGTCGGCGAGGATTTTGGCCTTCGGGTTATTGAAGGTCTCGCTGAGATGCTCGAGCGAGACGGCGAGGGCGAGAAATTCGCCGAGCGAATCCCAGCGTAGGTAGTTTTCCGCGATGAATTGCTCGACGTGCTTCGGAGCGGAACCTCCCGCACCGGTTTCAAACAGACCGCCCCCATTCATCAGCGGCACGATGGAAAGCATCTTGGCGCTGGTGCCGAGTTCGAGGATCGGAAAGAGGTCGGTAAGGTAATCGCGCAGGACATTGCCGGTGACGGAGATCGTGTCCTGGCCAGCCTTGAGCCGTGCGAGCGTGAACTCCGTCGCCGCCGCCGGGGCGAGGATGCGGATCTCGAGCCCGGTGGTGTCGTGCTCGGCGAGATACGGCTTCACCTTCGCGATGATCTGCGCATCGTGAGCCCGCTTTTCGTCGAGCCAGAAGACTGCAGGGGTACTGGTCGCCCGAGCGCGATTCACCGCGAGCTTCACCCAGTCGCGCACCGGCGCGTCCTTCGTCTGGCAGGCGCGCCAGATGTCTCCGGCTTCGACCGCGTGTTCGAGCAGCAGTTTGCCATTCGTATCGGTGACGACCACGGTGCCGTCGGCGGGAATCTCGAAGGTCTTGTTGTGCGACCCGTATTCCTCGGCGGCCTGCGCCATGAGGCCGACGTTCGGGACGCTGCCCATGGTGCGTGGATCAAAGGCGCCGTGCTTTTTGCAGAAGTCGATCGTCGCCTCATAGACGCCGGCGTAGCTGCTGTCGGGGATGACCGCGAGGGTGTCCTCCAGCTTGCCCGCGGCGTTCCACATCTTGCCCGACGAACGAATCATCGCCGGCATCGACGCATCCACGATCACATCGCTCGGCACGTGGAGATTGGTGATGCCCTTTTCCGAGTTCACCATCGCGAGGCCCGGCCCACTCGCGAGCGCGGCCTGAATGTCCGCTTCGATCTCCGCCTTCTTGTCCGCGGGCAGGTTCGCAATCTTCGCCACGAGATCCCCGAAGCCATTTTTCAAATCCACGCCGATCTCCGCGAAGAGCGCGCCGTGCTTCGCGAAGAGGTCTTTGAAAAAAACCCGCACGGCGTGGCCGAAGATGATCGGGTCGGAAACCTTCATCATCGTCGCCTTCATGTGCAGGGAGAAGAGCACGCCCTGCGCTTTCGCCTTCGCCACCTGTTCTTCGAGGAAGGCGATGAGCGCCTTCTTGCTCATCACCGTCGCGTCGAGGATCTCGCCGGCCTTCAGCGGCGTCTTCTCCTTCAGCACCGTGGACGCGCCGTTTTGGGCGATGAATTCGATCCTCACCTCCGTCGCCGCGGGCACCGTCACGGATTTCTCATTCGAGAAAAAGTCGCTCTTTCTCATCGTGCCGACGCTCGTCTTCGAATCCGCCGACCACACACCCATCGCGTGCGGATGTTTGCGCGCGTATTCCTTCACGGCCTTCGGCGCGCGGCGGTCGGAGTTGCCCTCACGCAGCACCGGATTCACCGCGCTGCCCTTGATTTTGTCGTAGCGCGCCCGTGCGTCCTTCTCCGCATCCGTCGAGGGATTCGCCGGAAAGTCCGGCACCTTAAAGCCTTTACTCTGCAGCTCCGCGATCGCCTCCTTCAACTGCGGCACTGAAGCGCTGATGTTGGGAAGCTTGATGATGTTCGCGTGCGGCTCGGTGGCGAGTTTTCCGAGCTCCGCGAGCGCATCCGGCACGCGCTGCTCAGGCGTGAGCGCTTCGGGAAAGTTCGCGAGGATGCGCCCGGCGAGCGAGATGTCGCGCGTCTCGACCACGACTCCGGAATGCTTCGTGAAGGCCTGCACGATCGGCAGTAGTGAATAGGTGGCCAGCGCGGGGGCTTCGTCGGTCTTGGTGTAGGTGATGATGGGACGCTGGGACATATCGGGGGGCGATCTAAACAGAGCGCGCTCTTCTGGTCGAGTCTCACGGGTCGGTGAACGGCGTGGGTGGGTGCGTCGGAGGAAAGGAGGTGCTCGGCAGTCGGCGCGAGCAGCGAGCATATTTTATGGTGGCTATGATATTGCTTGTGCGGCTGATCAAGGTCCGATAGCAGCAAGCGCATGGCTTTCCCGGTCGTCGCACCGAGTCTCACAGTGAAGATCCTTTGCTTCGGTGCCGGTCTGGCGGTGCTGGCGGGTACCATCGCTTACGTTTCCCATTCGTCCGATTCGCTGGAGATGGACCCGTCGGCACTGCCCCAGGTTCCGCCTGGATTTGAGATCGCGCTTTTTGCCAGGGAACCGCTCGTGGGCAATCCCGCCGCCATGGCCTTTGACCGGCGCGGTCAGCTCTACGTCGGGATGGGTGGCCAGTACCGGAATCCGCAACCCGACACGCCCGGCGATCGCATCGTCATCGTGAAGGACACCGACGGGGACGGGACCGCCGACCAGACGAAGGACTTTGCCACAGGCTTGAACTCAATTCAGGGCCTGGCCTGGCACGGTCGCGATCTGTGGGTCGCCAATGCGCCGGACCTCACGATCGTCCGCGACCTCGATGGTGACGATGAAGCCGACGAGTACGTCCGTGTATTCACCGATCTCGGCAACCTCGAGCACGCCCTGCACGGGCTGATCTGGGGGCCGGACGGCAAGCTCTACATGACGAAGGGCAACTCACGCGGGCTGACGGAAAATGGGCGTCTCGCACCGAAGCCGTTCCGCGACTTGTGGGGCGTCGAGGCGCCAGACGGCGCGCCGGATTTCTCACCGCCGGAGACTTTCAAGAAAGGCGAATACAAGCACGCCTATCAGGACCCGAAGGACTACTGGGGCCGCGAAGGCGGATTCCTGCGCTGCGACGATCTCGGCGCGAATCTGGAGATCGTTTCGCGCGGACTGCGCAATCCCTTCGATATCGTCTTTGATGACGGCTTCAACTGGCTCGGCACCGACAACGATCAGCACGAGGGAGATCGCATCGTAATGCCATTTGCCGGCGCACACTTCGGATGGGGGCACGGCTGGAGCGCGCACTGGACTGGCGAACGGAACCCGCCGACCGTCCCAACGAGCGGACCGCTTTTCGATGGCTCCGGCACGGGCGTGGTGTTTTGCGACGCGCCGCAATTCCCGCCAGAGTGGCGTGGCGTGTGGCTGATGAACGATTGGGAGCGGAAAAAAACCTACGCGTATCGGCCGCGCTGGGACGGTGCGCTGATCCAGCCTGCCGGGGGCAAGTGGACGGAGTTTGCGAGCGGCAGCGGCGCGTACTTCCGCCCGACGGATATGGAAGTCGGTCCGGACGGCGCGCTCTGGGTGCTGAGTTGGGGCCGCCGTTACAACCGGCCGGAGAAAGTCGTGCGCAATCTCCTCGGCCGGGCCGACGATCTCGAAGGCCGGATCTATCGCATCTCGGCGAAAGACCGCGCAGCGGTGAACTGGCGCACCGCCAAACGTCAGCGGCCGATCGGGACGTGGAGCTTTGCGGAGCTCGCGGAAGACCTCGGCAGCCATGCCCCGACTTGGCGCATCGATGCGCAGGAGGAGTTGGTCCGCCGCGGCCTGGCCGTGAAAGACAGCCTGCGGCAGCTCCTCGCCGCGTCGCAGCTCTCCACCGCGCAGGAGACGTGGACGCTCTGGGCCCTCGGCCGCATCGGTGAGCCGCTCGCTTTCAGCCCCGAGTGTTCCCTCAATCATCGACTCCAGGTCCTGCGCATCGCTGGCGAATTTGCGCGGCCGCTGCCGGATTTTGTCGCCGGTGCCTTGCGCGATTCGGAACCACGGGTGCGCGTCGCCGCAGTGCAGGCCATCCGGCGTGCGCACGCGGTGGACTGCCTCGATGCGTTGAAAACATTCGCGGCCGTCGAGACCGATCGCATCGCTTCCTACTGCGCATGGGTCGCTCTGCGCGATCTTGCGGGGCCGGATGGCTTGCACACGATGTTGAAAGATTCCCGCGACGGCGTGCGGAGGGCGGCGCTGCTCGGCCTTGCGGATCTCGGCCGCATCACCGCGGACGACGCCGCTGCGTTGGTTGCCGACCCCGCGACGACGGAAATCGCTGCGCTGTGGCTCGCGAAGCGCAGCGGAAACCCGTTGATCACTTTCGAACCACAGCCCGGCGAGTATGAGCGCGAGGTCACGGTCTATCTCACGCCTGGTCTGAAGCCATCCGCGATTCACTACACCGTCGATGGCTCCACGCCGACGGCACACTCGCCACTTTTCCCGGAATCCAGCTCCATCGTGCTCCGCGAGACCACGAAGATCAAAGCCGCGCTCTTCGTGGAGGGAAAACTCATCGGGGAGCCGGCGGAGGCGGTATTCAGCAAAGGTGTGGGTGACCCGGCGATGAAGATCACGCTCGAGCCGCGCACCACGCCGACAACGGTCGAGCAGGCGCTCACTGTCCTGAAGGACGGCCGGCCCGAGCGCGGTCGCGCGATCTTCATCGCCGCGGGTTGCGTGACCTGTCATCGCGCCGAAGGCATCGGACACCAGTTCGGTCCGGATCTTTCCACGATCGGTGAGCGCAACGAACCTGAGCATTTCATTCGCTCGATCCTCGAACCGAACGCAGCGCTCACCGAAGGTTTCGCGTTGTTGAGCGTGAGTGCGAGCGATGGCCAGACGCACGCCGGCATCCTCCGGGAAGAAACCGACTTGCACCTCACACTCGCCCAAGCCACAGGGCAGCCGGTGCGGATTGCGAAGGCCCTCATCACGGATCGCCACAGCACGCACCAGTCACCGATGCCTTCCTACGGAGGGATCCTGGCTCCGGCGCACGTCGCGGACCTCGTCTCCTGGCTGCGTTCCCTGAAGCCAGCCGGGGAGGCCGTCGGAGGGCCCCATGGCGGGCCTTGAGCGGTCGAGGATGTTGCGTGCGTTTCGCCGTGACCTGCGGCAACTTGCGGCATGATCATCGGCGTCCCCAAAGAAATCAAAGCGCAGGAACATCGCGTCGGGCTGCTGCCGTCGGGCGCGTTTCAGCTCACCCGTCGCGGGCATCAGGTGCTCGTCGAAGCTGCTGCCGGCGCGGGCTCCGGCTACCCGGATGAGGACTACACGAAAGCGGGCGCGGAGATCGTGACGAAGCACGAGGAAGTCTTCGAGCGCGCGGAGATGATCGTGAAAGTGAAGGAGCCACTGCCCGATGAGTACCCACTGCTCCGCGCCGGCCAGATCCTCTTCACCTACCTGCACCTCGCCGCGAGCCGACCGCTCACGGAAGCGATCGCGAAGTCGCGCGCGATCGGCATCGCGTACGAAACGCTCGAAGTGAATCGCCGCCTGCCGCTGCTGGAACCCATGAGTGAAATCGCCGGACGCATGTCGGTGATCGTCGGCGGCTACTTCCTCGCCAAACATTGCGGTGGCAAAGGTGTGCTCCTCGGCGGCGTCCCTGGAGTCTTGCCGGGAAAAGTGGTCGTCATCGGCGGCGGCACCGCGGGCGTGAATGCCGCACGCATGGCCACGGGCCTCGGAGCGGATGTTACGATCCTCGAGGTGGACGTCGAGCGCATGCGTTTTCTCGACATGTCGATGCACAGCACCCACACGCTCTACTCGAATCAGGCCAACCTGCTGGAACTCATGGCGACCGTCGATCTGCTCATCGGTGCCGTCCTCGTGCCCGGAGCGCGCGCGCCGAAGCTGATCACGCGCGATATGCTGAAGGTGATGAAGCCCGGCAGCGTGCTCGTGGACATCGCCGTGGATCAAGGCGGCTGCGTCGAGACCACGCGCCCGACGACGCACCACGATCCCACTTACGTGGAGGAAGGGGTGATCCACTACTGCGTCGCCAATATGCC